>JAHDDR010000049.1:0-20660 GCA_020629255.1 Saprospiraceae bacterium | reverse complement strand
TATCGTGGAGGGAGGAACAAGTACGTTATCCGATTCCGGCATCAATACGAAACCAAACTGAGCTGGGGATTCACCTTAGAGAATGATGCCGGAGAAGAATTATTCAAAGGAAGCAATAAGAAATTTCCTTTCTTCGATTTTGCAACAGCCCATATCTTCTTGAAAGATTACAACAAAACCCTAAAAGGGGTGGCTCTTGGAGATTTTGCAGTAAACATGGGACAAGGGCTCATTATGTTTGATGGTTTCGGTAGTGGCAAAAGTTCCTTCGTCATGGATGTGAAAAAATCGGGGCGGCCATTACGCCCTTACACCTCTATTTCCGAATCGTTTGGAAAACGGGGAGGCGGTATCAACCTGAATTTGACCGACAATCTTGAAGTCATGGCTTTTGCTTCTTATCGAGGAACAGATGCCAATGTAGCTCTTGTTGATGAAGACTTTAATATTGTTAGAATATCCTCCCTCCAAACATCTGGACTGCACAGAACGGATAACGAGATTGAAGACAAAAACTCTATCAAATATTTAGCTACGGGGGGAACGATTAAGTATAAGAAAAAGAGTTGGTACATAGCAGCCAACGGTCTTTATACTAAATTAAATAGTCCTTTGGAACGTAATTATTCTACATATAACCAATATGCTTTTAGTGGTGATAGGCTCGCCAATATAAGTATGGACTACTCTTGGGTTTTCCAGAATTTCAATTTCTTTGGTGAAACAGCGGTGAGTGACAATGGGGGTGTTGCCACGGTAAATGGACTCATTGTTGGGTTGGATAGAACCGTTGCCATGTCTGTAGTTCATCGTCATTATACGAGAGATTATCAGACACTTTTATTGCCCAATCCTTTTGCAGAAACCAGTGCCGGAAACAATGAAGCAGGGGTCTATTTGGGCTTGGAAATCAAACCCAATAAACATTGGATTCTAAGTACTTACTTCGATACCTGGAAACACCCCTGGCTCCGTTCGGGGGTGGATGCACCTTCTAAGGGTCATGAATATTTTGCTCGTTTGACTTACAAACGCAAAAGAAAAATGAGTGTTTATCTTCAATTCAGAAATGAAATCAAGGAGAAAAATGCTGTAGACAATACGACTAATGCTGATTTTTTGGTCGATACTAGAAGAATGCTTACCCGTTTCCATATTACCAATAAAATCTCCAAAGCCCTGGAACTTAGAAATCGGGTGGAAATGGCCATTTATGATGATGGAGTTACCAATAAGAAGAGTAGAGGATACATGCTCATGCAAGATTGGATTTACAAACCCATCGGATTCCCTCTATCTTTTACTGGGCGGTTTGCCTTGTTTCAAACCGATGACTACAATTCTAGGATTTATGCCTATGAAAATGATATTTTGTATTCCTTCTTCATCCCCCCCTATTATAACACAGGTACAAGATTTTATCTGAATCTGAGGTATAAGGGAATCCGAAATATGACCATAGAGCTTAGGTACTCCCAAACGTATTATGCGGATCAAGAAACTTTTGGTTCAGGAAATGAAGAAATAGATAAGCCAAGACGATCAGAAATCAAAGCTCAAATCAAATATAAGTTTTGATAAAACAGAGAGTTAGCTCTTTAAAAAGCCTCTAGATTTTTGTAGAATCTAGGGGCTTTTTGAATGCTCATCCCATCATATTAAAATTTAATTTATAAAAACTTAATGTCTAAAATTGTAATCAACTGAAATTAAGCATTATTTTTGTGCGATTTTTTATTGGGAGGTATCCTTAAATTCATGAAACCACAAACATAGAACAATCATATGCAGGAATTAAAAATCGGCAAAAAACTATATGATTATCAGTTAGAAGATCTTAACCAAATCTTTAATCGGTTTGAGAAATGTCCTAATGATTATAATCTACTCTATCAGTTACCCACTGGAGGAGGGAAAACCGTAATCTTTTCAGAAATCGCAAGGCGTTTTATCGAAATGACTGGTAAAAAAGTGTTGATTCTTACGCATAGAATCGAACTTTGCTACCAAACGGCAAGAATGCTCGACGGTTTCAAGGTAAAGAACAAAATCATTGACAGTAAAGTCAAAGAATTGCCGGATCAAGACCAATATTCTTGTTTTGTTGCCATGGTAGAAACCTTGAATAACCGTCTGAATGACGAAGTGGTTTCTTTTCCCAATGTGGCTTTGGTCATTGTGGATGAAGCTCACTATAATTCGTTCCGAAAATTATTCAAATTCTTCAAGCAATGTTTCATACTAGGCGTTACGGCTACTCCATTGAGTTCCAATATCAAACTGCCGATGAATGAAATCTACAATGAGTTAATTGTAGGGCATCCCATATCATTCCTCATAAAAAATGATTTCTTAGCCAAGGCGACTACTTATAGTTATGATGTCAGATTGGGTTCTTTGAAATTAGGTATTAATGGAGATTATACTGTAAAGTCGTCCGAGGTACTTTACTCTTCCAACAAAATGCAAACCAAACTGATTTATGCCTACGAACAAAGAGCCAAGGGTAAAAAGACTTTGATTTTCAACAATGGTATTCTTACCTCTAGGAATGTGTACGAATCCTTTAAATATGCCGGATATAAAATCCGGCATTTAGACAATACAGCATCCAAAAGAGAGAGGTACGAAATACTGGATTGGTTCAAAAATACACCGGATGCCATTTTGACTTCGGTAAGTATTCTGACTACCGGTTTTGATGAACCGACGATTGATACCATTATCTTAAACCGTGCTACCCGCTCTTTGAGCTTGTATTTCCAAATGATTGGTCGGGGTTCTAGGGTTTTGCCCAACAAAAAGACTTTTGATGTTATCGATTTGGGAAACAACGCCGCCCGTTTTGGTTTATGGGAAAATCACATCGATTGGCAACGTATTTTCAAGAGTCCGAACCAATTCTTGGAAAATATTATTACAGATGAAGAAATCGAAAGGAATTTCAAATATAAAATGCCAGAAGAACTCAGGAAAGAATTTGTTAAAACCGAAGATGTGAGTTTTTCTATTGAAGAGGAAAGTGAAAAAGTAAAAAGCTTGGGGCTTCGTTCCTTTACCGTGTTAGAAAAAGCGATTGATCAACACTCTGAAATGGTGGTCGAAAATAGCGAGGACCTCGCAGAAGCTTTAGGAAAGCTACGCCTCTTGGAAGATGACATCCATGACCGCGTTAGGAGATATTGCTATTGTATTTGTAAGAGTACCAAGAATTATCGTGATTGGGCACAGGATGAATATACTCGTAAATTGAGAAAAAAGGTAATGACTCATTTTTAAGTACTTGGACAATTTCCTACGAACAAAAAAGGCAAGTGAAAATTCACTTGCCTTTTTTGTTCGTAGGAAATTTCTAACATTAATTCCCATATAATTCTTTTCCCGCATCATAATATTTATCACCTTCGGTCCAGAAAGGTTTGGCAGGATCATTGGCAATTAAACGACCGGATAAAAGGAAAGATTGTACATACTTCAAGATGTACTCATAATCCACAGAATCCGGGTTATCATTTGCTTGATGGTAATATTTATAAATGCGATCATCAAAAGCATCAAAGCCCATGCTAAAGGTAGGAGCCGGAATTCCTTTTTTCGCAAAATTCACATTATCTGAACGATCAAATAAGTTTTGCTCTGGTGCCGGATCTTCAATGGCACGTAAGCCGAATTCTTTACAAGCATTGATCATGTGTTTTCCTACTGTGGTTCGTTCCAAACCAAATACGGTCACCAACTCGGTATTATTATAACCAGCATTATCAATATTAAAACAATAAGCAATCTTATTTAATGGAATGGGAGAATGATCTACAAACCAGCTACTTCCCAGCAGTCCCTTCTCCTCTGCCGTAAATAAGATGAACAATGCAGAACGCTTGGTCGGATATTTTGAAAATTGCTTCACCGCCGCCAAAACCCCCGAAGTACCAATGGCATTATCTCTGGTTCCATTATAAATGGAATCACCTTCTTCATTCGCCCGTCCAATTCCGATATGATCATAATGAGCCGAATAAATCACAAATTCGTCTTTCAGTTTGGGGTCAGAACCTTCGATCCATCCCACTACATTATTAGAAGTGAATCGATCGACTTTGCTTCCTTCTATGGCAATATCCAATTTACCTTTTCCTTTTTTTATCGCCTCCAAAACTTTCTCATCAGAAGTATTCATCCAAAGGTGTTGGAAATCCGAGCTCTCTTCGTCGCCTTCATCCAAATTCATAGATGTACGCATGGCAAAAGAGGTTAGGAATTTCCAAGGTAATTGTGCATTCGAATAAATTTCAATCAAGCCCAAAGCACCGGCTTCTTTCGCCCGTTTTCTTTTCTCGCCTGCCATAGAAAACCAAGACTGAGGATTTAAATCTTCCCCATCGCCACAAAGAGCCACTAAGATTTTCCCCTGTGCTTTTTTCGATTTATAATCTCCTTCCAAACCATGGTTCACGAATAAGAATTTCTTTTGCATCATTTTACCGTCATTTCCATCCAATTGGATGAAATCTACTCCATATTTCAATTCCACTCCTTTCCCGCGAACAAATCCGGCAGAAGGCGGTGTAACGGATTTCAAGCCTACTGCTTGATAATAACTATCCATTCCGGGCAATTTATTCACGCCATACATTTGGAAATTCGAAGCAATGTAGGCTGCTGCCGCCGCGATTCCGTCAGAGCGGACATCACGGCCCTTTAAAGCATCGGATGCCAAGAAACCGATATGAGCTCTCAAATCAAGTTCAGATAAAGTTTCCTCTACTTTCTGCTTATCGCTTTGAGCTTTGACCTGAGCATTCGTGAAAGAAAAAGTGAAGATGAAAAGTGTAAAAAACAAAAAGAATTTCTTCATGATATTTATTTTAATCAATAAGTTAGTTATTATGCTTTTCTAGGATTTCATGAGTTAAAGACAGATAATTTTTACAATTGTTGTTTCAAATTGGGATTTATGATGAATAATATTCATAAACATATTCTTTTAGAGTCATTCCCTGCCCTGTCGCCCTCGTTTCTTCATGGATGATTTGTCCATAATCATTGTATTTTAATAGAATTTCTACCGTCAGATTTCCATGCCGATCAAATTGACGGATGGCATTATTATGGTTTTTATCATCAAAATCCCATTCCATTTGTCGATATTGGCCGGTGTAATGATTGATTTCTTCCAAACTTGTTACATTTCCCTTTTCATCAAAAGTTCTATTTTCAGAGCCCATCACATTTCCGTTTTCATCTCGGATATATGTTGCCGCTAATTCACCTCTATCATTGGAAACATAATCGAAATCCCGAATAAAGGGTTTAGAGCCATCTGCAGAATGAGCTTCAATCCTTAGCGGTAAATCCGAATCGGTATATTGGAAAGATGTTCGTTCAACTTCTTCCTGTCCATCATCATCATAAATAATTTCAAGGATCGGTTTACCCGCTTCATTGAATTGATGATAGGTTTTTCCTTCGACGGTTCCATCCTCATCTCTGGTTACAATAGTGTCCGATAATTCGGCAACATTTCTTTCTATGGTCTTGATGGTTAAGGAACCATCTGCATACCAAGTAGATTCTTTGATGATGTGTCCATCATCATCATAACCAAATGAAACGGTATGGGATGCCTTTTCATTTTCAGAGAAATAATTGGATTGCACCACTTTATCACCAATATAAGTATGCACCACTTTTTCATAAACAGAACCATCTTCGTAAAAAGCGATTTCGGTGGTAATGTTTCCTTTCTCATCAAATTCACGGAACTCCAACAAATGACGGTTTCCATGAATCGTAGCATAAATGAACAATTTTTTGATCGTGGGTTGGGATTCCATATGGGTTTTTGCCTGTTTCATAAAAAGCATTTTCCATCTCCTCGGTAAGTCGGCACTCTATCTATAATAGCTCCTTCGGAGATAACTAATAAATGTTGAAAATGTTCGCAAAGCTCTCCCGCTTTACTATGACGCATAAAAATAGGATCTCCTAAGCGTAATTCCTCGTTTCCTTGGTAAATAATTGGTGTTTGTACTTCTCCGGCCATTTCATTATCGACTAATTCGCAACCTGTCGGGAAGTGTGGCTGAGGTACTTTATCCTTTCCAAAAGTACCCGATGCCACATATCCTCCGCCTAAGCAGGTATATATATTCTCATGGGGTTTCCTTACAATTTCGATGGCATATCCGGCAGCAGGAAGATGTTTGAATACTTGATAATTATCAAATAAATGAGAGGCATAAAAACCAGAACCAACGGTCACTTCTGTCACGCATTCTTCTTCACGTGTCGTCTCTAAAGAGCCTGTTCCTCCTCCATTTACAACTTCTGGCTTAAAACCATACTCCAAGGCTAAATCATAGATGGCTTTTCTCCTTGTGGCAATGGTATGGATAGACTTCTTTTTCAACATTCGGATAATGAAATTCATGGCTGCTTTCCCTTTTGCATTGTCCCCTACTCCGGCAATTTGTGCTTCATACCCCATCAAAGCACCCAAACGAAGATTAGGGCATTGCCTTAATTTTTGAAAAAACCGATCTGCTGTTTTTACATCTTTGACCGAAGATCGATACACCCCAAAATAAATGCCCGGAAATGTAGTGGTCATGTCCATATCCAAACAAATCGGAATGGTAATGTTTTCTTTTTCGGCACAGGATTGGAGCTGGCTCAGGTGTTCGTCCAAATCTGCCATCAAGTAAATGGTTTTCCCTTTTCTTAATGCGGGGAAAATACATTCTATATCTTTTTCGGAATAGGTGGGGTAAGCGACAAGCAAATCATCCAAACCTTCTTCTGCGAGCCAAGCCGCTTCTTGGGCAGTGAAACACATAACACCTTGTATTTGCTTAGATTGATCCAGCAAGTATTCCAGGGCCCATTTACATCGGATGGATTTAGAAGCTATTCTTATTTTTTTATTACCCGAACGTTGAATAATTTCACTGATATTCTTATCCAATAAGTCTTTATCCAGATAAGCGAAAGGTTTCTGTTCTTTTTCAAAAATTCGTTTATATTTCGAATAGCTCATTAAAATTATCGTCGGATATGATATTGTAATATATTTGCGTCGGTAAAAATAAAATTATTTGAACAAGTGTTCTTATAAAAGAATCATTCAATTGCTATGATACAAAGAATCCAATCTATTTTCTTGTTATTGGCATCTGGTAGTGCCTTTTCCCTTTTCCTAGACCCTATGTCTTTTTTCGAGGTAGATAAAACGGAGGGACTCACCCAAAGTTCGACCTTGTTCGATGGCATTTTTAATGTGCATGATCACATCATTATGTTGGTGGCGGTGGTTCTTACCGGAATAGCAGCCCTTGCAGCCATCTTCCTATTCAAGAATCGGAAAACACAAATGACTGTTTCCCGAATCGTCATCGTATTAGGTATGATTATAGCCGTATTAGCTGGCATTTTGTTTTGGATGGATTTCAAACTACTGACTGCCGGCACTGAAATCGAAGTAGGGTTTGGTATAATTTCTCCTTTATTGGTGATTCTATTTGCGGCATTGGCGAATCATTTTATCAATAAAGATGAAAAGCTCGTTAAATCTATGGATAGATTACGCTAATAATTCGTAATTTTCGGCTACACAACGTAGTTCGACCATGAAATTATTCCATTCTTTTTTGATAATCATACTCTTAGGAGTTATCAGTTCAACAAGTCTGAGAGCACAGGTCGGTATTAATATCCTATACCCAGATACCAGTGCCATTCTTCACCTTGAATCGACGGATCGGGGGCTTCTTTTCCCTCGAATGACGACCGCCCAAAGGGATGCCATCGTACAACCCAAGGCAGGTCTGATGATTTACAATCATCAGGATAGCCTCATGCAATATTTTAATGGGGAATGTTGGCTCAATACCTTCATGCAAGATTGTGATGATTGTTATTTTGAAATGACTCCGAGCAGCATCGCCGGAACCATAGATAGAGTGATAGAAGATTCGATTTCCTTTACCATCGATATTAATCAAAACAATGGGAATCCTCAGAATATAGCACTTACGGTGGTTACTCCTTTGCCTCCGGGTATTACGTATACGATCAATCCGAATCCGCAATTTTCTTCGGGAATTGTAGATGTTACCTTTCATGCTACGCCCTTTGCTCCGGATGGAACATTTCCGATTGTCATACAAATCGCTTGTGGGAATCAAACCACCAACTTTATTTATTCCCTTACGCTTACTCCATGCTACGAGGTTACCCTCATCAATAGTCTGGATAATTATGACCTTTCAGATGATTTATATGCTACTTATCCCAGCTTGAATTCAAGTATTCCGGTTTGTGTGGTTTCGATTATCAATACGGGTGTAACCGTTAGCAGTACAGATACAGCCAACCCCGCATATACTACCGGCAATTTACATCCCAATTCTATTTTGGCATTGGTCAACAATGGGAACATTATCGGAAAGGGAGGAAATGGTGGTATTGCTTATGATCCCGCCAACGGAACAACGGGAGAAGGTTTTGATGGAGGAGATGCCGTTAACCTAACGGTGAATACAGATGTCGTCAACAACTTCAATATTTATGGTGGCGGAGGTGGTGGAAATGCGATGGCATTTGCCATTACTTATACGATACCTCTTCCATTTCCTCTCCCTAATATTACCTTAGGTTTCATGATTGGAGCCGGAGGTGGTGGAGCTGCCGGAGGAGGGGAAGGAGGAAACATCCCTAATGTCATAGGCTTAACGTTCTATGAAGATGGTTTTGATGGAACTGCCGGCCAATTCGGTGTTGCCGGAGAAGGAGGTGTCTTAACTGCACCCATTGATTTCAATGCGGGCGTTGCCACCATTACACTTACCCCTAGTGTTACTGGAGGTAATGGAGGGGAATATGGTTATCCCGGAACACAAGGAACATTTGATGTTTTCATTTCTGTGACAGCCGTTATTGCCGGTTTTCCAGTTACGATTGTCAATAACATTCCTTTGAATATTCCCGTGCCACCACCGGCAGCCGGAAACAGTGGGTTCGCCATTAAACGAAACGGGAGTAATTGTAATATCCCAGATAACCTTTACAACACTGCCAATCTGAAAGGAGAGGTAGGAAATTAAATCATCAGCACTCAAATTAAATATCATGAAATATTTATTCCCCATATTATTTTTAATTATTCCCATTTTTCTTCAAGCACAATTTGAAGGAAAAATCGTAGTAAAAACATTCAATCAATCCATTAACGAAAATGCTGAAATGGTTTGGCATTTAAAAAATAACCATACAATGATTAATGTGGATAGCAGAACCGAAAAACAAAAAAATAATTATAAAACTATTTTCAAGCAAGGAGAAAATTATTTTTCTGTTTTAGGAAATACAGGCATAGAAAAGAAAGCCTATATTTTTAAAAATAGTATGATGCAGAAAAAAACCATTAACCTACCGTTGAACAGTGTGTTTCAAAAAACGGAAGAAATAAAAAAAATAAATGGTTGGGAATGTCGCCTCTACAAAATTGCATCTTCCGATACGGTTGTAGAATGTTGGGTAAGTGAAGACACAGGAGTAATGCCTTCGGATTATACGGATATTTTAATCAAGAACGATCCGTTAATGGCTTTGTTACAATTTCATTCGATAAAAGGGATTCCGGTTCAATATAACGTCAAGAATATAGCAGGAGAACTTAAAGAAAGTTTTAGCATACAAAGTATTTCATCAGAAAATATTTCGGATGACACTTTTGAAATTCCATCCGATTATCAAATCATGAGAATGTAAATTACAATTCGACATTGAAGTATAATCATTACATATTCATCTTATTATTTTTTCCCTTTTCCCTGTTCTCACAATTGGGAAATAATGGTGCTTTGATTTCTGTAAAAAGCGGTGCCATGATTTCCGTCCATGAAGATGTCGTGAATTACAATGGTGGGGAATTTCATAATACGGATACTATTTATGCCTTCCATGATTGGATCAATAATGCAGGAAATGAAGCCTTTATTTCGAATGGAATTGGAATTGTTTACTTGCATGGAAATGATCAAAGAATCCAAGGAACGGACATTACAAGATTTTATGATTTAAGGCTCACTCAAGGAGGTGTCAAATATGGTGACTTGGATGTTTATGTCGATGGTTTTTTACGATTGAACGACCGACGGTTCCATTTGGATACGAACTGTGTCCGTGTTTTTAATTCGGATATTTTATCGGTTGAAAATAATGGAGAAGGTTATGTCAGTGCCTTAGGCACCGGAGGATTATTGCGGCATTTAGAAAATACGCAATCTTATTTTTATCCAGTCGGTTGGCCGAATTATTACCGCCCACTAGAATTAACAATGGGCTCTGCCAATTCGAATGTGATGAAAGTAAGAATGGCATTTGCCGACGCCACCAACGAAGGATTTGACAGAGCCATCAGAGCACCTTTTTTATGTGATATCAATCCGGTTTTTTATCATCACATTTATCAAGAAGCGGGAAATGATGGTGCTCGAATAAAAATGCATTATGATGCTGCCACGGATGGAGATTGGAATACCATTGCCCATTTCCAAAATGTTCCGCAATGGGAAGATACTGGAGATGAAACCTCAGGCATTGACCCTATAACAGGAATGGATTTTCATGAAACTGCAGATTTTATTACTGATTTTACTTATCCCGCTTTTGCCTTAGCCGATGAAAGTGATACACTCGAACTTGTTGCGAGTGACACTATTATTTGCGAAGGAGAAACGGTAACTTTTACCGCAGAATCAGGTAATCTAACGTATGAATTCTATGTAAATGGGATCGTCGTACAATCTGGAAGTGACCCAACGTACACTACAAGCAGTATCGAAGATGGAGACATCGTTTCTTTTACCTCGACTATCGAAGGTTGCGAATTTATTGGCAGCTCTATTGACATGACTGTCCATCCTTTGCCTACGGCTTCGGCATCCAGTAATTCACCGATTTGTGAGCAGTCAGAAATTCAACTCAATGCCGATGGAGGTGTCAGTTATGAATGGATGGGTCCGAATTCTTTTTCATCTTTAGAACAAAATCCGACTCTTACTGCTACCCTTTCTTCAGCAGGAACGTATACGGTTACCGTCACCAATGGGAATGACTGCACCGCTACCACATCCATAGAAATCATCATACATCCTGCACCTAGCGTTACTCTTTCGAGTAATAGCCCGATTTGCGACAATCAGGATTTGGAATTATTTGCAGAAGGGGGCGTTTCTTTTGAGTGGTCGGGTCCCGATGGTTTTTCAAGCAATGATCAAAACCCCATTATTATTCAAGCTGACCTCAATGCCAATGGTACTTACATAGTTTCAGTTACCGATGCGAATAATTGCACCCATACTGCTTCTATTGACATCACAATTTATACCCTACCCGATGCACAATCCATAAATAATTCTCCGATTTGTTTCGGAGAATATATCATCCTTTCTGCATCAGGAGGAACATCTTATGAGTGGGAAGGACCGGATGGTTTTTCTTCAAATAGTAACAACCCTACAATAAATAATTCTACTCTAGCTAATGCGGGAACATATACAGTTACCGTTACAGATAATAATGGATGCACCAACACCAGCGAGACGGAGGTCATTATTAATGATTTGCCAACTCCACTCGCTTCGAGTAACTCACCGGTTTGCTTGGGGAATGCATTAGAACTTTATGCAGAAGGAGGAACAACTTACCAATGGGCAGGACCCAATGGCTTTTCTTCGAATGATCAAAACCCGATGATTAATTCTGTTACACTCAATAATGCCGGAACATATACGGTTACCGTTACAGATGATAACAATTGTAGCAATACGACAACAACAGAAGTAATTATTTACGAATTACCGTCGATCCTTGCCACTAATAATTCACCCATTTGTGAAGGAGAAATCTTGAATTTATTTGCAGAAGGGGGTAGTTCTTACGAATGGGTGGGACCCAATACATTTTCTTCATTAGAACAAAATCCATCTATAAATCCGGTTACTCCGATTCATGCCGGAATTTATACGGTTACCGGAACAGATAACAATGGTTGCTCTAATACGGACATCACTTCAGTCATTATACATGCACTACCCGTTGCTATGGCTTCGAACAATGGTCCTACTTGCTTAGGGGAAGATATACAACTCAATTCTTCAGGAGGAATTTCTTACGAATGGAGCAGTAATAATGGTTTCAGTTCGAATGAACAAAATCCTGTTTTGGAAAATGTAGATCCATCAACACCCGATATATATATAGTTACCGTTACAGACAGCAATGGATGTACATCTACTGCAAGTACCGATGTAGATGTTTATGGTCCGGTAGAAGAAAGTGCAAGTAACACTTCTCCGGTTTGTTGGGGAGAACCGATTCAATTTTCCGTTTCTGGATTAGCCAATTGGAATTATGAATGGTCGGGTCCGAATGGTTTTAATTCTTCCAATCAAAACCCTTCTATCGATGCTTCTGATTTTCCTGACAGTGGCACTTATACTGTAATAGTTACCGATGACAACGGTTGCACCGGAATATACAATACCATTGTTCTTGTCAACGATTTCCCTAGTTTGGAATCTCAAATTACAAGCCCTATTTGTGAAGGAGAAAATGTAATTTTAGAAACCACCTTCGATTCTACTTGGATCTACAATTGGGAAGGACCTTTCGGTTTTACTGACACCCTGAACCCTATTTTTATTGAAAATGTTTCTTTAGAGAATGGAGGAACTTATATAGCTTCCGTTAGCAATGCCTCAGGTTGCACAACGTATGATACATTACAATTGGATGTCCTTGAAGGAGTTTATGCCGAATCTTACGGAGACACTACCATTTTTATTGGTGAATCTGCAATTATTGGGATATTAGGAGATTCATCCTATACTTACAATTGGAATCCAACGTCGGGTCTAAACTGTATAGATTGCCCAGAAGTTTTAGCCCTACCAGAAGCTTCCACTACCTACGGCATCCTTGTTACCAATGAATGGTCATGTACTGATACCTTCTATATCACAGTTAATGTTTCAGAAATTACGGATCAGGGTTTGATTGTCCCCAATACCATCACGCCGAATAATGATGGCTACAATGACACCTGGTTCATTCCATGGTTGGATCGATTCCCGGATAATCAAGTTGTTATCATAAATCGTTGGGGCGATCAAGTATACGCATCCAAACCATATAATAATAACTTTGATGGCAAATATGAAAGTCGTGATTTGCCCGCTGGCACTTATTATTACATTCTGATTTTGGGAGAAGATTTCAACCCCTTCAAAGGACCGTTGACAATAATACGAGAATAAAAAGACTTATTTAAACCTAACCAAATTCCTAATATGATTTTTCTAAGAAAATTAATTTTCTGGGCGTTATGGCTTTCCCCTACCCTTTCATTACTCGCTCAAATCAACACACCGAACAATCCAACTGTCCCATTTGGCAGTAATACATCTTATGCGGGAAGTGTTATGTTTCCGACCAACCTTCCCTCGGGAGGAACGGATGGTACATCACAAGACGCTGCCGATGCTTACAACCAATGGAAAACCGATTACGTTGAAGCCTGTGGCACCGGGAAATATCGAGTAAAATATGATACACCCACCGAAACCGTTTCCGAAGGAATTGCTTATGGCATGTTACTCGCAGCCTATGCCGCCGACAAAGATTTGTTCGACGGTTTATGGCAATATTACAAAGATAACATGAATGGCAATGGGGTCATGAATTGGAAAATAAATGGTTGTAGTGGAACCTTGGGTTCGGGGGGAGCAGCAGATGCAGAAGTGGATGCAGCCATGGCATTATTGGTCGCCAATCATCAATGGCCCAATACGACTACACCCCATAATTATGTAACAGACGTTACACAACTCATCAATGATATAAAAACGTACGAAATCCAACCCGTAACAGCTAATGGAAGTTATCAGCTCAATAATGGCGACCAATGGGGTTTTGGAAATAATTGCAGGAATCCAAGTTATCAATCGCCGGCGTATTACAAACAGTATGGCATATTCATGAATGATGTTTCTTTTTGGGATAATTGCGTAAATGCAAGTTATACTCTTCTTAATAATAATGTGAATATTTCTACGGGTTTGGTCAGCAATTGGTCGGATCACAATGGTGTTGCCAATTCATGTAATGGACCGAATGAATACGGATGGGATGCTTGTCGGAATCCTTGGAGAATGGCTACGGATGTGGCATGGTACGATGACACGAATGCTAAAAATATTTGCAATGGCATGGCTAGTCATGTACAATCCGTTGGAGCAAGTGCTGTAGGCGGCCCTATTCCCCAAACTGGAGGTTCGGGCGGTTACCATTCCCCTACTTTCGTTTCTACCTATGCACTAGGCGTGATGGGAGCCAATGCATCCTACCAGAGTTTATTGGATCAGATGTATACCGAAACCGTTAATACGATGGATTCCCCCCCTTGGTATTTTGGAAATACTTTGCGATGCATTTCTTTATTTATGATGACAGGTAATTTTTGGAATCCCTTGGATACCAATGCTGGTCCTACTCCACCGTCTATTGATATCACCAGTCCAACAAATGGAGCATCTTATATTATTGGGAACAATATTAATTTGGAAGCCATCATCACTGACAATGATGGAACAGTCAGCACCGTTACTTTTACCATCAATGGAACGCCTACCACATATACATCCAACAATGACACATACACGGCGAGTTGGAATCCCCCTTCTACGGGAACATATGTTTTTGAAGTAACGGCAACAGATAACGACAATCAAACGTCTACTACAAGTATTACTTTTGACATCATTAACGAACCCCCTCCAACACCACCCACGATTACTATTTCTGCCCCTACGGATGGAGTAACCGTTGTAGAAGGGAATAGCATCACCCTACAAGCCCTTGCAGAAGATTCGGATGGAACCATCACGGGTGTCAGTTTCCAAATAGGTGGACAAACATTAATCGCTACAAATACTTTCGGAAATTATTGGGAAGCTACATGGACTGCCACAACGGAAGGTACATACACACTCGTGACAACTGCTACTGATGATGATGGAATGACAGCAAATGACAACATCAACATCCATGTTATCCCGCCTAATGTTTCTGCCGTGGATGTGAATTTTTCTGTCAATGACGAATGGAACAATGGATATTGTGCCAGCATCATTATCACAAATATTGGAAGTGTGAATATAGAAGGTTGGCTTCTGGAATGGTCACAGATTGAAGGCATTTACGACCATTGGAATTTTACCCTTACCCAAAATGGAAATGATTATACTGCGGCAAATATCGAATGGAATGGAACCATTTCTCCCGGACAAAATATTACGGTCGGCTATTGTGCTAGTTTCAATGGTTCTTATACTTTGCCAGAACAAGGTATTTTTAATGGACAGAATATTACCTTCAGTAATGCTATTTCCAGTTCGGATATTTATGTCGATCACACAGCAGCGGGTAATAACGACGGTTCTTCTTGGGTCGATGCCTACACCGATTTACAGGATGCCTTAGCAGAAGGTGCTGACAAAACCATTCATATGGCTAAAGGAACTTATACACCTACCATTAGCACGACTAGAGGCATTTCTTTTGATTTTTCTTCCAACGTAAATTTACTCGGAGGTTACCCCAATGGAGGTGGTACAAGAGCCCCCGAAAATAACGCCACCATTCTTTCGGGAGAAATAGATAATATTTCCGGTTTTGACGGCAATTCTTACCATGTAGTCAAATTACAAAATGTAAACAACGTTCTTTTAGATGGCATTACAATAAAACATGGCAATGCCAACGATCCCAATACATTTGGAAGAGCCAGAGGAGGTGGAATTTATTGTGTGGGTTCTACCCTTACTTTAGAAAATGTAAAGGTAAAATGGAACAAGGCGATTTATGGTGCTGGAATTTTTGCTACATTATCTCCAGAAGTAAATATTAATGCTTCCTATTTCCAAAACAACACAGCAGATTATGGTAGTGCCCTGTATCATAGCAATGAAACCAACTTGTATATCCGTTCTACAACGGTTACTAACAATACGGCTTTGGTTCGTTGCTCGATGGAGGCGAATAATTCTTTATATACTTATATTGAAAATTCTATTTTTGCCCATAATGCCTCTGCCCTTTCGAATGGTTTATCTTTTATTGCTACAACTAGAAATCAAAGTGCTGACATTTATAACACTACGGTTATTGGTGAAACCAAGGATAAATATTTATTGACCATTCAGGTTGGCTTTGGCGATCAATTCGACATTAATATTTATAATTCTATTTTTGCTCATCAAACTGCTTCTTTCCAAAAACAATTTCTGGCTCACAACAATAATATCCTGAATTTAAATACGCATCATTGTTATATACAAGGGTCTAGTGCTATCGGCACACATACACAACCTTTATTTGAGGATCTTGTGGGTGATATTATGTTGAATGCAGGTTTTTCTTTGAACGAATGTTCTCCCGCGGTGAATGCCGGAAATAATTCTTATGCTTCTTCTCTTCCAACAGATATTTTAGGAAACAATCGAATTTTTGATGTCGTGGATTTGGGTGCTTTTGAAAGTCAAACGGCTTGTACGGGGAAACGATTAAATACAGATCTTGAGAAAAACTCAATATTGGATATTTACCCTAATCCTACTACTCATATAATATACGTTAAAAATCCTCTTCTGAATATGGAATATTCAATTATAGATGTTTTAGGTAATGAATTACTGAGAACTTCATCTCCTATTATTGATTTGGAGAAATTTAATTCTGGCATTTATTTTCTAGTTGGATATATGAATGGGGATAAAATTGAGGTTCGGAAAATTATGAAGCGGTAAAAAATAATATCTAACTTTCTTGATTGGTAAAAAAGTCGCAATGATATTTGAAGAATTCGAACCAAAATCAGAAGTAATAAAAAAACACATAATATCCTATTATATCATAAAATCAGATGATAATAAAAAAAAAGAATTCATCTACTATCCACATTTTATTGACACATTAAATATATTTTCCAATTCTTCTTTAGATATCAATGACCAAATTTTCAAAGTTCGACCTCAAAATAAAATTCATTCCGTCATTTTAAGTGCAGGAAGAACAAAATTCAGGAAAGCTGTCATTTATAACAACTATGACATTGTTGGCATGCATTTTAAAACCTTATCCATACATCATTTTTTTGATGTTGACAAATTCACCCCTCATAACAATGATGTTTTTGAAATCAATGAAGAAACAGAACTCAAGAACATTTATCAAATCAATCATTTTAATGATAGAATTGATGCGTTGGAACAACATCTACTAAGTCTATATAAAGAAAAACCATTAGACGAAATGGTTCAAATTGTAAAAATTGTTCACGAATCACTTGGAAACATTAAAATGAATGATTTAGAACAAAAAACAAACTTGAGCAGAAGAACTATTTTACGAAAATTCCGAAAGTATCTTTTTTGTTCATTCGAAGAGTATAAAAATATTGTCCGATTTAGAATGGCTATTGATAATTTTAAAAAAGGAGAGAAAAAAGCCTCGAATTTAATTGGTGACATCTCATATTATGATCAATCCAATTTCATTCACCAATTCAAATCCATAACCGGAGAATCACCCAATAAACTGCTCAATCAAATTAGAAACAACCCTGAATCATTCCATTATTTTTGGAAATTTCTAGACCAGTAAGCCTTTGTCCCAATCTTACAATCTTCTTATAAGATGAGAACATAACTTTGTCTAAAATTTTATAGTAATGAGAAGATTTCACAGACAACCCTACCCTTTTAAGATAATCTGTTACATGCTTATTTTTAGTTATTTTTGTTCTGCTTGTGCCTGTCATTCGAAAATAAAAACAAGTGAAGAACACTATTTATCTAAAATAGAAAATAATTTAATCCCTAAGATACAAATAGAAAACGAACCTATTTATTATACGCTCCAAGAAAGAATGGAACACTATGGTGCCATCGGTTTTTCTTTGACTACCATTCGTAATTTCAAAATTGAAGATTCTAAAGGATTCGGGTATTGCAGAAAAGAGGAACAGATCAATGTTGAAAACCAATCCCGTTTTATGGTCGGTTCCATCAGTAAATCCATTACTTCGCTTGTTGTACTTAAGCTACAAGAAAAGAGGATCTTAAACATAGACACTGATATTAGATCATATTTGACGTCTTGGAAATTACCCGAAAATGAATATACAAAAAATACTCCTATTACTTTGAGAATGCTTATTCAGCATCGATCCGGACTTAAGAAAAATCAAATAATGAAGGCCAAAGATCAAGGTTTTATTGAAGGGGATAAAATATATTCTCTGGAAGAATTACTTAATGGAAAAACTGCCATACAAGCCATTTCATTTGATTCAAAACCGGGAGAAATTTACAAGTATTCGAATCAAGGTTATAATTTAATTCAAAAAATATTGGAAGATATTACAGAAAAAAGATTTGAAGAACTCGCTAAAGAAATGGTCTTAGAACCATTTGAAATGACAAACAGCACTTTTGAAACGGTATTCCCAAATCCAAACAATCATAATTATTGCTACGCTTATAAAAATGAAAAAGTACATGAAGGATTTTATCGAAATACAAATCAAAAAAGTGGAGGTGGATTGTTTTCAACATCTGAAGATTTAGCAAAATTTTCTATTAAAATCGCAAATATTGTTAGGGGAAAAGATCCATTTTTAAGTCAAAAACTTGCTCATCAAATATTTACCGGAGAAGATTATGGATTAGGATTTGATCTAATAAAAAAAGATAGCCTATTATTATTCTCACATTCAGGAAGAACTCCCGGCTTCTATAGCTTTATGGCTATGAATCCAGAAAACGGAGACGGTTTTGTTATGTTAGTTAATTCGGACGGCATGGGAGATTTATTAATGGAAATGTTACGATCGACCTCCAAAACATTTGATTGGAACATTTGGAGTTCCAAATTAATTACTTCTATTTCTATCCATTTAGAGAATTATAAAAACTATTTAGGCACTTATTTATATAAAGATGAAAAAGAAGAATATAAAGTTGAAATTACGATTAAAAACAAACAGCTTTATTATATTGAATTTGACGAAAACGAAACCTTCGAATATCCTTTAATTCCAATATCTAAAAATATTTTTATTGATGGGATTGATGGAGATAAAATAGAGTTTAACAAAAATGATAAACAAGAAATCACACTAATTTATGATGATGAATATATATTTAAAAAAGATTAAAAAAATGATCCATCCCAATTAAATGTAGAAGAATTATTCTATGGTCTATTGGCTATCTAACTATTAGACTCACACCTTTCTTTATCCTCCCCCGTTTCGATTCCCCCCTGTTTGAAAAAGCTGGAGAGGAATTTCCAATCCGCAAGGGCGGTCCGATTCTTATCCGCCCTTATAGGTGTATATATTAGCTATAATTATTTATTCAACCCTTAAATTTTGTCTCTCTACAAGAAAATCGAAAGATAATTCAGATAGGCCTTTTCCATCTACTACTGCATTCCAAGCCCCATGTCCTGCAGGGGCGCCATTCGGTAGTAGTAGGGTCTCTAATTCATTGTGAATACCCAAAGAGTCATAGATGCCTTGCAGTTCAAGTGCTTCTTCATAAGGCGTAACAAGATCCTCTGCAGTACCATGCCCCATGAATAATTCAGGATCACTGGTGTCATATCTGTCATATTGATCCAAGTCATAAACCGCTTCGTATACATCTAATTTTATATTTGAACCCCAGAAATAGACCATACTTCTCACTACATAAGTCTCGTTTAAGTTGGTAGTGAAAAGTGTAGGGTCATCATTAATGGTAATTTCGTCTCTGAAATCTTCTTGATTTGAAATTCCCAGAGCAATGGTAGTAATCGCTCCTGCCGATGCTCCTCCGACTGTCATAAAGTCTGTATTTATGTTATAGGTAGGCGAGTTAGCCACAATCCAACGAAGAGCGGCTTTTGCATCCCTTTGGGCGAGATACATAGCGGTGGCTTGCTTAACCTGCTCCAAACTCTGTGCTCCTTGGAAAGCATTTTCAATCCATTCTTGCGGGGCAATTCCTCTGTAAAATGTTAATAATTCTTCTTGAGTCATTCCTTGTATTGTACCTAATTCCTCTGTTGTTCTATAATCTACAGAAACAAAAACCCAACCTCTTGAAGCATAGTAATTAGCCATATCTACAATTTCAGGCTTAGTTTTTGTCCCTCCTGTAAACCCTCCACCATGAATAAACATAAAAACCGGTCTATTGCTAGCATTATTATCGGGGTAGTAAACATCAAATTTTAGAGGAATAGCAAAAGAGGAAGTACTCGTCATACTATGACTCAGTCCTTCAGCGTAAATGATATTTTCATCTTTTAAAATCGTATAAGTAGATTCAACCTGAACTACAGGTATTCCATTATCTGGTGTAATTGATTCATCTTTATTACAAGCAGTAAATAATAATACTGCGAAAACTGTCAAATAAGCTACTTTATTCATACTGTGTACATTAACTAAAGTTCTTTCTTAGAGGCTATTTCTTGTAAAGGTTAAATTACCGCCAACGTCTCACATAAGTGTCCGTAGCCCCAAGTTAGAGAAAATCCTGATTAACACC
>JAHDDR010000048.1 GCA_020629255.1 Saprospiraceae bacterium | reverse complement strand
AGGTCTTGCTGGAGCAGGAACAAATCCTGGACAAAATGAAGTAATTATTAGATGGCTAATGACCACAACTTGTGAAATGATAAGTGGTGAGCCATTGTCCATTCAAACCTTTGGAACAGCTCCTTGTACAGCAGTAGCCACAGGTAATGGCGAAACCATTATTAGTTCAGCCTTGAATATAAATGGTGTTACACTACCTTATAGTACAACATTGACTTCAAGCCTCTCTCCGGATAATATTTTTACTGGGTGCACCGATATGAAGACCATCATGGTGAATGCCACTATTTCTGGCGGGACGACAGGAAGCACGGATTCGCTTTTTGTCACGTTGACAGAAGGTCTTGTTTATAATGGAGGTGTAAGTTGTAGCACTTCTGATTGTCCAATTTTTGTAGAAACGACTACAGTGCTTGGCAGAGAGGTCGTGGTCTTCAAGTATCCATCAGGGGTGACTAACTCAACGATGACTATCGAATTCGATATTATTTCATCAGAGAATCTGGCCTGTTCTTCATCGAATGTTGAACTGAGAAGCACGGCAGAAATAGGCGGGCTTACCTGCGGAGTATCAACATGCCCTGCAACAAAAGTCAATACAGGAACAGCTATGACAGGAGTGCAGTTGGAAAAACCCATCTATGGCTTGAATTTCACAAGCTTATTTCATGATATTGATACGGATACCTATACGTACACTCTGGAAGTTTCCAATACTGGAGGAAATGCGGATCAGGCCGTTGAGGTAGATTTTTATTGTGTCAATGCCACTCTGGATGGGATAGATGAAACGGAAGGAGTCAAGGCAACTATTACAATTCCCGCAATAACAAGTGGAAGTACCCATACCGCTTCGGGAACTATTGTGGGTTCGGGTTGTGATCCTGTTTTGGGTTTGGCTGCTGTAATTATGCCAAGTGCTGATTCTGGTTTTACAAACTGCTATTGTGCGGATCCTGGAGAAAGGTATTTGGGTGGGGATTATCCTATAGCAATACGTTCTAATGTTCTTCCTGTAGAGTTGATTGGATTCAGTGCCGAAGAAATAGATTGCCAAGGGAAACTAATTTGGAAATCAGCTTCAGAAATTGATTTTGACTACTATGAAGTTCAAAAAAGTACGAATGGGCGAGATTTTTATTCCATTGAAACAATCTTTGGACAAGGTAGCAGTACGGAAGCGGCATCATATGAATATAAAGATGACAGTAGGATAATGACTACCAAACTATATTACAGATTAAAAATGGTGGATTTGGATGATTCATTTGATTATTCAGATATAAGAACCGTTTCATTTGCCGAATGTGTAGAGTCGTCAGAAATACATATTTATCCAAATCCTACAAAAGAAGGGCAGCACGTTAAGTTGGAATTGATTCAAGGATTCAGTCATATTGATGAAAATATTAGAATTTCTGTTACAGATATTGTAGGGGAAGTGGTTAAGTTCGTAGAACTGAAGAAGAGCTATCCCGTATTGGATACCCAGGGTTTGGGGTCGGGCACTTATTTTATTCGAATCGCAGATTCCTCCAATATTATTATCGGAACGGGTAAATTCATAATATTATGATAATCTTGCCATTGAAGCAAGCAGACCGACGAACCTTATGAAGGTTTATTATCCCGAAATTTGTCCAAGAACAAATTTCGGGATTTTGTTGTTAGGGTTTGGTTAAACCTGATACAGAACTCAACAAAAAATCGTTATTTTGGTATTGGATAATTGTGGAATAGAACCACAGAGTCATTTATATTTATTAATCATACCATTTTAATATGAAAAAATTATTCTTAGCGCTAACGCTTTTAAGTTTTATGACAACCGCTTCTTTTGCACAAAAGAAAATCAAAGAAGAAGTCAAGATTCAATATAAGGTAACAGATGTTGATGCTGACAATATGCAAGCTAGTATGATGAAAGGCTCCACAATGGAAATGTTCGTTTCTGAAAAGAAAACTTGTACGGTAATGTCTATTATGGGAGGAATGGTTTCTATAAAATCTTATACAGACAAAGAAAGCAAAGAAATAACGACCTTGATGGACATGATGGCCAAGAAAATGAAGATCAATTTGACTGCTGAAGATATTGAAGAAGCGAAGAAAAAACAAAAGTCCGATGTTGAAGAAGGACAAGAACAAGCCTCTTCAATCGAATATACATATGATAAGAAGAACACAAAAGAAATTGCAGGATACAAATGTTATCAGGCTAAAGGCAAAGATGCTAATGGCAACGAAATGACCCTTTACATTACCGATAAGATTGATGTAAACATGGGAGATATGGCAAATCAGGCAGGAATTGATTATGCATCTCTAGAAGGATTTCCTATGGAATATACTATAAAAAATCCCATGTTTTCCATGACATACACCGCCCAAGAAGTCAAGGCAGATTTCGATAAGGATGTATTCATCATCAATGATGAAGGTTATGAAGAAGTAGATCCGGAAGACCTTTCAAAAATGGGTGGATTAGGATTCTAATAGCCCATGCCTAAAATCTTATTCTTATAATTAAGAGCCGTTATGGATAAGCCCATAACGGCTTTTTTTATCCGAAATGTGATAAATCCAATGTACCTTTGCAGGCATGGAAACCATTAGGCAAATACCCATCTTAATAAGCAAAGAATTTTTGCTGGAATGGCGTAGCAAATATGCTTTAGGCGGTATCTTACTATATGTGATGTCAACCGTATTTATCGTATATAACGGATTTATCCGAGTAGCACCACCCACATGGAATGTTCTGTTTTGGATCATGAGCTTGTTCACATCCGTAAATGCGGTAACCAAAAGTTTTTCGAGGGAAAACGGAAATCGCCAACTATACTATTATACATTGGCAGACCCTACCGCAGTTATTTTTTCCAAAATCACATACAATTCATTGTTGCTGATTCTTTTGAATCTTCTTACGTATTTGGTTTTTGGAACCGTAACCGGTAACCCTGTAAAAGATAAGGGTCTATTCTTTTTGGCCATAATTTTAGGAAGCCTGGGAATGGCGGTCATCCTCACATTCATTTCTGCCATAGCCAATAAAGCAAAAAATTCAGCTACCCTAATGGCCATTCTGGGTTTCCCATTAATGATCCCTGTTTTGGTATCCCTCATAAAAATAACAGCCAATGCTTTAGGAGTCATCACAGATACCTCTGTAAATGAAGATATTTGGATACTTCTGGCAATAGATGCCATTTTATGGGCATTAGCTTATATATTATTCCCATTTTTGTGGAGAGATTAAACGAGTATTACAGAATGAAACATTGGTGGAAAATACTTGGAGCCGTTTTGGTTTTATATGCTTTGATAGCTGGGTTGCTTATTCCGCTCAAGCCCGGAATTTTGGAAGTGGCTCCGGAACGGACACAATGGGGCAACACCATAAGCCTACAAATTAAGGCCTATAATTCCCATTTTCAGGAAGCCAAGGAACTGAAAGCATGGCTCAAATTGGACTCTACTCATTTTGTGCCAACCAGTCATATCAAGGTGCTTTCAAATACTCGCCTTACGGCGGATTTTAGATTGCCAATACACCAAATGGAGGAACAATCTAAGGAACTTACCCTAATTCTGGATAATGAAATAGATGGCTATTCCCTTTTGCCGGGAGCCATTCAGGTAACGTTGTCGGATTCAACTATTTCAAGAGGCTTTTTATGGAGCAATGATTTGGGACGAATCCATGAACCGCAAGGACTTACTTTTCCATATCGCAATATTCTGTATGAGACCATTCGGAATCTGTTCTATCATGTGCCCCTTTGGTTCGCCATGCTGATTTTATTATTTATCTCCATGATATACAGTGGTCTTTACTTAAAAAGTATGAACACAAAATATGATCATGCGGCTCTGGCTCTTACACAAATTGGGATACTCTATGGCATACTCGGTTTGATTACTGGAGCCATTTGGGCACGATGGACATGGGGAGATTGGTGGAGTTTCGATGTGAAACAAAACATGTCGGCTATTGCTATGCTGATTTATTTGGCATATTTTGTGCTCCGTTCTTCTTTTGAAGATGATGAAGTCAAGGCAAGAGTCTCTTCTGTCTATAATATTTTTGCATTTACCACTCTAATCCCCTTATTATTTGTCATTCCCAGGCTATACGATAGTCTGCATCCTGGTAATGGAGGGAATCCTGGTTTAGGAGGAGAAGACTTGGATAACACCATGAGAATGGTATTTTATCCAGCAATTATTGGTTTTACCTTATTAGGAGCTTGGTTGGCTAATTTGGCATATCGATATCTTAGACTGGAAGAAAAACACTTGGAAGAATAGAATAATAAAAGGTAAAATGGCTAAAGCCTAATTTAAATTTTGGAATCGGGCAAAAAAACTTATGGATTCGTTTGTTTTATTGGATTTAAGTTTCCAAATTGCGTGAATTCCTAATGTGAAACACATAAACTATAAGGCAATGAGAAAGGTGAAATTATTATGTTATTTCCTATTGCTTAGTCAATGGGCGATGGCTCAAGAATCCCAATCAATGATGGAAAGTAATGGAAAAATCTATGTCGTATTAGCAACTGTTTTAGCTATCTACATCGGCATTATGATTTTTCTTCTATTAATAGAACGGAAATTGTCTAACTTAGAACGTCAAATCAAAGATTAAATAAATGAGCGGAAAGCACCCGAGCTTTTTTCAAAGCGTCGAACGAAACTTCGATAAAGCCGCCGTACATACCGGCTTACCCAAAGGACTCCTAGAACAAATCAAAGTATGTAATGCCGTATATCAAATGAGATTCCCTGTAAGCATAGGGGATGAAGTGCATGTCATCGAAGCATACCGGGTTCAACATAGTCATCACCGTTTACACACGAAAGGAGGTATTCGATATGCTATGTCTGTAAATCAGGATGAAGTAATGGCCTTGGCAGCACTCATGACTTACAAGTGTGCTATTGTGGATGTGCCTTTTGGAGGAGCCAAAGGAGGAGTGAAAATTAACCCTAAATCATATAGCGAATATGAATTGGAAAAAATCACTCGTAGATATACGACAGAACTGATACGGAAAAATTTCATTGGCCCCGGTATTGATGTTCCTGCTCCGGATTATGGAACAGGATCGAGGGAAATGGCTTGGATTCTGGATACTTATGCAACATTCAAGCATGGAGAGATAGATGCAGCAGGTTGTGTAACCGGTAAGCCGGTGAATCAAAATGGGATTAGGGGAAGAACGGAGGCCACAGGGCGTGGGGTGTTCTATGCTCTTCGGGAAGTAATGAGCTTCAAGGAAGATATGGAGAAAATTGGCTTAACTCAAGGGATAGCGGGTAAAACCATGGTTATACAAGGCTTGGGTAATGTAGGTTATCACACCGCAAATATTTCCATTAATGAAGGAGATGTAAAAGTAATTGGTGTAGCAGAATATGAAGGTGCCATTTATAAAAAGGATGGTCTTGATATCAATGCCTTGATGAAGCATCGTAAAGAAACGGGTTCCATCATGGATTTTCCTGGGGCAACCAACTTACCCAAACGGGAAGATGCTCTAGAATTAGAGTGTGATATTCTTGTTCCTGCTGCATTGGAAAACCAAATTACAAAAGAGAACGCTCCTCGTATCAAAGCGAAAATTATTGCAGAAGCAGCTAATGGGCCTGTAATGGCTGATGCCGAAGATATTTTGAATGATAAAGGAATTATTGTGATTCCGGACATGTATATCAATGCCGGAGGTGTAACGGTATCTTATTTCGAATGGCTTAAGAATCTATCTCATATGCGTTTCGGACGAATGGAGAAACGATTCAATTCTAATGCTTACGAAAATTTGGTGTCTACAGTTGAACGCCTCACCGGTAAAGTTATCGGGCCAAAAGAAAGAAGTATCCTAACAAAAGGTGCGGACGAAATCGACTTGGTGAATTCTGGATTAGAAGAAACCATGATAGAAGCGTACCGCCAAATCAGGGATGTTTTTGTCAGCAATCCGAACATCAAAGATATGAGGACAGCTGCCTTCGTGAGTGCCTTGAATAAAATTAGTGGCGATTATTTGGCATTGGGGATCTTCCCATAATAGGCGAATAATATTAGGAAATATATTAAAAAAGAAAAGTCAGATAGAATTAATGTTGTTTTAACCTAGTCTGACTTTTCTTTTGTTTTGTACTATTGTATATTTGCAGTCAATTTTGTGGTAAGCACTTTTAAATTAGAGTGTTTGTATTGTAGATCAAAGAAATTGAAATAAATGACTGAAAGACTCGATAAAATCGATTTGAAAATCTTGAAAATCCTTCAAGAAAACAGTAAAATTACTAATTTGGATTTATCCAAAAAAATTGGACTGTCTCCCGCACCCACATTAGAACGGGTAAAAAAATTAGAGCAAAGTGAAGTGATAAGAAGTTATCACGCACACGTAAATCCGCAAAGCATCGGATTGAATGTCCAAACTTTTGTTCTGGTATCCTTGGCTTGGCAGAAAAAAAATGCACGTCAAAACTTTTTAACCAAAGTCAAAGAAATAGATGAAATTGTTTCTTGTTACATCATTACTGGAGAAGCAGATTTCTTAGTGCGGATTGTTTGTAAGGATATTCCATCCTATGAGCAATTATTGTTCAAGACATTATCCCAAATTGAGGAAATAGAACGCCTTAAAACCCTCATGACTTTATCAACATTTAAAGATTCGATGGTTTTACCTTATAAATACGAATAACGGTAAAAACCAAACCTTTACCATATTTCTATTTAAACTTTGCCAAAATAGAACTTTTAGAACCGTCGCCCTTTAGCCTAGGAACGGCGGTTTCTTCTTTATTTGTCCTTCATTATCTATGACAAAAAAAAGTAAAAATTCCATTATCTGGAAAATAGAAGGGAGTAATATCCAAACATCCCACCTATTTGGAACCATGCATGTTAAAGATGCTAAAGCTTTTCGGAGATTAGACGAAATGTATCATCTCATTGACGAATCTGCAACCTTTGCCACAGAATTTAATTTAGAAGAAGCAGATCATAATCTGACAGCCAAAGGAATGGATTTGCCCGATGGACAAACCTTGGAAATAATATTGGGAGAAAAAAAATACAAGAAAATGAGTAAAAGCATAAAAAAAGCTTTTGGTTTGCATCTCGATTTCTTCAAAACTTCCAAACCTTTATTGGTTACGAATGTCATAACCGGAAAAATTTTATCCGATGACATGCAATCATCGTTGGACGAATCCCTTTGGAATTATGCCAAAGAAAATGGAAAGATAACGCTAGGGGTAGAAACCTTCCAAGAACAAATGGATATCCTAGAAAATATCCCTCTGGATTATCAAATCAAGCAATTGAAGGAAATGGCAAAAAATGTTTCTAAGTTCAGGAAGCAAATTCTTTTCATAGCCCATCTTTTCGAAGAAGAAAAAATAGCACAGTTGTATAAAAATGTGAAGAAAAGTACCGGTTCATTAAGGAAATTGATGCTGTTTGATAGAAATGTAAAAATGGCAGAACGGATGTTGCCCATCATGCAAGAAAATAAAGCTTGCTTTGCCATTGGTGCCGGACATTTGTGGGGCAAAAAAGGACTCATAAAACTATTAAAGAACAAAGGATTGGACGTGAAACCCATCTATCGGATCATTGAATAGCGAACATCTTTCTAATACCAAAATCAAAACGTATATTTGCCCAAAATATTGAAAATAGATCTGTTATGAATAATAAAAAACGATTCCGTTCGGGTGTGCTTTATGGAGATGAAGTACAAGAAGTATTGGATTATGCCAACGAAAATGATTTTGCCCTTCCTGCCGTTAACGTAGTAGGAACGAATTCCGTCAATGCCGTTTTGGAAACAGCAAGGGAAGTCAACTCTCCGGTGATTGTCCAATTTTCTAACGGAGGAGCAACTTTCTTTGGAGGAAAAGGATTGGGCAACGATCACCATCAAGCATCCATCTTAGGCGGAATTTCAGGTGCATTACATGTTCATGCGTTGGCAGAAGCATATGGCGTACCTGTTATCCTTCATACCGATCACTGTGCAAAAAAACTATTGCCTTGGATTGACGGTCTATTGGATTACGGCGAAAAATTTTACTCTCAGCACGGGAGACCTCTTTATTCTTCCCACATGTTGGATTTGAGTGAAGAACCCATCGAAGAAAATGTAGAAATCTGTAAGAAATACCTCAAGCGTTTGGATGCTTTAGGGATGACAATAGAAATCGAATTAGGAGTTACCGGCGGTGAGGAAGATGGGGTAGATAATACGGATGTGGATAGTTCCAGGTTATATACCCAACCCGAAGAAGTAGCGTATGCATATAAAGAATTAAGTGAAATTAGCCATCGCTTTACTATTGCTGCTGCCTTTGGAAATGTACATGGTGTGTATAAGCCGGGTAATGTGGAATTAAGACCCATCATTTTGAAAAACTCCCAAGACCATGTCAAGGAGAAATTCAATACAAAAGACAATCCGATTAATTTCGTATTTCATGGCGGTTCGGGTTGTTCAAGGGAAGAGATCCGAGAAGGCATAAAATATGGTGCGGTAAAAATGAATATCGACACTGACTTGCAATGGGCGTTCGCTTCAGGAGTAAGAGATTATTTTTCAGAGAAAAGTGCATATTTGCAATCACAAATCGGTAATCCAGAAGGAGACGATAAACCGAATAAGAAGGTCTATGATCCTCGAAAATGGTTACGTCATGCCGAAGGGTATTTCAAAGCAAGATTAGCCAGAGCTTTCGAAGATTTGAATTGTATGAACCGCAACGAGGGTTAATTAATACTCAGAAACGTTTTTCCGACAGATAGAAAACCGAATTTTCAAGTACTTGAAAATTCGGTTTTTTAATATAGAATATTGATTTAAAGGAATTTGAATTTTTTTTTCGACAGCATAGAGAATAAATTCCGTTTAGAAATCCCGAAGCCATGGAGGGATTTTAGAAATTTAAGAACGGTTTTCGACCAGAGGGAGAAAAATGCCTTAGAAAAGCACACTTTTTTGCTCAAATCAAAAAATCGGGATGGACTTATATTTGTTTTCTTTCCTTTTGTTGAAGATTAACAACTGATGGAATGTTTTTTGCTGCTTCATTTTTCCCTCTTTCCACCTCTACAAAAACCAGCAAAACTATTGGAAATGAGACACATACTAACTATTTATGAGAACTATTTGCTCATTTTTTTATGTTGGATAATGACTACCGATATCCAAGCACAATGGAATCCGGATGCCGGATATATTCCATCACTCACAAAAGGGAAGGTCGTATTTCCTTCTTCGGGAACGAACGCAACACAAATCATTGATGAAAACACCAACACCAATTGGACATCAGATGCACCGTTGCCACAAAGTTATGTTTCCCGTTCCGATCAAAACTCTTTTTATGCACAAGGGATAACGCTTTGTACATATTCTGCAATAGGAGACGTCAATATGGTAACGGATGGAAGCTTGGTGAACTCCACCAACCTTACTACAGACATGAGTGGAAATGCTTGGTTGAAATTTAATTTTTCTACCCCCATAGAATTAATTCTTTCATCCATAAAGCTCCAAGTAAACGATGATGTGGAAATTTACGTCCAGACAACAACGAGTACCTCATTAATCGGAACATATAATTCATCAGAAAATTATAGCACAAAAAGATTTGACATCAACCTAACGGATATTACAAGTATTGAGTTGAGATCTACGGCTTCTTTTGGTGTTTTCGAAGTGGCAGGTTTAGAAACCAACCCCAAAGAGTTTTGTGTTGTGGATTTGGGAAGCATAGAAGAAATAGGTCATATCCATACCAAGCATTGGGCGGGAACAAATGCGGCAAGTGCAGCAGCGATTTATTTAAGTATGGATAATATCAATTGGACAAAAATTGCAGATATTAATCCAGAAACAATCGGAACCGTTGTGAATGAAGTGAACCCGGTTCAAAATGCTAGATATATAAAAGTGGAATTTGATGTAATACCCAACGATTGGAACAAGGTATTTCTTTTTGAAGTAGGAGCCTACGATCGGTACAATAATTTTGGTCCTATGCCAACAGCAATGCCAAGTAATCATACACTCGAAGAAATGATGGGCATCAATGGTATTTGGGGATGGGGGCATAATCAATATTCTAATTTATTGGCAGCTGGTGAAGGCCCCGATTTATACAATGCATTTTCGACCCATGCTAGAAATTACCACAGCATGAGTTGGGATGTATTGGATCCAGATAATGCGCCAGATTATGTAACGATGGCAGCAGGGGGAGGAACAGAAGCACAATGGTGGCTCAACTGGGATCAGGAATACCAAGCTTGGGTCGATGCGGGTTTACAAGTACAATCTAGTATTTTTATTAAGGACTTTGATGGGATGTGGGATACGCCCTATGCATCTGCCTATACTTTTGGTTATAATTATGCCGAACATTTTGGTCCAACGAACGGTACAGGACATATTACCGCAATCGAAGTAGGAAACGAACCGTGGTTCTATGATACGTTGACCTATAATGCTATTTTGAGAGGCATGGCTCAAGGAGCCAAAGATGCGGATCCGGGAATGGAAGTTTTTTCATGTGCCTTGCAAGCACACGATCCTTCAGCAGAATTACCTTCAGCTTTTTTCCATAATTATATGGGGCACCGGATAAAAGAAGATATGGCTCCTTATTTGGATGGGATTAATGTACATAATTATAGCTATGAAATCTTGGATGATGGAAATGCAACCCGAATAGCCGTCCATCCGGAACATTACGAAAGTGGAATGAAAGAAATCCTGAATGAAATGAGATTCAGAGATGCTAATTTACCGGGTAAAAAAGTATATGTGAGTGAATGGGGCTGGGATTTTCCAGGACCCAACTCCGATTGCACCCATACAGAATGTGTTTCCGAACAAGCAGCGGCGGTATATACAGTACGTGGTGCCTTGTTTTATTTTCGATTAGGAGTGGATCGAATTACTTGGTTTTTTTATGGAGACGATGAAGATGGGGGAGGGGCTTCTTCCTTATATACCCGTTCGGGAGCAGCAGAATCTAATGATTTTGGTTTTACGAAAAAAACATCTTTTTATGCATTTGAAGCCATGAGAAATTTAATAGGGGATCGTTATTTTTTAGGTGCGGTACAAGAAGATGACCAAGCCATTATTTATTCTTTTGGGAATGCAGCCGGAGATATAACGCATTATATAGGATGGCGACCGATTTCCGGAGATGATTTAACGACACAAAGTGTTTCCTTTGTTACCTCGAATATGGAACCCGTTACAGCCACTCAAATTAGAGGATTGAATACTATGGGAACGCCTTCTACATTACCTGGCTTTGATCCCAATACAAGCACCATTACTTTTGATGCTTCTACGGTACCTTTAGTAATGGAAGTGTCAGAATTCCTCCCAGTAGAGTTGACAAATTTTGAAGGAAGGTGTAATCATGGAAAAGCAGTATTGCAATGGAGTACAGCATCCGAAGAAAATAATTCTCATTTTGAAGTGGAAAGAAAACCCATTGGTACAAATACAGAATGGGAGTTTTTAGATAAAATGGAAGGGTACGGCACAACAGCTAACGCCCAAGTGTATAGCTTTATAGATAATGTACCGTATCGGGATAACATATATCGTTTAAAACAAGTCGATTTTGATGGTCAATACGAATATTCTAATTCGATTACCGTTTCCAATTGTTGGGATGTAAATGTTTCTGTTTTCCCCAACCCAACACAAGATTATATCCAAATTAATTATCCGGCTATTTCAGAAGGATCTGCCAAAATAAAATTGTACAATACTTTAGGTAAAAAAATCCTAGAGCAAAATGAAGATATAATAGTCGGAGAAAATTCTTTCAGAATAAATTTTCCTCATTTGGTAAAAGGGGTGTATAATTTAGAAATTCAAAGTGAAGGAAATCTAACTAAAAAATCTATCGTAATACAATAGACTTTTTAGTCGGTTTTCAAAACCTCATTAACTCTTTGTACACGACATCAACGGGTAAACCCATGATATTAGAATACGTTCCTTCGATGCGTGAAATTTTACACAAGCCAATCCATTCTTGTATAGCATAAGAACCGGCTTTGTCGTAAGGTTGGTATTTTTCGATATAATATTCGATTTCCTCATCCGTCAATTCCATCATGTGGACTTTGGAAACGCTAGAAAAACTCGTTATTTTTTCTTCGGATAATAAACAAACTCCCGTAATGACTTTATGTATTTTTCCAGATAAGCGTTTCAATGTTTGGTAAGCATCTTCATCATCTTCGGGTTTGCCATAAATGGTATCGCCAAGCACTACAATGCTATCTGCCGCTAAAATAATTTCTCCATTTTGGATGAAATCTTTGGAAGCCCTTGCTTTTTTACGGGCCAAATAAGCCGCTACATCTTCTATGGGCAAATCGGAAGGATAGGACTCTTCCACCTCTTTTGTTTTAACTTCAAAATTAAAACCCGCCTCTTTTAATAATTGGCTTCTTCTGGGAGATTTAGACGCTAATATTATTTTTCTATTGAACATACAGCAAAACAAATCAATTATAATGAATTTTCAAATTTTATACTGATTTTGATTTTAAACATCATTTAAAAAATCTTCATCTAAAATATCCGTATGAACATTTTCTGTTTTATTTTCCCACCTTTTTTTCAACCATTTATAAAATAAATAACAAGAAACAAGACCGAACGGAATGATGGCAAGGCTAAAAGCAGGACCATTCAAAATCTCTTCATAATTATTTGGAGCAATAACTGCAATGATGATTGCTGCAATAATTCCGAAAAGAATGGCACCGGCATAAAAAGATATAATGCCGAGGAATGCCCAGATCCATTTTCCGGTAGCATGCTCCCGAGCTAAATTATAAAAAGGCTTTCCGATAAAATAAAGAAATACGATACTCAGCATGATATGGATTTTAGGTTATTTGTTTTTATAGTGAATATGGGAAACCGTTCTCATCTTTTCGGCAGCTTGTTCGGCAGAAATATCCCGTTGTGGATTAGCGAACATTTCATATCCCACCATGAATTTTTTTATCGTTGTCGAACGAAGCAAGGGCGGATAAAAACTCATGTGCCAATGCCATTCTGGATAATCATTTCCGTCTGTAGGACATTGATGGATGCCAGAAGAATAAGGAAAAGAACATTCGAAAATATTATCCATTCGAATGGTCGTTGCTTTTAATATGTCAGCAAAAGATTTTTTTTCTTCTTGGCTCATCAAAGAAATGTTAGACATTTTTCGCTTGGGAACAATCATGGTTTCGTAGGGCCAGACTGCCCAAAAAGGAACAAGAGAAACAAAGTGGTTGTTTTCTTCAATCAGGCGTTCTTTTATCTCTAATTCTTGTTGGATATAATCGCCCAATAAACTCGAATTGTTTTTTTCGAAATATTTTTTTTGATGCTCTGTTTTTTTAGTAGTTACTTCGGGAATGGATGATTGTGCCCAAATCTGTCCATGCGGATGCGGGTTGCTGCAACCCATCATAGAACCTTTGTTCTCGAATATTTGAACATGATTTATTTTTTTATTTTTACCTAACTCTAAATATTCATTTATCCAAGTTTCTATAATTTTTTCCAAATTATAAATTTCCATTTCTGGAAGCGTAAGAGAATGATTAGGTGAAAAACAAATAACTTTACAAATGCCATTTTCTCCTTTTGCTTTAAGCAAACCTTTATTATATGATTCGTTAGGTGAATTGTCTAGTAAGGCAGCAAAATCATTTTTGAAAACAAAAGTATTTTCATAATTCGGATTTTCAAATCCTCCGGCTCTTGTGTTGCCGGGGCATAGATAGCAATTGTTGTTATATGCAAGACGTTGGTCTGTGGGCTGTTTTTCTATTTTTCCTTGCCAGGGACGTTTGGTTCTATGTGGAGAAACCAAAACCCATTCTCCGGTAAGAATATTATATCGTCTGTGGGGATTGTTGGATAAATCTATAGCCATTTTTTTTATTTAATGATGCCATAAGGATATAATGTATAATACCCATTCATTTTTTCTAAATATTTATTTTCGAAAAAACCATTTCCGATTTCTTGAGCAACACCCATCATATAATTATACAACACATAGCGATGAATGGATGTAGGAGGATTTCTGGTTATTTCTTTATCAATTTCAATCAATCTCTTTTCTGCCAGTTGTCGAACTTCTGGGTATGTGCCACCAAAATAATTCGTTTCGAATAAAATCGAATCGGCAATTAATTTTAATTCTATAATGTTTTTGATAAGGGGATTGTCAGGAAGGCGTTGTATGAATTCCGAAATTAATTCGAGGTTGCCGCCCCACTTGGGTTGTATGGCTTCAGTATACCTAAGGTAGGGCCAAACCATATTTGGACTTAAAGCAATAGCGGAATAATAATGTTCCGTCATTTTTTCTCGTTGGCCATTTCCCATATAAACTCGAATTAAACGAGAATGGGTTTCATCCATAATAGGACTGCTAGGATCGATTTCTAATAAATGCTCTAAAGATTTTTCTTGAAAAGCATGGAATCCTTGAATTTGTTCGTGACTTACATGTTTGGCTAGTTCATTGGAGCGACTCATCCAAGCCAAATGATTATAATGCACACCCATTGCCAAATGGGCAACATTTTTATCAGAGCCTTGTTCTAACCATTGTTCAAAAAATCGGGTATCCAAACCTAAGCCAATGTGATCCATGATTTGGGTGCGGTCGTCAGAAGAAACATCCTTAATGATTTTTTCGGCTCCCTCAAAATCTCTTTTTTTCAGCAGTCTGAAAACTTTTCTTGCAGAAGGCATACCAAAGGAATAATCGACCGCCTCTCCATCTTCACCATAAATATTATTTCTCATCCGTTTTAAAACGAAAAAATAAAAAATGGTTAAGGGGACGACGACAATAAGAATGATTATAAGTTGATTCATTTGATTTGATTTTCAATAATTCGAGCACCATCACCTAATTGCACAATATATGGCGTCATTTCTTTTCCGAATTTTTCAAGGTACTTTGGAGATATTTGTTCAATGAATGGATCCACTTCGTTTTTATGAATAATATTAATGGTACAACCTCCAAATCCACCCCCCATCATCCGACTCCCTAAAATTTGCGAATTGTTTTTTGTGGCTTCCACTAGAAAATCCAATTCTTCGCAACTTACATCGTATAACGTACTTAGTCCTTGATGTGATTTGTACATGTATTTTCCAAGAATTTGAATTTTTCCATATTGGAGGGCACTTTTCGCTTTTTTCACCCGTTCATTTTCTTGTACTACATATAAACAACGTTGGTAAATGATTTCTTCAAAAAGTTCTTGGTATTTTTCTAGCATTTTCTCATTCACATTTCTTAATGAGAGAATATTCGGATATAACTTTTGCAGAAACTTGACTCCTTCTTCACATTGTTCTCGTCTCACATTATATTCTGAACTTGCCAAAGAATGGGAGACATTGGTGTTGCAAAGTAATAAAATATAATCACCCAATTCAAGTGGGATATATTCATGTTCCAAAGTTTTGCAATCAAGGAAAAGAGCCTTCTGGTTTTTCCCTAGTAAACTCGTGAATTGATCCATAATACCGCATTTCACGCCCACAAAATGATGTTCCGCCATTTGTGTGAGATGAGCCAATTCTTTTCTAGAAAAATTATTCTGGAATAATTCATTCAAACCAAAAGCCAAAGCACATTCTATAGAAGCAGAAGAAGACATCCCGGCACCAAAAGGAACATTGCCGGTTATCAATACATCAAAATTTCCAATATTATTTTTTTCATGGAGCATCTCCATCGTAACGCCAAGTATATAACTTTTCCAGCCATCATGTTCTTGGTTCTGTTCCAATTTGAATTCGAAATATTCATCCAAATCATAAGCATAGGCTCTGGAATATTCTAATTCATTTTTTCGAAGAAGTATGGTAGAACATTTGTCGATAGAGGCGGGCAAGACCCAGCCTTCATTATAATCTGTATGCTCGCCAATCAAATTTACCCTTCCTGGTGATTTTATCACTAATTCGGGTAAATTACCAAACAAATTGTTGAATTTTTTTTCAATTATTTGTGTTGTGTTCATGAATTGATCATGTTTTATCGGTGAAAATACAGAAAACTATCCAGATGGGGTTTTAAAATTATTCGGTTCATATCATCAACAGATTAAATTATTCATATATTCATCATTAAAAAATGTAAGTCAAATGGAAATTACACAATTTGCCTCCTATCTCGACTATGGGGTTTTAGGATTGAGTGCCATCATTCTCATCCTATCTTTTGTATTATTATCAAGAGAGCAGAAAAGAGAGAACTTTCGCCCCGAGGTCGCCCAAGCCATCCGTAGATACATGATGTTGGCTTTAGCTTTTGCAGCCATTGGTCTGGTATCAACAATATTGGAAGGGGTTTTTGTCAAACCCGCTAAAAAAGAAAAACAGGAAATCGAAGCCCAAAAAGATCGATTATCAGATACGGTATCCAAACATTTGGAGAAAAATATGGTAACAGAAGAAATGGTCGATAGTTCTTCTATCATCCAAGTAATACCGGATAGTACCTCAGAATATGAAAAACTGAAAAAATCCGTATTTCTTTCTTTTTACGATTTTAGTGCCGATAAAGATTTATTTACCGAAGCCATTAATAAATTAGGCGAAGAACATAAAGAAGTAGCGGCATCCAAAGAAAAGATTTTAGGCGAATATGATCAAATTGCAGACATGAAAAAGGAATGGTTGGAAAAAACAGCCATTCCTGCATTGGAAGATGCAACGAAATCTTTGCCGCAGGAAGAAAAAAATAAAACCGCCATTATTATCGACTTACCCAGTGAACTCATTAGTCAACCCGATCGTAATACTAAGACCCTTGTCCAAGATCTGGATAAGATGAAAAAAGAATTGGATTTATTAAAAGGAAGGTAGAATAATATGAAAGACGTAGCTGCATTGCTTCAAGAAACAGATTTAGAACAAATTGAAGACAATATTTTTAGAGGCCAAAGCCATGATGTGGGAAGTCCCCATATTTTCGGCGGGCAGATTTTAGCTCAGGCCCTTCATGCAGCTTCTTGTACGGTTCCCGAAGATCGGATAGCCCATTCTTTTCACGGTTATTTCATTTTGCCGGGCGACTTGACCAAACCCGTTATTTTTGAAGTAGAAAGAATTCGGGATGGAGGTAGTTTTACCACTCGGCGGATTGTTGCCATCCAACACGGGAAAGCGATTTTTAATTCTTCTGCTTCCTTCCAACTCAGACAGGAAGGCTTGGACCATCAAATAGAAATGCCCAAAAATGTAGTATCGCCCGATACCTTGGTCGATGATAGAATCATTGCCGAAAATTATGCCGATTTTATTCCGAAATCCTTGCAGAAGTTCCTTGAAATTCCTAGACCCATTGAATTCCGCCCCGTCGAAATCTTCGATTATTTCAAACCAGAAAGCCTTCCTCCTTTTAGAAATGTTTGGATTCGAGCCAGAGGAAAAATGGATGATGATATCAAAAATCATCAAAAAGTATTGGCGTATGCTTCCGACTATAATTTATTGTCTACCTCCATTCTTCCCCACCAACATGAAGTGAATATGCCACAATTGCAAATGGCGAGTCTGGATCATGCCATGTGGTTCCATCGTGAATTCCGAGCCGACGAATGGTTGCTTTTTTCCATCGATTCTCCCAGTGCTTCTAATGCCCGAGGATTTACCAGAGGTAATTTCTTTACCCAAGAAGGGGTGTTGGTTGCCTCGGTGGTGCAAGAAGGTCTGATTCGGAAACGAAGGAAAAAATAGGAATAAAAAAATATTCAAACGGCATTTGTAAAAACATAACGTAAATAGCGTGACATGGAAAAACCGACCCTCATAAAAAATTTGGAAATTTCAATTCAACTCAAACAACAATTACTTTCTTCTCCTTCTATTTTAGAAACGATTGAAGAAATGAGTCGGTGCATCATCGAGTGTTATAAAAATGGAGGGAAGGTGTTGTTTTGTGGCAATGGCGGTAGTGCTGCCGATGCCCAACACCTTTCCGCCGAATTATCAGGTAGGTATTATTTGGATCGTCCGCCTTTATTTGCAGAAGCCTTGCATGTGAACACGTCAAATTTAACTGCGGTAGCCAATGATTATTCTTACAATGATGTATTCGCACGCTTAACACAAGCTATGGGGAAAGAAGGAGATGTTTTATTGGGTTTGTCAACGTCGGGTACTTCTAAAAATGTAGTCAAAGCTTTGGCAATGGCACGTTCTTTAAACATGAAAACGTTTTCTTTTACAGGGCAAGGAGGAGGCGATATGAAAGCCTTGAGCGATTATATTATTGAAGTACCTTCGGTCGATCCGCCACGAATACAGGAATGCCATATTTTATTGGGACACACCATTTGCGAAATCGTAGAACGGGAAATTTTTGAGACTACTTCTAATAAATAAAATCAAAAATCAATTTCCAAGGGAATGCGGACTACGACTTTTGTTCCCGAAATTTCATTTTCCGGATTTATAATATCAGACATTTCCAAAGGAGTATAATTCATGTTTCCTTTTAGAGCATTCAATCGATCTTTGGTTACTTCCATAGCAACAGATTGATGTCCAGGTTTTTTGGATTGTCGTAGTTCGTTGGATTTTTTTCTACCTACACCGTTATCAGTAATACGGCATTCTAATAATTTTTGATAAGCCTTGAATTCTATTTTTATTTTTCCTTCATTTTCTAAATGAGATATACCATGTATCACTGAGTTTTCTACAAAAGGTTGAAGGAGCATGGGAGAAATTAATATTTCTTCAGGATCAATATCATCGGGTGGAATAATGAAATAATCGAAAGCCACTCGTTGGCAAAATTGTTCCATTTTTAAATATTGATCCAGTGTGTCGATTTCTTCTTGAAGGGAGATTTTGTTTTTTCTAGAATTGGATAAAATACTCCGCATTAACGTAGCAAAATTTCCGATTTCTTTTCGGGCAGTAGAATAATCTTTTGTAGCGACTAAAGATTGGATACTATTCAAAGCATTAAAAATAAAATGTGGGTTCATTTGTAATTGTAATGCTTTTTGTTCCAATTGTAAAACATGATTTTCTATTTCTAATTGTTCACGTTTTACCCGTTCCCTTTTTTGGATGCTTTTTTTCCATCGCCATAAAATAAATCCGAATAGAAGTAAAAAGAATAAAATACAAACTAATTTAAATCCGATGGTTTGCCAAAAGGGTTCCTTGATTTCAAAAGCCGCTTGAATCGGGGCGCTTAATAATTCTTTTCCTGAAATTGCTTGTACGATAAAATTATATTTTCCCGCAGGTAGGTTCGAATAATCCACCGATTCTTTTTTAGAAAAAGGGGACCATTCATTTTCCGAACCTTCGAGTTTCCAACGGTAACGAATATCATCGGGATTCGAAATATTAATGGCTTTGAATTCGAAGTTAATACTGTTGGTGTGATAGGGTAGAGATAAGCCTTCTTTTATTCCTCCGAGGGGATTAGCAAAAGAAGAAAAACGAGTTTCCCGCAAGGGTTGATAAAAAAGAGAAATTTCTTTGAAATGAATTTTGGGAGGTGAGATTTTAATTTGTTGTTTAGAAGGAATATGTTGGGTTAAACCATTCATTGTACCAAACCAAATATGCCCATTGTTATCACAGATGGCAGAATTCTGGCAGGTTTCTATTCCTAAGAATCCTTTATTTTTTCCAAAAAATTGAACATCCGTTACAATTCCCGCTTCATTAATCATTATTTGGTCGACACCCCGTTCATTCCCCGCCCATAAATGACCTTCCTTATCAAAAATTAATAAATAAATATTATAGGAATGCAATTCCTTATTTAATGCAATCGGATTAAACGTAATAGAGTCCTTGCTTAATTCTGCTTTCAAAATACCATCCCCAGCCGTTCCTACCCAAATATTTCCCAAGCTATCAAAAGCAATGGAACGAACGGCAATGTCATAGGTCAGTCCTTCTTCTTCTCTAAATATTTTTTTTATACTTCCATTTTCGAAATAACCTACTTCTCCCAAACGGGTAGCAAACCAAATTTTTTGATCTGGTCCTTTGGAGATTTGTGTAATTCGAAGGCTCCTTAAACCATGGGGACGATTAAAATTCTGTATGGAAAATTCAACCGAATCTATTGGGGTGATTTTAAAGATACCTTGATAATTTGAACCCGCCCAAACATTTCCTTCATCATCTTCAACTAAAGAAAGAATTTCTTTTCCGAATAAACCTTCTTCTTGGGTAAGGGTTTTAATACCAGTGCTATCCGCAATTAAAATTCCTTTTCCAATGGTTCCTGCCCAGATAGAACCATCCGATTTTTCTAAAATAGATTTACATTTTACATTAATGTAGCCACTGTCTATTTCTGAAATATGGAATCCTAAAGAATCATAAAGAGCCAAACCTTCGCTGGAAGCCGAAAAAATAATTTCTTCATTTTCTTTTTGGTGGATAGCATAAATCCGATCGCCGTGTACACCTTCACTTTCATCATAATGGACAAAAAATTGCCCTAGATATTTCATCACGCCTCCTCCAGAAGTCGAGAGCCAAATGTTTCCCCAAGTATCCTGTATAATAGACGTTATGTTTTTATTGGGTAAACCTTCCCGCGTAGAAATTTTTGTCCAAGTAGAATCTTTGGAGTGATAAATATTTATGCCATTTTCTTCTCGTCCAATCCAAAAATTTCCTTCATTATCTTTGTGGATGCACCATGCCTCCCGAGTATCGGGAACATTTTCTTTTTGAATTATTTTTAATGAATCCTCATGGATGAATTGCAAACCGGCTTCGTGCGTTGCCACCCAAACCGTTCCATTGTCTTCCTGTTCGAAATCCAATATTTCGTTCCCTCCAAAACCATTATCCAAATTAAATTGGACCGTAGAATTTCCATAAAAAAAAGCCCCTCTGGTTGTGCCGATCCAAATCCCTTTTTTTCCTTGGAATATTTTATGTACAACTGTTTTGTCAAGAATAGGATGTATTTTTTTTGCGGTTAATTTTTTTTGTGGATAAGAATATTCAAGAATACCATTTCGAGTACCGATCCATAAAATAGAATCATTTACTTGTAAAAAAGATTCTACACGGGGCAATGAATTTTCATTGAATTTAATTTCCTCGAAAATTTTCCCATCATATTTGGATAAACCTCTTTTAGTCCCGACCCAGATGTTTTTTTCTTGATCTTCAAAAATAGAAGAGATGGCGTTGGAGGGAAGACCGTCTTTAGTAGAAAAATTATCGAATTCTTTTCCATCAAAACGACTCAGTCCTCCTCCTTGTGTACCGAACCATAAATACCCTTTGCTATCTTGGGCCATCGCATATACCTGCGACTGTGCCAAACCCTCGGAAATGGAATATTGGATGAAATTGTATTGTTGTGCAAAAATGAATTGTGACAACAAAAGAAGGAAAAAAATATGTAGGGTTTTCTGCATGGTATAAAATTAGCAAAAGATAATTATGTTTGTTAAGTTAATAGTGTTAATTTAGATGTATGCCCATTATCAAATACCGAAAGGTGCGATTTATTACAAATGAATCTTAAATGCCCAATAGCCTCTGTAATGGAAATCGGTTGATTTTATTTCTATTCTATTTGCTTTTTACTTTTCAGTTGAATGCTCAAATAGAATTAGGGAAACACGAATATATTTCTGTTTCCAAAGGGCTTTCCGATCGTACCATTAATACGATAGTGCAAGATGAGCAAGGTTTTTTATGGATAGGAACAGATAATGGTTTGAACCGTTATGATGGGAAGAACTTTGTCGTTTATCACAATAAAAAAAATAGCCCCTTTAGGATTCATAGGGATATGATTTTAAAACTTGAAGTGGGGAGGGGAAATCGAATTGTTGTCATTTATAAACAAAATAATGATTTTATAGATATTCTTTCTGAAGGGGATAAAATAGGGCAGAAACTAATCTTGACCCATTTGTTCGAAGCAAAATCCGAAGTGTTTGATATCGGTTTATCTCCACAAAAAAATATTTATTTTTTAAGCGAATTATCAGATGGAAAGGTTTGGGTTGTCGATTATAATTATGACAAATTCCGAAAGCATTTTGTATTGCCTTCCGAAGTGGGAAAATATAAAAAACACTTGCGTTTTATTGTGGATAAGAATGATGCTTCGATTTGGGTTCGGAACCACGAAGGAAAACTTTGGCATTTTTCAGATAAAGGCGAATTAATCGGGTCTTACTTTTTAGAACCTACGGGGCAAAATTTAAATTCACATCGGTATTTTTTAACCATAATGCACCAAGCAAAACAGGGGCGTATTTGGATGACTTTTGATGATCGAAATGGTTTATATTTTGTCGATTCTTCTTCTGATTCACTAAAATTATTCGACGAAATTCCGACCGATGTTCATTATGGTTATTTCTGGGAAGATGGAGTAGGAAATCAAATTGTCGGTGATAACCATAATATGGCATTGGTCACTCGCTTGTATATGCTGTCCCCTGATTTTGTGTTGAGGGATGCCAGTAATATTCTGAAAAAAGAGAGTATGGTCCAAGTGATTTTCAGTAATGATTTTAATGAGTCTTTGTTGGTAGGCTCTCATATAGGTATGCGTTTATTCCCGGTCAATAAAAAAAAGAAAATAGAACCCATATTAGAAGAAAAAATAGGTCCGGACAAACCCTGGGGTAAAAGTATGAAGGGAATTGCTGGAGATGGAAAAGGGAATATATATATCGCAAGGGAAGTGAGGCATTGGTATGTATATGATATGAATACCCGTGAAGTGGTACCTCTCGAAATTCCGGATCCGGAAACTGGAGAAATTTTGGATATTAAATGCAGCAGCCAAATACTATTGGAAGAAGACACGCTCTGGGGGGGGAGTTGCACAAGCTATGATTATGGTTATTTACATAAATATGTGGTGACGACAAAAGAAACTCAATCTTTCAAATTCAAATATCCTATCAGTTCTTTAACTAAAACGAAAGATGGTACTTTTTGGGTAGGATTGAATAAGAGGAATGGAATTTTTGGAGAGCTCGTTAATTTTAATCCGACAACCGGAGAAATAAAAGAATATGTTGCTCCGGATGGAACCAACCCTTTTGAAAAAGGTTGCCCCGTTTATATTTTCGAAAGTAGCAAAGGACAATTGTGGGTAGGATCGTTGAATGGACTTTTTTTAATAGATCGAGAAAATAATTCGCATCAAGTATGGAAAGTAAATAGTGGAGAAAAAAATTCTTTTTCGGGGAATTATTTTATGTGTATCCATGAAGATGAACAACAACGGCTTTGGCTAGGAACAAGTGGAGGTTTGAATATTTGGGATTTGGAAACCGGAGAAATCAAAGTATATACAGAAGAAGATGGTTTGTCGAATAATAGTGTTTGCGGAATTGTTCCCGAAAATGATACCTTATATTGGTTAAGTACATTTAATGGGATGACTTATTTCGATACCAAAAATGAAGTTTTTGGAACATTCGGAGAAGAAGATGGTTTTAACCATTATGAATTTAATCGCTTTGCTTTTTATAAAGATTATAAAGGTCGGATGTATTTTGGAGGGTTAAATGGTGTCAATGCTTTTTATGGAAAAGATTTATTTGAAGATGTAGATATCCCTCCTGTAATTTTGACAAAAATTTCAAAATATATTTCTTCTAAAGATTCTTTACAAGAAATTACCCGTTCGCTTTCTAAAATATCAGAGATTACTATTAATCCCCAAACATCTTATTTTCAGTTCAATTTTATTTTGCCTCATTATTATAAATCGAAACAAAATCAATTTAGTGCTTGGTTGGAAGGCTATGAAAAAGATTGGCAATATTTGGGTACCAACAATTATGTGAGATATAATAAATTACCCCCGGGAACATATACCCTCCATTTAAAAGGGGCAGATCATCGAGGAAATTGGTCGAAAGAAATCAAGCGGGTAAAAATTATGGTAACCCAACCTTTTTATAAATCTATCGGATTTATTTTACTCTGTTCTGCGAGTATTATTTTATTATCTTTAGCATATTATCGTTGGCATTTATATCAGTTAAGAAGGAAAAATGAAATTCTAGAAGCCGAGGTGATGAAGCGAACAGAAACCATTCGGGAACAAGCGGAAGAATTAAAAAAATTAGATGCCATTAAGTCTAGAATCTTTGCTATAATTGGTCATGATTTAAGAAAGCCTGCCATCGCATTTCGAGGTATTGTAAAAAAAGTAAATTATTTATTACGCAAAAAAGATTTTAATAGCCTTGAAATACTCGGACAGGAAATCGAAAAAGATGCCCTCGGTTTAAATGCCCTAATTGATAATGTCTTAAAGTGGGCGTTAGCTCAACAAAATACCCTTCCACATAATCCGGAAGAAATAGAAGTGTCCGAAGTGGTAGAAGAAGTTTTTCTTTCCTTGCATACCCTGGCAAAAGATAAGAAAGTAAAGTTGGTTTCAGAAATTAAAGAAGAAACTTATGTTGTGGCAGACAGAAGTGGGCTCCAAACCATCCTTAGGAATTTATTAGACAATGCCATTAAATACAGCCCCGAAAATGATCAAGTAGTGGTCTCCTCTATTCCCACCAACGAAGGCATGGATATTATCGTTAAAGATAATGGTGTAGGCATTCCTTTCAACAAATTAAATACGATATTCCTCCTCCAAAAAGATAAGAGTACCAAGGGAACAGCCGGAGAAAAAGGCATGGGGCTTGGGCTGCACTTGGTCTATGAATTGGTTAAAGCCAACAAGGGTGATATTCGTGTAGAAAGCGAACTGGGGAAAGGAACCGCTTTTTATATTTCTTTATTGTTGGATGTGGAGTAGGAACCAACTTCCTAAATGAAATGTATATTTTTTCTACCTGAATTCAGGTTAGTCTATCAAAATCTTTTTTTGAGGCTCTTATGCTTTATCAACTTTTTGCCCACCTTTATAAAAGAACTAAGGCTGTTTATAAGTTTGGAAGTTATTGTAATCTTATTAGAAGTAAGTTTAAGGTGAGAATCATTCATTCACTTCTTAGATTTATTAAAGGTTATGAGAGCTATAGTTGTATTTGTTTTTACGATGTTATCGTTTTTTTCGTACGGTCAGTCAGAAAATCGCACTGAATGGAAACGCTACGATCAATCAGAAAAAATTAAAAAGGAAGACATTATTAATTCTTTCGTCAAAAAAAAGTTGATTTCGAACAAGGACGAATTGAAGTTAATAAAGGTGAAGGAGAGTAAAAATGTCAGGCATTCTTATTATCAACAATATTATAAGGGTGTACCTATAGACGGGGCATATTT
>JAHDDR010000238.1 GCA_020629255.1 Saprospiraceae bacterium | reverse complement strand
GCAGCAAAATGAATGCCAATAGATATAATTTTAATTAATATGTTAATTTTTTGTTGTTAAAATTTTAATATTTTGCACCTGATTTAATGTTTTGAACCATTTTAAGAGGAAAAATAAATATGACAATCAAGGAAAGAGTTGAAAAATTAAGAGTGAGAATGGAAGAAGAAGGGCTACACGCCTATATCATTCCAAGTACTGATCCACACCAAAGTGAATATGTAGCAGACCATTGGAAGAGCCGAGAATGGATTTCTGGTTTCACTGGGTCTGCCGGCAAAATTGTAGTAACCTTATATGATGCAGCCCTTTGGACAGATTCCCGCTATTTCCTACAAGGGGAAGAACAATTACAAGGAACGGGCATCGAATTGATGAAACAAGGAATGCCCGGCGTTCCGAATGTTGTGGAATGGATCATCAGTAAATTGGAACCCGGCAAAATTGTAGGTTGCGATGGTGCTAATTTTTCATTGATGGCAATGCGGAGCTTGAAACAAGAAATGGAAAATGCTCATTTAAAAGTGGATTATTCCAAAGATCTATTCAAAGAAACTTGGGCTAGTCGCCCGGCTTTACCCAAAGAAGAGGCTTTCGAGCATGAAGTGAAATTCGCAGGGAAAAGCCGCTTGGAAAAATTATCAGAAGTCAGGCAAAGAATGAAAGATGTACAAGGGCATCTCATTACGACGTTGGATGATATCGCTTGGCTCCTTAACCTAAGAGGAAGCGATGTAGAATGCAATCCGGTTACTATTGCTCATTGCTTGGTAGAACATAAACTCGTCCATCTTTTTATAGATGGTTCCAAACTATCAGATTCACTTCGCTCCAGATTAGAAGGAGATGGAATAATGCTCCATTCATATACAGCCCTACAAAATTATTTATCATCCCTCGAAGAGGGATACGGCATAAGGATAGATTCCAATACCGTCAATGCCGTATTGTATGATGCGATTCCTTCACATTGTCACATTGTCGAAGGAAGGACTATTTCTACAGATTTAAAAGCTATAAAAAATCCGACAGAAGTAGCACATATTAAAGAAGCGATGGCAAAAGATGCTGTTGCCTTATTAAAATTGTTCAGATGGTTGGATAAGGAACTGGATGGGCGAAAGATATCCGAAGTAGAAGTATCCGACCAACTCATCTCCTTCAGAAAAGAGGGAAGCGATTATTATGGCGAAAGTTTCCCCGCCATTGTGGGATACAAAGGGAATGGAGCCATCGTCCATTATCGACCCATGCCCGGAACTTGTGCCCATTTAGAAAAAGAAGGTATCCTTCTGCTGGATTCGGGGGGACAATACCACAACGGTACTACTGATATTACAAGGACGGTTGCATTAGGAACTCCAACAGAAGAACAGAAAAAACATTTCACTTGGGTATTGAAAGGGCATATCGCCTTGGCTCTTCAACATTTCCCTGAAGGAACAAGAGGCATCCAATTAGATACATTGACCCGCCAATACCTCTGGCGACAGAATTTGAATTTCGGTCATGGAACAGGCCATGGAGTCGGGTTTTTCCTTAATGTTCATGAAGGTCCCCAAGGTATCGGTCCGAATATGCAAGGTCGATATCTAGAAGGAATGAAAGAAGGCATGTTTACCTCCAATGAACCGGGGCTCTATATAGAAGGAGAATATGGAATCAGAATTGAAAATCTGGTTTTAGCCGTCGATGCAGGAAACAACGGTTTTGGAAAATTCCTGAAATTCGATACCCTTACTCTTTTTCCCATTGATCTCAATTTAGTAGAACGGAGCCTATTAACGATAGAAGAAAGAACCTGGCTCAATCAATACCATCAAGAAGTGGAACGGAAGGTGAAACCGCTCTTATCCGATAAGGGAGATATACAATGGTTGGAACAAAAATGCCGAATGATATGAAAATAGCAGTATTCCCGGGGTCTTTCGATCCCTTTACCAAAGGGCATGAAGAATTGGTGCGACGGGCGATTCCTTTATTTGATAAAATCATCATAGCCATAGGAATCAATTCACAAAAAAAATATCTCTTTTCCTTGGAACAACGCATGGAATGGATAGAGAAAGTTTTTGATAATGCTCCAACTGTGGAAGTTGATACGTATGAAAAATTAACTGCTCATTATTGCAATGATGTTGGAGCTAAATACTTATTAAGAGGTTTGCGGAATGCCTCCGATTTTGATTATGAAAAAACAATTTCCCAACTCAATGCCATGGTTGGCGATGGTTTGGAAACCGTTTTTTTAATCAGTGAACCACAATATTCACATTTTTCATCGACCATTGTTCGGGAAATAATCAAAGGAGGAGGAGACCCCTCTCCATTTTTACCAAGAGGAATCGAGATCAAGAATTAATAATTATATACCTTTGCCCCCGCATTCATCAAATGTTTAACAAATAATCAAAACCGTACCATATGGCCAACGCATATTTTGATGTTCCAGTTGCAACCAACGAACCCGTATTGAGCTATGCTCCGGATTCTCCCGAGAAAAAAGCTTTGAAGCAAGCTTTAAAGCAATTGAAATCGGAAGAGTGGGACATACCCATGTATATTGGGGGAGAAAAGGTATTTACAGATAATAAATTACCCATTCATCCTCCACATGAAAGGGATCACTTGTTGGGGTACTATTCAAAAGGGGATTCGTCCCACGTTCATCAAGCCATAGATGCGGCCCTTGCAGCAAAGAAGGATTGGGAAGAATTGCCTTGGCAGGATAGAGCTGCTATCTTTCTTCGTGCTGCCGACTTATTGGCAGGACCTTACCGTGCAAGGATGAATGCAGCAACCATGTTGGGACAATCCAAAAATGCTTACCAAGCAGAAATTGATGCGGTTTGTGAATTGTGTGATTTTTTCCGCTTCAATGTTCAATATATGGCAGAAATGTACATGCAACAGCCCGAAAGCCCGGCACAGGTTTGGAATCGTATGGAATATAGACCATTAGAAGGATTTATTTTTGCCATTACACCCTTCAACTTTACATCCATTGCTGCCAATTTATGTGCTGCACCGGCGATGTTGGGTAATGTGGTGGTTTGGAAACCTGCCGAAACGCAGATTTATTCTGCACAAGTCATTATGGAAGTTTTCGAGGCAGCAGGAGTACCTCCCGGAGTGATTAATTTGGTATTGACGGATGGTCCCGTGGCCGGAGATATTATTTTCGAACATCCTGATTTTGCAGGTTTGCACTTTACCGGAAGTACATCCGTTTTCCAATATCTTTGGAAAGTGATAGGAACCAATATTTCGAAATATAAATCCTATCCAAGAATTGTTGGAGAAACGGGAGGTAAGGATTTTGTAGTCGCCCACGCTTCCGCAGATGCTAAGGAAGTGGCGGTGGCTCTTTCAAGAGGAGCCTTCGAATTCCAAGGGCAAAAATGTTCGGCAGCTTCAAGGGCTTATGTGCCCAAAAGCTTATGGAAAGATGTAGAAAAGCATCTTCGTGCCGATTTGGATTCTTTCAAAATGGGAACGGTTGAAGATTTTAGGAATTTCGTCAATGCCGTAATAGATGAAAGAGCCTTCGATAAGATTTCCAATTATATTGCCGAAGCGAAGAAAAATCCGGATGCTGAGGTTATCATGGGAGGAAAGTATGATAAGTCCAAAGGGTATTTCATAGAACCAACCGTAATTCTATCAAAAACACCGGATAGCACCACCATGTGCGAGGAAATATTCGGTCCTGTTTTGACCATTTATGTTTACGATGATGGAGGTTTTGAAAATGTATTGTCTGTAGTAGATTCTACTTCTCCTTATGCTTTGACCGGAGCGATCTTTTCTAATGATAGATATGCCACTGATTTAGCGGCCAACAAGTTAAAGAACGCTGCGGGTAACTTTTACATTAATGATAAACCAACCGGAGCTGTTGTAGGGCAACAACCTTTTGGAGGAGCAAGGGCTTCTGGGACAAACGATAAGGCGGGTTCTATTTTGAATTTGTATCGCTGGGTATCACCTAGAACCATCAAGGAAAATTTTGTTCCGCCAAGCGATTATCGTTATCCTTTTTTGGAAGAGAAGTAGGAACAAAATCAATAACGATAAGAGAAATTTTCTTGTCTTAGTGGTGGTTTAAATAAAATAATGTTTCTTTGCATTAACTAACGAAGAGACCCGACTTGAAAAATTATGTTGAGCAGACGTAATATCCGCATTAAAATCATGCAGTTGTTATACGCCAAGA
>JAHDDR010000237.1 GCA_020629255.1 Saprospiraceae bacterium | reverse complement strand
CTTATATACATGATAATGTTCCGAACAGTTTGTTTCTACAATTGCATGGTTTTACCAAACAGCCAACAGACCCTTACGTTATTTTGAGTAATGGCTCCTTGTTATATCCGAGCGGAACAGATTATTTACCAAGTTTGAAAACAAATATTTATAATGCTGATAATACACTCACTTCTAAAATAGGGCATATTGATAATTGGTCGAGGCTTATCGGTAGAACCAATACCCAAGGGCGTTATGTGAATAACAGTACCGATCCTTGTACAGCTAATGCCACGGCTTCGTCCGGTCGTTTTATGCACATAGAACAGGAAAGAACCTTATTGAGAAATGATGTTACCGGTTGGGATAAAATGGCTGCTGCCCTGGCTCAGACTTTTTCCGGAACCGGATGCAATTTCCTTCCTATCGAATTAATTTCCTTCGATCTTAATTTAAAACAACGTTCAGTACATATAGAATGGGAAACGGCTCAAGAAACCAATGTATCCCATTTCGAAATTGAACGTTCTACGAATGGTTCCGATTTTGAGTCCCTTCAAAAAATTGAAGCCCATAATTCCCCTAGCATTTATAATTCGATAGATGATACCACACAAAAAGGAATATATTATTATCGTCTAAAAACTATAGATTTGGATGGTTCTATTTCTTTTTCTCAAACAAAATCTATTCGACTTAATCGTGATTTTGAAATTTCTATTTTTCCTTCTCCTGTCAAACAACATTTATTTTATACCTCTTCAGAAGAAATAAACTCGATTTACATCATGGATATGACAGGGAAAGAATATTTTTTTGAGCAAAGAAATGACAATTCCACCCATAATTTTATTCAAGAATTAGATGTATCTCATTTAGCAACCGGCACTTATATTATTTCTTTCCAAGGAGAACAGAAAAAATACAATCAAGTGTTCATAAAATTATAAATATGATACGAACCCAAAAATTCATTTTATTTTATTTTTCAATCCTATTTTTTTCATCTTGTTCTTCGGAAATTGATCCCGAAGGAATTTGGTACAATTCCAATAACCCGAAAGAGCAAATCGTTATTCAAAACAAAGCCGTGGGCAGTGGCATTGCTATTAGAAATGTAAATGGGGATGATTGGTCAATTTATTCCAAATTAAATCCGCACACTTATTTAGGCAAAAAAAATGAGGATATAAAAATCCAAAATGGAAATACCATACAATTTGTACATAAAGAAAATAATACGATAAGAACATTCTTCAAATCCGACAAAGAACATCACGGAATTGAAACGCTGAATGTTATCATGCCCCGTGAGAAAGTTCTAAAATTCCTAGGGGAATCCGATACCATCATCCATATAAAAAATAATGAAAAATGGTTCTATGGAAATGATACTGTTGTCATATTTGACAAAATCGGTGTAATTTATTTTTCTGATAATTATAAGATGAATTGGAATTTTGATTTAGTCCGAAATGGCATGCACCAAAAGAAGGTTTTACAATTATTAGGAGAACCGGAACGAACAGAAACAGACAATGGTGGGGTCGATGGAAATATCACGGATATTTGGATGTATGGAGACAATGCCTATCTTGTTTTTTCAGATTCTTTGATTGTCCATATCGTATCAAATATTGAACGGCAATCTGCCTTGGGTTTAAAGAAAACCGATTCTCCTTTTTATGAATTCGAATTTCAAAAAATAGATACTACGGTTCACCATGTACATGTTTTCGAACGGGAAAAAATTATCGATAAATTAATTCCTAAATTTAATAAAAGAAGTGAAAATTTTGCAGACATCAAATTGCTTGGAAAAAAATATTGGCTCGTTGCCACGATGCAAAAAAACAATAGATATAGAGCCGCTTACAGTCGGATATTACCCCAAGAAGAAAATGGCATTAAGCATAAAGAGGGATATTTCCGTTCTATAAAAATAAGCATAGATCCTGATTTATTGAAACAAGGGTTCCTTGCCGGGAAAATTTCAGGAAAAATAAAAGAAAAAAAAGGTTTAGAAGTTGATATTCAAGGAACTTTTGTAATCCGATCCAATTAATCAATCAAAATTAAAACATGATGAAACCCATCCAACAATTCTTTTTATTTATTTTTTGTTTACTCATTATTTCTTGTGGGGAAAAGCATGATCCCGAAGGGATTTGGGAATCGACATCTGATAATAAAAACATAATTTTCATACAAGAAACAAAAGGTGGTATTGCATTTAGAAAAAAGGGGCGAAATGCTTGGAGGACTTTCTCCCAAATGAAAAAGAATTTTTATTTTGGCAAAAGTTATCACGATATAGAAATCCTATCTCCAGACAGTTTGGCAAGAATTCATAAAGACACCAAAGAAAAAGAAATCTATACAAAAACAAAAAGCAACTACCAGGGGCTTTGGGTACTGAACATCCAAATGCCCCGCGAAAAAGTAGAGAAATTCATTGGCAAACCCGATTCGATTTTACATGAACGTATTGACAAAGAAAAATGGTATTATAAAAACAACTCCCTCGTTGTTTTTGACAAAAATGGTGTCAAGAATTTTACTGACAATTATAAAATGCAGCGGGATTTTAACAAATTGAAACGGGGCATGAGCATGGATTCCGTCAAATATGTATTAGGTAGCCCAGATAAAATTAAATCTGATTGGGATTCCTTCAACGGCACTGGGGACTTCTGGCATTATGGTGAAAATATCCGATTAAAAACAAGAAACAATAAATTGTTACGGATTTTCACCAACAATAAACGCCATGATGAAATGATAGCGAGACTCGGATATGCTATGAATAATATGAATGAATTCAAAAGCATTGGATCAGATTCACTTCAATTGACTGTTCTGGAAAATGGTAATAAAACGGATATCCTTGAAGGTGAAATTTATTTTATGGGAGAATATTATGATATAGTATTCAAGGGGAATAAATATTGGGTGTACATACATTTTTATCCGGCCAAAGGGTACAAAGCTTGCTTCAGTCGGTTAAAAAACAAAAATGATATAGATGTTTTTGAAAGTGATTTTTTCAGCATTATAGATGTAAAAATCGATAAAAAAAATTCGAATCTTCCATTAAATAAAATAGCTGGTTCCTTAAAAGGGAGCATAGAAGAAAAGAAAGCACGGAACACCATCATTGAAGGAAATTTCATTTTACAAGACGTCGTCTTTCAAAACCTATAAATATCAAGCTAAATAGGTTCCGTCTTTTTCTAAACGAATTATTTTCTCGCGATACAAAGAGCCAATTGCTTTTTTAAAATTCTTTTTACTCATTTCGAACGCTAGGCGTATATCATCCGGTGAACTCTTATCCGTATAAGGCATATAACCATTATTCGCCTCCAGATAATCTAATATTTTTTTGGAATGCGGTTCAATTACATTCCTATATCCTTGTTTTTCTAAAACAACATCTATTTTATTATCATATCGAATTTCTTTCACAAAACCTTTGAGGGCGTCGCCATATTTAATTTTTTTAAAAATCTGGTTTTGATAAATCAGTCCTTTATATTTTTGATTTACGATTACATTCCGCCCCAAATCCGTTCTATCGATGACTAATAAATCCACCTCATCCCCAACGCTGACATCCAAATCATCATTATTCAGAAATTTATTGATTTTATTTGAACCGATCAATCGTTCCGATTTATCATCGAATTTTAAATAAACCATATATTTCTGCCCCACTTCCATTTTGTTTTTTTGCTCTCGATAAGGAACCATCAATTGCTTATCTAAGCCCCAATCTAAAAAGGCACCATATCGGTTCACATCCATCACTTCCAAAAAAGCAAAACCATTCAATTTTATTTTCGGAATTTGAGTCGTTGCTGTCAATCTTTCTTCATTATCCAAATAAATGAAAACGTTTATTTCATCCCCTTTCTCAAATTTTTCAGGCACAAATTTATTCGGCAATAATACTTCTTCCCCCAATTCATTTACCAAATACCACCCGGGTGGTTCATCTCTGTACCCTACCAATTCTACAAATTTTCCTATTTCCATTATTTCATTTTCTTGTTTCTTACCTCAAAGATAGACAAAACTATTTCTTAGATTCAACAAAAAAATAAGGGCGGCAAATAATTTGCCGCCCTTACAATATCAATAGGAAATAATCCTACATCAAAAATTATCTTTTGATAACTTTTTCTGTAGCAATTACTTTTCCATTACTTTCTACATTCAAGATGTAAACACCTGTAGGATATGAAGAAATATCCAACTCTCTTTCTTGTGTGTAAAGAACTTGGTTGCCCAATACGT
>JAHDDR010000047.1 GCA_020629255.1 Saprospiraceae bacterium | reverse complement strand
TTATAAATGGCAGCGGCACCATTGCCCCTCAGCCAACTTTCGATATAAAGAATACCTACATTGATATTCTTTCTGAGACCCTTTTCTGTAATCGTTCCTTTCGGAACGTCGACCAAATCTGCTGCCGTGACATTTACGTCTTTGCGTTTATTTGTAATTTGGTTGGCAGAAGGCATGTGTTCATCAAAAATGTCCATAGCTACTTTCACTAATCCCGGGTGAGCTACCCAAGTACCGTCGTGTCCATTATGAACCTCAAGGAGTTTGTCTGCTATTACTTTTTTTATGGCTGTTGCATTGGCTTCGGCATCGCCCTTTACGGGGATAAAAGCCGCCATTCCGCCCATAGCATGTACACCCCGTTTGTGGCAAGTCTGTACCACTAATTGAGAATAAGCACTCATGAAAGGCGATTTCATCGTTACCTGATCTCGATCCGGAACCAAGAAGGCAGGCAGATTTCTGAATTTCTTGATGTAAGAAAAAATATAGTCCCAACGGCCGCAATTCAAACCTGCCGAATGTTCCTTCAATTCAAAAAGAATTTCATTCAATTCGAAAGAAGCCATGATGGTTTCTACAAGCACCGTCGCCTTGATGGTTCCTTGTGGGATATTCATATATTCTTGGGCGAAAACAAAAATATCATTCCACAATCTTGCTTCAAGATGACTTTCTAATTTAGGAAGGTAGAAATAAGGACCGCTTCCATTAGCGATTAGATTTTTTGCATTGTGAAAGAAAAATAAACCGAAATCTACAATTCCTCCGAGCAGATTTTCTCCATCGCAAGTGATATGTTTTTCAGGCAAGTGCCATCCTCTTGGACGAACCATCAGCGTAGCTGTTTTTTCATTCAGCTCGTACACTTTGTCTTTGGTAGGATGCTCAAAACGTATCGTTCTATTAATGGCATCCCTCAAATTAATTTGTCCTTGTATGGTATTTTCCCAGTTGGGTGTGTTACTGTCCTCAAAGTCAGCCATAAAAACTTTGGCGCCGGAGTTGAGGGCGTTTATGATCATTTTTCGGTCTACAGGGCCTGTGATTTCCACTCTTCTATCAAGCAAATCTGCAGGTAAAGGAGCCACTTTCCAATCTCCTTTTCTAATGTGCTTCGTTTCAGGGAGAAAATCCGGCAATTTTCCTTCGTTGATATCTTTTTGGCGTGCGTCTCTCTTTTCAAGGAGGGCCTCCCGTTTGTGGGCAAAATTCTTGTGAAGGACTTTGAGGAATTCAAGGGCATCTTTACTGAGGATGTCTTCAAAACCCTCTTTCATAATTCCTTTTACCTCAATACCTTTCACCATTGGCATGGTATCCATCATTCTAAACTCGGTTGTATGTTAAAAAAAGGTAGGTTGGTTTGATTTCTTTCTGCAATATACATGTTTTTCACTAAAAGCGAAATTTTCGCTAAAAAAATAATTTTCTTTTTTTGTTAACTTTACGCTTTGAGGGCTTGAGGAGGGGTTGGCATGAAATGAAAAACAGTGATCTATGATATCAGATAATGACATACTGAAAATGATTTTTGGTTTTAAGGTGAAATACTTAAGACAAAAAAAAGGATTGACCTATCAGCAGTTGTCGAATGAATCGGGCATATCCTTGTCTTATATCCATGAAGTAGAAAAAGGCAAAAAATATCCGAAGCCGGATAAGATCAATGCATTGGCTGGAGCTTTGGATGTAACCTATGATAAAATGGTGTCTACACAAACCGATAAAAAATTACAACCTATTGTAGATTTATTAACCTCCGATTTTCTGAAAATTTTCCCCTTGGACATGTTCGGTATCGATACCCATAAATTATTTGAACTGTTTTCGAATGCACCGGATAAAGTCAATGCTTTTATTATTACATTATTTAATATCACTCGGAAATATCAAATGAAGAGTGATGCATTTTATAAAACGGCTTTGCGTTCTTATCAGGATATGTATGATAATTATTTTCCAGAATGGGAAGCCGCTGCAAAAAAATTTAAGGAAGAAAATTCCATTGAAAATAAATATCAATACTCAGAAAAAGAATTGAAAAAAATATTGTCGGATATTTATGGAATTCAGGTAGAGGATAAAAAATTAGAACAACAAAAAAAATTGGAAGATGTTCGTTCGTATTTTTCTGAAAAAGAAAAAATATTATTTATACGATCAGATCTGAAAGAGGCCCAACGTAATTTTTTATTGGCTCGGGAAATGGGGTTCCAGTATATGGGGTTAAAAGAACGGCCTTTTGTTACCCGTATTTTGGAGGTAGAAAGTTTTGAAAAATTATTGAATAATTTCAAGGCGTCTTATTTTGCGGTAGCGTTCTTAATGGATGAAGATAAAGTGGTGAAAGATGTGACTGATTTTTCGGGGCAGGCACATTGGGATAAAAATCAATTTTTAGGATTTTTAAAAAAATATAATGTCACGCCGGAAATGTTGTTGCAACGCTTGACGAATATTCTTCCCGGGAGGTTTGGTTTGAACGATTTGTTTTTCCTTCGTTTGACTGGAAAAAATAATTTAGGGCAATTTGGTATTACAAAAGAAATTCATTTATCAAGATTACATAATCCTTATGCCAATGAAAATAATGAGCATTATTGTAGGAAATGGATTTCATTAAATATCATTAAACAATTAAGAACTTCTAGGAGCTTAGGGAAATATGATGGTGCGATTGCCGATGTTCAAATATCCAGATATTGGGGAACCGACAATGAATATCTTTGTATGTCTTTTGCAAAACCGGATGATAAAAATAATAATGATGGCGTGAGTGTGACACTAGGTTTGATGGTGAATGATAACCTTAGGAAATTCATCCGCTTTTTAAGCGATCCGGACTTGCCTTCTCGGGTTGTCAATACAACTTGTGAAAGATGTGCTATGCCCGATTGCGAATTTAGGGTAGCGGCTCCAATTATAGAAGAAGAAAAAATAAAAATTGAAAGGATTAAAGAATCATTAGAAGATTTGTAGAAAATAAAAAAGGAAGCAATTTTACGTGCTTCCTTTTTTATTTGAAAAAGTATTAGCGGAATACTTCAAATTTTCTGACTTCATTTTTATGATCTAAAAATATTTCTAGAAAATAAATTCCTTGCGGTAAGTCGGAAACATTTAATTTTATTTCACCTTTTCCTTTTTTATGTAAGGTTGGGTTGGTACGAATAGTTTGTCCTAAAGAATTAGTAATTTTTAGTTGGATTTTTTTCGAAGATTCCAAATGAATCGGAATAAATAAATCCGATTGCACCGGATTGGGTTGAATGTCACCAATGAAATCAGAATTTTCTCGGAACCGTTCTATCTCTTTAATTTCTGAATAATAAAAAGACCCATCTTCTCTAAATAATTTTAACCGATAATAATTTTTTCCAAAAAAGGGTTGGTGATCCCAACGTGAAATTTCTTGGGTAATGGTATTTTCTTCTAATGAATGAATAGTACTCCATTCTTGCTTGTTGTTGCTTTTTTGTATAATTAATTTTATCGGGAAATTTAAAACAGGGAAATTGATGCCAATATTTACATCGTTGTTTTTAATGATATTTATATTTAAGTCGGCCAAGGCGGAGGCATAATCATAAGGTTCGTGTAAAATATATTCATTTAAAACACTGGTTCGGAACTCTATATAATATCCATTACAATTCTGACCCGTTTGTACAATGTCTGTATTATAAAATTCTCCAATAGTCATGTCGTTGTTGTTGATATCGCAATCTTGGTTCGGACCATTGTATTGTGTTAGCATGATGTCATCAATAGAAAAATTCGACCACCCATTATCACCCATGTCTGCGGTATTGAATCGATGTAATTCTTCTTCGGTAATATATAATCTCATGTTTATACTGGTAGGAAGAGATTCTCCCTCTGCATATTCAGAACTCTCAATATGGAATCTCCTTGGAATCAATTTGAAATTCCCTTGATTATTGAAAGTCAAGGTTTCGACATTCTGACTTCTATAAACATGCACGGATAAATCGGGCAAATGGGTAAAGTACCTAGCTTGGAAAGAGGCAATCACATTTCCTCTTTCATCAACGATATCATTCCAAGTGTAATCATTCGGAATGGGAGATGTGAACGTTTCGCAAGCATCCATAGCCGTTCCGGCTACGATATCATCCATACAATCCACGATGGAAAAATTAACGATATGCTCTTCACAGCTGGGTCCGATTAAATCATTTTCAGAATAAACATTGGTCGTCATGGTATAATTACCCGGAGCAAGATTACTCACTGTATTATCTCCGTTGAATCGATAGGGCGCTCCATTTTCAGTATCTCCATCCACCCAATCACCGGTTAGATAGAAGTAAACGCTTTCTACATCTCCAGTGGTCAATGCTTCGATACCATAATGGGTCGGTAAATCCTTTATATCATAAATGCCTCCATTTTCTAAAGATGTATGTTGTTGCTGATTGTCATGATTCCAAAAAGATAAGCCGGTAATGTCAATATCACTCACATAAACTTTTATACTATCTAACACATCGCCACAACCAGGGTGTGTATTGGTAACGGTAACATAATATGTTGTCGTCGAATCAGGGATGGTAATAAGAATGGAATCCTCGGAAGAGCCGTCGCTCCAAGCGTAAGTATAAGGATCAGAATTCCCTGTAACGATGGGAGCAACATGTTTCGAAGTTTCGGGGGAAATACTTGTACAGAAAATCATCTCGTCTTCCATCTCAATTTTTGGACAACTGATAACGGAAAAACTCACTTCGCCATCACTACAACTCGCACCTTCTCTATTATTACTTTCATAAGCTGCTCCAGCTAAGGTATAATCACCAATAGGTAAATCCAAAGCATCACTGGTTTCAATCAGTAAATGCGGTTCTACATTGGATGTTCGATACAAACTGAAGGGCCCGGTCAGGTCGATACCAAAACTGCCATCTACACCTGTGGTTACAAAATCAATATTATAATTAATAGGAAAATCATCTTTTAAATACACTTCTCCCCCTTCTATCGTGTCATAGGGTAGTCCCGTGAATTGATCAATAATAACGATGGCATCCAAGGAGCCAGAATCATAAATTTCTACATTGATGTAATCCATAATAAAACATCCGTTGGCGTCAGTAACAGTAACAGTATAAAGTGTGTCGCTTGTAGGATAGACTGTTATTTGGGAGTTCGTGCTATCACCGGTACTCCATTGATAGGTGAAAGGAGCAACTCCGGCAGAGGTAGCATCAAGTAGAAGGGGTTCGCCTATACAAACAGATGTATCTTGTCCCAAATCAATTGCACAATCTGTTGTAATGGTAAAGGAAATATCTCGGCTGGTACAATTGACACCTGTTAAATCATCCTTGCTATATGGTTTCAGATTGAGGTTGTAATTGCCTGGTACAAGTGTGGCATTCCCTCCCGTACCTGAGTGGAAGAAGTCGTAATGTTGGGAATTATCGGTACGAGTATAGGATGAAGTGCCGGTCAATTCCAATTGCATACTTTCCATGGTTCCTGCAATCTGGGTTCTAAGTCGATAAAATTCGGGGAGGTCGGTATAATTTCTGGTTTCACCATCATAAATCGTATCTACATAAGTCCATGTAGGGCTAGTTTGAATAACAATCAAGCCATCAAAGACCTCCATATCACTTACAATAACCTCCATTGTATCAGAATCTATACATCCTTCAGCATCGGTAATGGAAACATAATAGGGTCTTGTTGTCGTTGTAGAAACCGTTATGAATTCTGTGGTTTCGCCCGTACTCCATTCATAGGAATAAGGAGGGGTTCCCCCTAGACCACTTGAAGCTAGGGTAACCACATCACCGGCACAAATAACTGGATCGCTTCCCGTGTAAACGACCAAGTCGCATCCGGCTTCGCAGATATCTCCGATGTTATTATTGTTGAGGTCTTCTTGGTTGGGATTGAATGTGAAAGGACAATTATCCAATTCATCAGAAATGCCATCATTATCATAATCCCCTAAACAGTTATTAATATTAATGGTGTTGGATGAAATAGAAAATGCTTGAGAACCATTGTTCAATGCGTTCGAATTGAAATGGGAGTGATCCAACACAAAAGCGATGGAATTGTTGCTGGGGAAATCATTCACATCAAAAATCAATTCGGCAATATCGATCCAATTATTATTGATGGAGGGACAACTGTTGGCTTCTTGCCCTTCAAGCAAGGCAAAGTTCATATTGAATTGCCCATTGTGTTCATAATACTTGGGCATGTTCCAAGCGGTTGCACCTCCACTACAAGTGGCATTTTCATCAAAATTGAGACTGTTGAAGGATTGGAAAACCATTTCTTCGTCGTCAAATTGTAGGAAGATGGAAAAGGAACCCAATTCTGCTGTAATGGGATCGGCGGTTCTGGCTTGGATGGTGAAATGGAACAAATCATCACTACAATCAATTCCACCTGTACCTTGTAATTCCAGATTCTGGGCCGTCATCCCGAAAGGGAGAAAAAGAATGGATGCGACTAATATGCGATATAATAGATTCATGATTCTCAATCTGTAAGGTTAAAGTTGTATAATGGGATCGCCCGTTTGGTTTTCGTTGTTTTTCCAGAGGTTGAAATCTTGGTTGTTGACAACACCATTGCCATCTCCATCAATGGAAATGTATTGCTCTATTTCCGCGTTATTGCTATTCCAAGAGGCGTAATCCGAAGCATTGTTGATGTTGTTACCGTCAAAATCTCCGGCGAACATGGCTAAGGTTCCATCTCCCATATCCTTGAGCTGGTTGGTGCCATAGGCTGAACTCATTTCTATGGTGAAATCATATTCTTGGGTATCCGAAGAATGGATTGGATTGCTGCTCACAATAGCTATATGATTTCGATGATAGACCACCAAATGGTAAGAACCTGAAGGGACACCCCTAAATGTGATGCCATTCTCTCCATTCAGATCCATGATGAAACCATCAGAATTAAGGAATGCGGCTTGACGACTGACAATGGTGTTCAAATTATTGGAGTCCCTTAGTTCGAGGAGAATCCAGTCTACCGCATTCCATTTTAATGTACTGACACTTTCGGTTCCTGTGTAATTGAAGGGGGGCGTATTATAAGGTTGGGTGAGTGGGATGAGTCCTTTTTCATTTAAGGTCCTGCGCATGGAATTTCCGCTATCCTTATCATAGAATCCTTCTAGAAATACTCTAGCCCTGATTTGGATTTGATCGATATATGAATTCACATAACAAGTCGGATCTACAATAACATTGCTCGCCAACAAACTCGGAATGATAGGATAAGTATCCAAGAAGGTATTCTGACTCACGCTGTCGCTGGCACCCAACCAATTCTGAATCAGTGTTCTGAAAACCTGACGATAATCGAATTGCATTTGCGTTTCGTTGGGTTTACCTCCGCTTGAGATATCATTCAAATCCATGTTGACACCACTAATGCCTGCCTCGACAGATGAACCGAAGAGGAACATGGGACCCAAGGTTCCGTGATCCGTTCCTAAACTCCCATTTTCAATGACTTGTCTTCCGAATTCGGAAAAACTAGCAGAAATAACTCGTTGCTCTAAACCTAGGTTCGTCAAATCCTCATGGAAGGCTTTTGTCGAATTGAATAAATCCGTTAATAAGGAGGCATGATCTCCCAGATGGACTGAACCAGCTTCAACTTGTTGGGCATGGGTATCGAATCCATTTAAGTGAACCATGAAAATCTTTGTCTTACTTCCTCCCGATAATAATTTAGCGATGGTTTTTAATTGGTTAGCCAAATCGGTAGCCGGATAAACAGTCGAAGAATTTGTACCGGTATTAAATACGTCAGTGATACGCTGAGCATATATATTGGTACTGTTTTCCACATTCATGATATATGAAATGTGTTGCTCATATTCTGTATTACCTAAAACATTATGTCCGGGCGTTCCAATTCCTTGGATTTGATCATACAAACCACCCGGTTCTTGTTGTGATAAGTTCGCTGCTACATAATTTCCATCATGGTCATGAAAGCTCAAAGACGGTTTCCTATCTCCCAACTGGATACCTATAGGATCCAAAAAGCCTTCTATCGGGTCACCATATAATCCGGGAAAGGTTGTGTCTAGGAAACGTCCCATCCAACCATTCTTGATATTGTTATAGGCGGGTGTGCCATCTCCTCCCGACAACCATAAATCAGTAGATTTGAAATGGGAACCATTGATATTTGGGTATCCCACATTATGTATGATGCGGGCTTTGGCTTCATCATACATGCTTTTGAATGCCGTCATGGTAGGATGAAGGTGTATTTGGTCATCCAGAGGCAAAGTACTATCTAAGGAAATCATGGCATTGGAACCGGTCATGGATAAACCGATACCTGGACGATGCGACATATAAGTATCGTACTGATTAGTGGGGATGAGTGTGTTGACCCCATCATTTCCCCCTTTTAGAAAAATGACGACCAAGACCCGATTGTTGAGGTCGGGACAGTTCATTAGAGGGAGCATATCGGGGGTGGCAAAGGTCTTGAACGGTAAATGGCTCAAGAGGAATGACCCCGACCCTAGTGTTAAAGAATTTTTTAGAAAATTACGCCTATCCATGAGCGATATATTTTTTGTACGGTTTGTTTATGGTTTGAATTACATGAGTTGGAATTCCTGGGAATAGAGAAGTGCTTTGAATAAACTCTCTAATGGAATTTTTACAGCTTCATCGTCTCCTGTGTTTTGGTACTCAATCCAATCGAATGTCCAATCGAAAGAAGGAGCCCCTTCTAGGAACACCACATTCAGGTAATAATCATATCTTTCTGGGCTGACCGGATGAGCGAAGAGATAATTCGTTAATTCAGTTACGATGGTTTCTGCACTCAAAACATTGGAAATGACACCGCCGTTTTCAAGGAAATGTACCAAATCTATTCGTATTCCTTCGCCTAAATCGCCACTCTTTAAAAGGCGATCACCTGTGATGAGCATTTCTGGGATTTTATAGCGGGCTACGAGAGAACTGGAGTTGATCCAGTTCCTATCATATCCTGGTTCTTGATAATAAGCTGGATAACCGGCAACGGACTCGGGAGCCAGAATAGGGAAGCTGGCTTGTCCGAAAATAGTGTCAGTAACGGATTCTCTATACCATTCATCATAATGTTCTTTGGCTTGGGTGATGGCATCTGGAATAGGGATTTGGAAAAAAGAGATGACAGGGAATAATAAGTCCATGGGTGACTTGACCAGTCCACCTATAATTTCATTGCCTTGTTCACTATCGTCCGCATCATAAAAATGTTGACTTTTGAATAATTGCTTAAGGGTGGTTTCCAATTCATAATCATTGTCTCTTAGTGTATTCGCCAAAGGAACAATGATGTCGGTTTCCACTTCTGTAGAAATATTGGCACTCACAAAAAAACGGTAAAGTCTTCTACAAATAGATTTTGCTGTTTCTTCTTGTGAGAAAATCATATTGACAAAATCGTCTAATTCACGGTACATGTCGGCATCGTTAGCGGCTCCTTGTATGGTCGTATTTCCAAAAGCGGAACTGAATGTTTTGTCAGTGTCATCATGTTTGGAAAAGCGAGGGTATCCGGTTTGTAGACCCGTTTCCAAATCTATATAATTGATATCTGCCGGAGTGGTTCTTGTGCTGTTATTCCATCCGGATAATAATCGAGAAGCAATAACAATATCTTCTTCGGTATAATTGGTATAATTTCCAGCTCCAATCTGTGGGCCCTTGCCTATCGTGAATAATTCTAAAAATTCACGGGCATAGTTTTCGTTCGGATTGCTTACCGTGTTGGAATCTCCATCGAGATATTTCAACATGGCATTATTGATGGTCATTTTTTTGGCCAACACTCTATAGCTGCCAAAAGAATAATGACGAAGTAAGGCGAGATAATCGAAATTGAGGTAAGGACCATGAGTCGTGAGATTACTCACGAAATTTTGATGTAGGAAAAATATCATCTTATGCCTAACGGATGTATCATTTTGAGCTTCGTGTAGCCACCATGAAATAACAATATCTTCAAGCGTAGACGTCCCGGATAGCGGAGGAATTCCAGAATTGATAAAGGGTTGCCCGGTTAGATAGTCTATAGGCTCATCCATGGTAAGTGGAGGGCTGACAAAAAGGCTATCCACTGCATCGGAGACATTCATGGTGGCGAAGTCTTCGATGCTTTGATGGGTAATGTTGTAGGTTGTTCTTCTAAGGAGATGCTTGGCATTATTCATGCCTAGCGTTCCTGTCATGGATTGCAACGATGCCATGATAATATGTCGATTTTAGGAATCCTTATTCTAATGACAAGGTTTCCTTGGTTTAGGTATATTAAATATTGTTATCCTAGTAAGTTTAGTGGATTGTTTTTAAAGGAGTAAATGTGTGGTTGTTAGGTTAGAATGGGTTATTCATAAAGATGACACAATATAGATAATGTGGAAATTGAGATAGAATAGTGTTGTTTTTTGTTGTGACAGGGTAATTGTAGATGAGGTAAAATATTATAGAAAATAATTTATTTTTAACTGATTGTTTTTTGTGTGTTTATGATGTTTTTATTGAAAATCGTGTGTTGGAAATGGGTGGAATAATTGACATTATAAAATTTCATTTTATGAATGAATAAGAACCATCTTTTAGTACCTTGATTGAAGGCAAGGATTTATTTTTTTCGAAATATTCATAAAAGGGTAGGAGTTGGTTCCAGAAAATTTTGTGCTTGGGGTAAGATGTATTGAAATGAAGAAGTTGGTTCTTTGTCATCCTGAAAGGGAAAATATGGATGGGTATTATTAATTGTCCATTTTTATGGGCAATAGAAGCAATGGTAAATAATTCTTCTATTTTTTCATCCGTAATCGGAATGCAACCAATGGTTACACAGTTGCCATGGATAAATATTTCTCCACCCGGACTTTTTTTATCGCTGAGGATTAAATCGGATGCATTGGGGTAATTGATACCCAAGGAAAGATGGTAAGAGCTTTTATCATTAAAAATATGGATGTGGTATAAACCTTCGGGTGTTTGTAAATCGCCTTCTTTTCTTTTTGGGCCGAGTGTGCCACTCATTTTACAGAAATCATATTTTTTTATAAAGGTGAATTTTTCATCGGATTTATTTTTAGCAAATAATTCTAATTCCTGTTCAAATTTTAAAGCACGGATAAATATTTCACAATGTTGTATTTCAATATTTTTTTGAAGCAATTCATTTTTTAATTCATCAAAAGTATTGTGATAGGCTTGGTCTGCTCTGGATGTGAAAAATGAAGATGTATTATTTTTTCCTTTGCAAGAAAAAATAATACATCCAAAAAGAGAAAATGAAATGAAAGAATAAAAGAGAGTTGTCTTTTTTTGAGTTATGTTATGCAATAGCCGTTATATTTTGGTTTTGGATACTTTTTTATGCACTTCATTAATCTGCATTACGGCAGCAGAACCATACCAAGGATGCAATTCCATAATAAGACTTCCTGCTTGAATAGCAGGATCGGTTTCGGTTAATTTTTGAGCTTCTTCTACGGTTTCAACATCAAAAATGTAAATGCCTCTAATGTCGCCATCATCTAGGAAAGGACCTGCAAGAACTAATTTGCCCGCTTCGGCTAATTTGCCGATGTTGTCAAGGTGCGCCCGTTGTAATTTATCGGCTTCTTCCTTGCTTCGATCCCGGTTGGGACCTTTTTTTAGAAAGGCCATAACGTATTTGTGCATGCCATATTCGTCTGCACCTAATTTGTTGGCCAATTCTTGGTCAAATCCAGATTCCATTGTATGCTCTTTTTTTTCTGAAGAAACAGGCGTCGGTTCTTGGGAGCATTGGGTGAAAAATATTGTCATTAAAAATGAAAATACAATATTTTTTATGATAATTAAATTAATTTTCATTCGTATAAAGAGATTAAAGAAAACAAAATTATTTACCCGCCATGGTTCTTATCATATCAATTAAAAATAAAAATATTCCTCCTGTCATAACAAAGGTTCCATATTGGAGATATTTGAATAATTCTAGATTTTTTACTTTTAATTCTGTCGTAATATGTCCAAAGGAGTTATATAACGTGTACAGCCAAAAAATACCAAAAGCTACGGCAATAACTTGACCCAAAATCCTTAGAACCCAACTCTTGGTCATTTCGCCGAGTAAGGCGATGGCTCCACCACCAGCGATGGCAAAAATAGATTTATAAATTAAAGAGGGTGGGTAGGACATGATTTGTTGGATCGCATCCGGTAAACCCATTCCGGTAATGGTAGTTACATCTTTAAATCCTCGGATGGCTTCAACATTTATCCAAGGCAAAAATAGACTGCCTATGACTGCCAGAGCACCCAAGATAGACAAAACGCTCACCGATTTTTTGGTACGGGTGGGTTCCAAATAACTTTTTGGCGTGTTGACATACGTGTTGTCTTGTTGGAATTGTTGCTGCTGCTGAAACTGTTGCTGCTGGGGCTGGTTTTGGATTTGTTGTTGTATGGGGTTCTGATATTGCTGCAACGGATTCTGTTTGGGTCTTGGAGGTTCCTGCACCACTGGTGGCGGTGGAGGAGGAGGTGGCGGTGGCTCGGGAGTGATATATTCTTGTGGAGGTTGGTAATCCGGATGAACCGGTTCCGGTTCCTGTCCCCACTCCTGGAAATAGTCGTTCAGCCCTTTTCCCGGGTTGTCTCTCAGATATTCTTTTAATGTTGGTTTATTATCCATCTGATGTAAGAAATATTAAACTTTAGGCGAATATAAGTAGACTTTGTTGCGAAAAATTGATTAAAGTCGACTTGATATTTTGCAAATATACTTCGTTATTCCTCTCAAACATAGCTGAGGCTATGCTTTTCGAGTAATGCCTCGCCTATTTCCAAAATTTCTAAGCCGCCTCCCGTAAAAAACTTTCCACAATAAAGTCTAATGCTTTTCAAGATTTTTGTAATCTCCAATATGAACGTCCGTCCAAAGTTCGATCCAAAAATCCTTTATCATATAATTCTCTTCTTAAAAGGACATGATCTCCGAAACTGTGGTATTGTTTTATGATATTGTTGATTTGAATTTCAGAATATTTTTGATTCATATCAAATTTATCTGCAATGAATGCCAGTACTTTTATTTTCTTTTTGGGTTTTGAGGGCAAACCGCAATTTTACCTTCATCATCCATCAGATTGGATAAGTCCTTGTCAATTTGATCCATACAATTTGAATTTTAGACATTAACATTCGGAAAACAAGCATTTTTATAAAATTATATGCAATTTAAGCATTACTTTTATCAATTGCATTGAACTAAAAACAATACTATATTTGTTATTGTATTGATTGTTAACCAAAATTCTTATACTACTATGTTCGATAGATTTAATAAATCTAGTAACCCTTTGTCCAAAAAATTTGATAATCCAGAAACATATGCTGTTGATTATCAGGATGGAACAGCATTAGACGCCCCAACTTTTTCCATGCAAGAACGCATGACCCTTTCAGGAACAATGAATAAGTCGTTGATTCTTATTATGATTTTGATCGCTTCGGCATTCGCCTCTTCATTTTTTGCCAGTCAAATGGTAATGATAGGATCGATGATTGGTGCTTTCATCACAGCAATCGTGGTGAGTTTCAAACCACATCTGGCTCCTAAATTGGCTCCTTTATATGCTGTTTTAGAAGGATTTTTCCTAGGGATTGTATCCTTGATATATATGAATATGTATGATGGAATTGTACTCCAAGCGGTTGGATTGACGGTTTCCACATTATTTGTCATGTTGATGATCTATCGTTCTGGATTGATTCCGGTCACTCAAAAATTCAAGATGATCGTGGCTGGAGCAACCATGGGAATCATGTTCATGTACTTGGCTACATTTATATTGAGCTTCTTTGGTGTACATGCTTCATTCCTTCACGATGGTAGCCCCATGGCTATCGGAATTTCGTTAGTGATTATTGCAGTAGCAGCCTTGAACTTCCTATTGGATTTCGATTTGATCGAAAGAGGGGTAAAAGGTGGTGCTCCTAAATACATGGAATGGTTCGGAGGATTTGCCTTGTTGGTAACATTGGCTTGGATTTATTTCGAGTTCCTTCGTTTATTGGCCATGTTGGCAGGTAGAGATTAATTTTTACTTATTCATTCAAAAAAAATCCTGTACGCAAAGCGTACAGGATTTTTTTTGTTTTGTTTGAAACAAGGGCAAGGTTTATATTATTTCTTGAAATTATCTGCAAGAACCCATTCTTTCGTGCCATGTGAATAAGAATAGAAACCTTCTCCAGATTTTCTACCTAGTTTTCCAGCTGTTACCATATTCACCAATAAAGGACAAGGTGCATATTTGTCTTGACCGAAACCATCATACAATACACGTAAGATGGAAAGGCAAACATCCAAGCCGATGAAATCAGCCAATTGGAGAGGACCCATCGGATGAGCCATGCCCAATTTCATGACAGTATCAATTTCTTCTACGCCAGCCACTCCTTCGAATAAGGTAATGATAGCCTCATTAATCATGGGCATCAGGATTCGATTGGCAACAAATCCGGGGTAATCGTTTACTTCTACAGGAACTTTCTTCAAACCTTTGCTCATTTCCATAATGGTTTGGGTAGTTTCATCAGATGTAGCATATCCTCGAATTACCTCGATCAATTTCATGATCGGAACCGGATTCATGAAATGCATACCGATTACTTTTTCTGGTCGAGAAGTGACAGCTGCAATTTGAGTGATGGATATAGATGATGTATTGGTAGCAAGTATGGCATCTTTAGGAGCGAGTTCGTCCATTTGTTGGAAGATGCGTAATTTCAAATCTACATTTTCTGTTGCCGCTTCGACCACCAAATCGGCATTAGAAATGGCATTTTTTAATTCAGTATGTGTAGAAATACGACCTAAAGTTGCATTTTTATCCGCTTTGGATATTTTTTCTTTGGAGACCATTCTATCCAAATTTTTGGTAATGGTAGCAATGGCTTTATCCAAGGCAGGTTGAGAAATGTCTGCCAAACTAACTTGATGTCCAAACATGGCAAAGACATGGGCAATACCATTGCCCATCGTGCCTGCTCCTATAACTGTAATATTTTTCATGTTGTTGTGATTTCAAAAAATAAGGGCGAAGATAATCAATTTGTACTGACCATAGAACAAAGGATTTAATATTCATTGCTTTATTCCTTTACAATTTTTATTGTGGTAACAAATGTGTTTTTATCCATAATTTTTATCCAATACATCCCTTTAGGTAATGAGGATATATCCAATTCTTTTTGATGGGTGGATAAAATATTCTGCCCTAAAATATCATACAATAAAACAGATGGTTTTTCAATGTCGGTTTCTATAAACAATCGATCTCTTGTAGGATTGGGGTAGATGGAAATATTACTGTTTTGTTTTTCTTGTTCTGGTGTAATTGCTAGACGGCAAGCCATATCGTTTTCATAAGCACCCATGTCAACATTCGTATTTGATACTCTAGGATTTCCTCCGATGTCTTTGGTTCCAATGGTCAATGAATTAGAACCAGCATCGATACCTGGTGAACAAGGAAGGAGAGCGTAATTAGTATCCAAGGATAAAGCCCCCTCAATATCTGAGTATATATTATTATGGCTTGTTCCTATAACCGACGATCCTTGCACATAGCAATGGTTGGTATTTAGGTTAAGGATGCCATTGTTATATTCTTTTATGGCTCTTGTGAAATTCTGCTCCTGGTGAGCAATAATGGAATTGTCGATGGTTACATCCAATTGGTCGCCAAAACCTATTTGCAAGGTGATTAGATTCTTGTTTAAGGTTTCTCCTAAAATAGTGCAATTGACAATTTCTGCGAGACCATCCCTATTGGTTGAAATAAAGCCTATGGCATTGGCATTGGTAGAGGCATTGTTGGCAATTACAGAATTTTCAATTCTTGTAAATAATGAATTATTGACTTCTATCGCAACCCGGATTAAAGATGTATTATCTATGATCCTTGTTTTGTGGATATAAAGTTGGGTTTGGTTGCTGTGGTAAATGGCAGAACCATAATCTCCTTCATTCTTTTTGAACGTAGAGCCATGAATAGAAACGTAATCTGAAAGGGTTGCAAACATCCCGGCACCATAAATACCCTTGTTCCATTTTACGGTTACATCATTTAGCGTAAGGGTGGCATTATTCACAAATAATCCTCCACCTCTGGCTCTTCCAAAAGAATTGGCATCGTTCGCATTTCCATCCCGGATGGAAATGCCTTCAAGCGTTACATCATCAACATCTCTAACGATAACTACATGATAGGAGTTGCCATCGTAGGAAGAGACACCATCTATATTGCCGGATAAAATAGTTTCATGAGTTTCGGGGTCAGAAAATCCTCCTCCATTAGGATAACCTCCGATTAATGTAGCTCCTGTTGGAATTTCAAAAGCTATACCTCTGCTTGTGGTTGAAGTAGGGTAGTATATTCCTTCAGCTATTAGAATATCACTGTTGCTGCCAATGGCTAAAGCATCTTGCAGGTCGTTAAAGGCATTGCTCCAAGAAGAACCATCATTGGAACCCGTTGCGGTGTAATCCACATACAGGGTTGGTGTATTGTTGGTGCTTTGGAAGAAATTGCTGACGTATTCTTTTTGAGTTGTATCCGTACCATGCCCTGCATTGCCTCTAATATGAACGACTTGACCTGATAGGTAAGCATATTCATAATTGCTGGATGTTCCTATTTGGGTGCCATTTCCTTGTAATTGTGAACCAGTATATCCTTGGCTTTGGGCTACTATATACGCTGCTAGTTGAGCATCGAGGAAGTTCACTCCTAAAGAAGGGCCTCCGGTATAAGGAATAAGCATGTCGTTTTCGTTGCAAATATTAAGGTATTTCCTGCCTGAAACAGGAGTTGTCTTAATATCATATCCGTCATAGGTGTCTGTGCCTCCAGTATCTCCACTTGGATAATGAAAATGGTCATTGTGGTATTGGGCTTCGGATAATTGGGATACGATTCCACAAATAATATCTATTCCCGGATTAATGTTTTCAATTAGAACCCTATTCGAAAGTGCTGAGCCGTTGGATGTCCCCAAAACTCTAATTTTATTCGGATTGACATTTGAGTAGGTCTGTAATTGAAGAATGAGTTCTTCTATCATTTCAATATCTGGAGCTTCACTGTTTTCGTCAGAAATATTCCAACTGTTTTCATAGCCGGAGGGAGCCACTAAAATATGCGAATCCAAGTAGGAAGACCAAGCGTTTACCATTCCTCCTCCATTTCCTCCATTCCCATGAAGGAGTACACAAAGAGGGAAGCCATTTTCAGGAGGTGCTCCGGAAGGGACGCTGATGGACATAGGGTAAGTCCAGCCAGAAGGCTCTTGATACCAAGTTTTAGTGATGTTGATGTTGGTTGTATTTGTGAGTATATCAGAAGAATACGTACAACTACCATCGTCTGTATTAGCATTGGGGGCGTAATTGTCTGCGGTGGGATCGGTGCATCCATAGATAGGGGGAGTTGAGCAGTTTCCTAGAAAATCTTTGATGTAATTGATTTGGGTTGTATTGGTTCCATGCCCGGCATCCCCTCTTAGTAAGACGACTTGTCCGGATAAATACGAATATTCATACACATTGGAGGTATCTATTTGGGTGCCCGGGTCAGGTACTTGCCCTCCGCTATGCCCTTGGTTGAGTGCTATGATGTGAGCTGCAGCTTGTGCCGGTAGGAAATTAATTCCTACAGACGAAGGTCCGCCGGTATAGGGTATTACGCCATCGTTTTCATTGCAGATGCTAAGATATTTTCTTCCGGAAATGGGCGAAGCAATTTGATCGTAGCCGCAAAAAGGGCTAGAAGAGCTGGTTTCGCCACTTGCCTTGTAGAAATCTCCCATATGGAATTGCACATCTGATAATTGGGAAACGATGGCAGTGATGGCATCAATGCCTGTATTCGTATTGTTGATGAAAACATTGTTGGCCAATGCAGCTCCGTTCGAAGTTCCAAGTACTCGAATTTGATTCGGATTGATATTGGTATAGGTTTGTAGTTGGATGGCTAGGTCTTCTATCATTTCTAAATCGGGGGCTTCACTGTCTTCTGAGCAGATGTTCCAACTGTTCATATATCCAGTAGGAGCAACTAGAGCATGACAATCCAAAAGGTTCTCAAATTGTGTTATCGTGCCAGCTCCATTGCCTCCGTTCCCGTGTAAAAGGATACAAACTGGGAAACCTCCCGCTGGTACGTCACCTTCTGGTACATGGATGGACATGGGGTAAGCCCACCCATTGGGCTCTTGATCCCAGGTCTTAATAATATTGATATTAGTCGTGTTCGATAATACTTGAGAATATGCCCAACCAGGTAGGATTAAGAGTAAAATAGATAAGATTTGCCTCATGCTTTATCCTTTTATGGAAAATGAAATAAATACGGAGGGAGATTCGAAAGACAAAAATATATAGAATTATAATTCGAAGCCAGTTAAATAATATTAATTTGATTTTTTGTATTTTTTATATGTATTTATTTGTTTATTTTATTGATTATAAGTGCTTTATAATTTTATTATTATTTTTTGTATAGTATTTTTGATTCATATTGTTGTTTTTGCTTCTTTATATTAGTATGATATTGTGATTAGAAATCAAACGGAACCATAAATTCATAATCAAATTATAGGATCATGAGCAAAGAAATATTATCAGAATTCCTAAAAGAAATTCCCCTGTTTCAAGTATTGGGTGAAGAGAATTTCAATAGATTGTTATTGAATGCCGAAATGCATGTTTGCTCTAAATTCGATTTTATATATTTGCCGGACGAGCAGGCCAAAAAGGTCTTTTTTCTTAAGAAAGGTTGCATTAAAATCGGGACCCACTCCAGTGATGGAAAAGAAGTCATTAAGACGGTATTGTATCCTAATGCCATGTTTGGTGAGTTATGTTTGGTAGGAGAGGGGAGTCGCATAGATTTTGCCCAATGCATGAATGCCAATGTGGAGTATTGTTCTGTAGATGCGGGTCTGATTAGAGAAATGATACAGACCAATCTTCAGATGAGTCTGAAATTATATGAATTGATAGGAAGCCGGTTGATTAGTGCTGAACGTAGATTAGAGTCTTTAGTGCTTAAAGATGCGAGGGCAAGAATCGTAGATTTCATCAAAGATGCGGTGGCCAAGAATGGGCAACGTGTCGGTTTCGAAATGCTTATTAGACACTCCTTGACGCAGCAGGATATAGCCAACATAACAGGAACGTCTCGACAAACTGTTACTTCGGTATTGAATGATTTGAAAAAATCCAATTTAATTTATTTCAATCGTAAGAGTATACTTGTTCGGGATATGGCCAAATTGGCCTAACTATCAAAAACATCTATTTGCCATAGGAGTTGAACAGTTTTCATAATAAAATGGAGAGGAACCCCAATGTGGGTTCCTTTTTTTATGCGAGATGATCTCTAGTCAAAATTCAAAATGAGTTTTGGTTTGGGCATTGAACAATTCCAATCATTTTTATCCATCACTTTTTAGCAACTTCTGTTTGGAATTATTTTTTAATCCCTAAATTGTGAGGCATCTCATAAAAAAATCAAGAATGGATTCTAAGAATATTTTCATACATATTCCTAAAACAGGTGGAACTACGATCAATTGTGCGATGAATAAGACACAATGGCAAACACAACCGGATTTCAATTATCGTCATATTTTATACGACACAAAGTGTTCTAATTCTGCTGATATTTTTAATCCGGAAGAAAATGATAAATACTTGAATTATCATTTGTTCATGATTGTTCGAAATCCAATAGATCGGATGTTGTCTGAATATTTTTTTATGAAGGATCGAAGAGAGTTCATGTCTTTGATACGCCCTTACCCTAAAGATTTCAAATCATATATTAAGAATAAGCAGACCCAAAATTATATGATTGGTTTTCTTTTAGGGAAACGGATTTATTCACCCGATTATGTTACTGAACAAGATTATGAAAAAGTAATAGAAGCCATAGAAAAAATAGACATACATGTAGGGTTATTCGAAAATTATTCTGAATCGCTAGAGTATTTTGGAAATATCATTAAAATTAAATGGCCCAAAAGTATTGATGTGAAACGCATTACGCTAAATAGAAAAAAATTAGACGAAATAGAAGAAGAAGCCCAGCATTTAATTGGGAAACAGAATGCTTGGGATATGAAATTTTACAAGTATTGCGTTTCTCGTTTTGAAAAGAAAACCCAGCATATAAAATTCAAGAAAAATATTTCTTTCGAATCTAATAAATACGATTATGTGCTGAAATATACACAGCGGTTCAACTTATTAGAAATTGGGGTAGATGATAAGACAATCATTAAAGAACAGGCGTCTTTTTTCCAAGATTTAAATCATCACCTTCACCATGTGGCAAAAATTAAAAATGGAGAGGATTATGTTTTAACATGGAATAATTGTTTTGTCCAAACCATGTCCAAGACGTTTCCTGATTGGGATGTTTCCGAAACTTTACTGAGCATTGATGAAAGTGAACCATTGGAGAAAACACAAAAGATTTGTGAAGCATTGAATAAGGGCTTGAAAGGAAGGAATAAAATGATCCTTGCCAGAAAGAAAATGGTATTCAACCCCGGCACCTTAGAAATAATTTTAGGGGCAAAAAAAACTTCATCAGGACTTTTGTCTAGGATTTTTGGAAAAAAGTAACTTCCGAAGAAATTAAATTCATAAATAAGAAAAGGCTTCTCTTTTAGAGAAGCCTTTCTTCATACTATGTTTATCCGTCCCTGCAAATCTTATCCACTAATTTCCTAAGAGCTTCGGATAAAACCCTAAGAAAAAAGGATATTAACGATGTAATAGTAAATAGCCGCTAAACGACCGTTTGGTTCCATCATTTAAATCTATCATATAAAAATAATTACCGTCGATGAGGTGCTTGCCATTCCAAGTGCCATCCCATCCGGTTTCGTATTTGTATCCTTCACCAATGGTATTTTCATATACCATATTGCCCCAAATGTTGTAGACCTTAACCATGCAGTTAGGGAAAGCTTCGATTCCATCTATTCTGAAATGATCGTTAACTCCGTCACCATTCGGCGAGAAGCCATTATATATTTTTATCGCACTACAAAGTACATTAATGGCAACTTGGGCGGTATCGCATTCTATGGCATTGCAAACTAAATAATCCAACGTATCGCCACCACAATAACCGGCATCGGCAGTGTATGCAATTTCGTTGTCCATTGTTACATAGGCTTGGCCATAAATCGGGTTGTTCAGAATGGTTAAGGTAGTTACATATTCTACCGTGTCATTCGCTAGAACATCGACCATGGTTTCGGTTCCCTGACTAGCAGAAGTTTCATCGTTAATAGCGATGGGAGCGGTCGTCATCGGATTATATGCCGAGATATAGAACATGGTTGAATCGCACATGCCCAAATCATCGCAAATAACAATACAAGCCGTATCTGTACCAATAGAAATACCCGTGTATTCTACACAAAGAGAACCGTCTTCAAAATAGAATTCTATATTTTCGTCGGAATATTGAGGGCATGAATTACTTATGGTGAAGTTGGAGCCGTTCAATTCTTCTGCACTCAAACATTCGGAAACCGTTTCCCCAATATGAACCGATTCGATGATGATTTCTCCGTCTGGAGGATTCAGGGATAAAACGGTTAAGTAAGTCGTGTCACAAATGCCCAAATCATCACAAATAACGAAACAAGCAGTTGATTCTCCTGGATTGTTTGCCAAGTAGGTAATGCATCCATCGCTTTCAATAATGAATTCTATGGGTGTATTATTCGGAGTGCTGCAGGCTTCGACTACAGGATTGCTGCCTAATAATTGGCTTTCATCCAAACAGAATTGGCCCGACAGTCCCGCATATGTAGCGACGGTTTCATAAGCCGTAGGAGTACATGCCACATATACGTCCATCAATTCATTGCAATCCGTTCCATTGGTTATTTCAACACTATGTTGTCCTACAGGAAAATTAACATAGGTGCTTAAAGCGGTCAAGCCGTAATTCAAGCCCAACGTAGCATGGGTGCCGGGTAATTGAAGTTGTTCTATCAGTAAATCGCTATAAATTTGAGACAAATCTCCACCCCTGATTTGTTTGGTTACATCATCATAGGTCCATTGTCCGGTTGGATCCCATGTATTCATCATGTTGACCAAATCTCCGATGGTTTGGAATTCTCCAGAATGTAAGGCTCCATTAATATACCATGAGTCCAGATGATAGGGCCCCAATTCGCCTTCCCCTAATAAGGATTGATATCCATATACAATGGTAGAATCGAATTCGCAACCTAAATAAGGGTCGTTGAAGGGAACATCATTGATAAGGAAATCTAAGGAACCCGAAAGAATATCTTCTATCCCTATTTCGATGCAGACCAATGCTTGGTCATCACAATCTTGAACTTGGGTGTAGAATACATCATCCAAGTCGGGACATGATTGTGCATGGGTTTGGATAATGCCTAACATGATCCATGCTAAGATTAGACAAATATGTTTATTAAATTTTCCCATATGGCTCACTATCTAATTATATCATTCTTAATTTGAAATAGTTGGTCTGTTCCTTCGTTTTGATTTTGAATTTCCTCTAATAGGAAATTCAGCTAAATATGTTTGTAATTTGTATGCATATCGTTAACCGCTTGCCCAATAGCATATTATGGTTGATTGAAACTTATATGCTTTGTATAGCAATAAGCGTGCAATACTTTTGATTTTGAGCTTTTTTATTAGAAAAAAAACAAATATTTAGTGTAAATGACCCGATAAATTTATTTTGTGGTCGAAAAATTCAAGAAAAAGGAAAGTGGACTTATGTGGTGTTTTCGTTGTTTTTTATGTGTGATGTTATTGGTCTCGACCTTTTGCCCAACTTTGGATGCTCAAGATGTTGATTCGATACCCCTTATTATACCCGAGGTTTCGGATTCTGTTTTATTGAGTGAAAAAAGGAATGTAACCACTAGGTGGTTCTTGATTGATTTTGGATGGAATAGGCATTTGCAAAAGTATGGAAATGTAAACCAATCCTATTATGATACCCTGGCTTTAAAGCCCTGGAGTTCAATCCATATAGGTGTGAATGTTTTCCGACAACGGATCAGTTTGTACAAGCATCAATTGAATTTGGAATATGGTTTTGCCTTGCAATTCGATCGGTTTACCCTGAATCGACCTTATTCTTTAAGCCCTTATAGTAGTTTTGTTACTCCCGAATATGTGTATCAAGTTACCCTGAAAAGAAATCAACTCAATCTCACCTCCTTATCTATTCCATTATTGATACAATACGAAATGAATCCTTTGCGGATGAAAAAATCATTGCATCTGGCAGCAGGAGGGTATTTTGGTGTGATAATGGGGGCCAAACAAAAGCAGAAAACAAATGATGGGGAAAAAATAAGCGTGAAGGGCAATTTCAATCTTTCGAATATACGCTACGGATTGAGGGGGGAATTGGGTTTTAGTTATCTTACTTTTTTTGCAAAATGGGATTTACAGCCCTTCTTCATTCAACAACAAGATTTGGGTTATGGCTTGAATACCGTAACATTCGGAATTCGGTTAATTCCCTTCTTTTAGGGCGGGACATCCGAATAAAAAAAGGCTTTCTTGCTAGCAAGAAAGCCTTTTTTTAGAAAAAGAGTCATGATTACATCAAGCCTAAAATTTTGGCATATTTAAGCATTTCTCCTTGGTTCGTCACTTTGATCTTACCCATCATGAATGCCATCATAGGATTTTGACGACCTTCAACCACGTCCATTAAGTCGCTGCCTTTGGCAGACACTTTGCAATTAGATTCTCCTTCCAAGCCTTCTACTACGGAAGCTTTTCCGTCTTGGATCAAAAGTGTGTATTGGCCTCCGTCATCACCTCCTAAATCGAATTGGAAATTGGTGTTGTGTCCTTCGATTGCTTCAGGAGAGACCTTTTCTGGAAGGGCCATTAAAAATTCTTTCGCTGTCATTGTTGCGTTGATTTTATTTAAATAGTGAAAATTCGCTGAAAAATACGATTATTCATAAGAATAAAAAAACCGGATGCCTGAAAAGGCATCCGGAAATATAACAAGCTAAATATAATTGAGTTCAACCTATCGCTTTATAATCCTATCCATTACCTGTTTATAGCCATCTGATAAGGTCACCACATAGATGCCGTTGGCAAGGTAATCGATGTTTCTGTCTATGGTTTGGATGCCATTCTGAGCCTCCAATGTTTCTGAATGAACCAATCGACCCATCAAATCTCTGATTTCCAAACTCAATGTTTTGGATTGTGTAGCTTCAAACATCAACGTAAAGTTTCCTTTAGTCGGATTCGGATAAATGCTTGAGATGGAGAAGTCGGTATCATTCCTTGTGATTTCAATGACACTAGAATAAGAATAGCGACCATCAAAATCAACTTGCTTCAATCTGTAATAAGATTTACTCAGTGGGTTCTCATCAATGAAGTTGTAGAAATGACCTTCGGCAGAAGTTCCGTTTCCTTCCACCACACCCAATGTGATGAAATCTCTCTCGAAACCGGAAGAACGTTGGATTTCGAAGTGGCTGTTGTTCAATTCTGAAGCTGTTTCCCATTCCAATACATTCCATTCATCTTCAATGAATCCTTTGAAATCTGCCATTTCTACAGGAAGGATTTCCGAACTTACAAATTCCCAACGGCATTGGTCACCTGCGAAGCCATCTACATAAAGATAATAATCTCCTGCTGGCAGACTGGTCATAGTCAAATCTCCATTGCTATTGGTAGCACCATCATTATTAATAACAGAGCAACCATGGAATGAAGCTGTCCCTAAATTACAATTTCCATCATTAGCCCAGACACCTAATTGTAGGGTTCCACCCGCCGAACCATTACAGTTTACATTTAAAATTTCAAGCGTAACGGTTTGAGTGGTGTAGTTGGTAAATTCATACCAAACACCATTGTCGTTTGTACTCCAATCTACACCATTACAACTGGAAACGTGGCCAGCAGGAACAGGTGCCCAAGAATCAGGCTCACCATTATCTGTTGCATTGTAATTACAACCTTCGCCTGTTAATTCTGCAGCTGTAGCACAATCATCTTCTTCTGCTGTGGCAGCAAAAGCTAAATCAATCCAAGCACTTTGGTCATCTTCTTCTGTAATCCTCAGATAGTAAGTTTGCCCAGGTGTCATGCCATCAACAACGAATGGACCCTGGTTGGTTCCATTGAATAATCCCGTAGAGAAATCGATACAATCGGTACTATGTGATCCTCCACTTCCCGATACGGTTTCTGTTGGTGTAGCTACATTAAGTGTGCTGCAATTGGGGCCTTCATAAATATTACCTGTAAGATTCCCTTGTCCGAAGAAGGCGAAATCACCCCAATCATCTATCCAAACAACCATTTCTCCAGAAGAAGGAGCAGTATATTCAAAGAATATGTCATTATCTCCATCCCAACTACAAGAAGTTGTAGAATTGTTTATCGTTTGGGTCGATGTACTTACATCGTATCTGATATAATTCAAGTTGGCATCACAAGGATCTTGAAGGATCTGTGTATCTGCACTACAAGGAGTATCTGCACAAGTATAATCAGGTGTTCCAGTTGTGGTCATTCTAAGGTTCATGTAATAGGTTACCGAACCGCAAACACCATCGTTTACTGTTCTACTTAAATTGAAATTGTAAGTGCCAGGTGTTGTTGGTACAGTAAGTAGAGAAGTAATATCTCCTGTGTTCACATCACCACCCACAGCATCATCATCCCGTCCACTCCATACCACAGTAAGGAAATTAGGAGGACAAATGTT
>JAHDDR010000046.1 GCA_020629255.1 Saprospiraceae bacterium | reverse complement strand
ATGGCCATTGAAAATACACTCGGAGGAAATTTGATGTATAATTATAATTTAATCAATACTTCCTTACTCAAAATTACCGGAGAGGTATTTCTTCGTATCAAACAAAACCTTTTGGCTCTCCCTGGAACGAATATCCATGAATTGACCGAAGTGCACTCTCACCCTATGGCGATTGCACAATGTCGTGATTTTTTCAGAAAATACCCCAACATAAAATTAATTGAAAATGCAGACACAGCATTAAGTGCTAAAATGGTTCAAGAAAAAAAGAATAAAAAAATAGGAGCCATCGCCAGTACTTTAGCTGCAGAATTATATGGCTTGGATATATTAAATCCAAGCATCGAAACCAACAAAAAAAACCTAACTCGTTTTTTAATTTTGGAACACCAAGAAAAATTCGACATTCCTGAAAATTCAAATAAAGTTTCCTTAAGTTTTTCCACCACACACGAAGTGGGAAGCTTGCATAAAGTATTAGCGGTACTTGCTGCGTACAATATGAACTTGACAAAAATCACCTCTGCTCCCATCATTGGTTCTCCTTGGGAATATCGTTTTTTCGTCGACTTCGTTACCTCAAAAATCGGATACAATCAAGCCATTGATGCCATACGCCCCATAACCAGAAATTTAAATATTTTAGGAATTTACCCTAAAGGAAAAGAATTTGAATATTAATTAAAATGAATAGCATCGAACATATAAAAATAAAAGCTTCAGAACGTCTGGGCGAAGTGAAGGAATATTATTTCTCTACAAAATTAAGGGAAATTGCACAGATGAATGCCCAAGGAAAAAACGTTTTGAATCTAGGCATCGGAAGTCCGGATTTATCACCGCACCCCAGCATCATACGTTCATTACATGACCACTCTAACAACCCTAGGAACCACGCCTATCAAAATTACAAAGGCATTCCTGAATTAAGGAATGGTTTTTCTGAATGGTACAAAAAATATTTTAACGTTGAAATAAATCCAGAAAACGAAATACTTCCTCTAATCGGTTCCAAGGAAGGTATCATGCACATTAGCATGAGTTTTTTAAATGAAGGAGATGAGGTATTGGTACCGAATCCCGGCTATCCGGCCTATGCTGCTGTAACAAAATTAGCGGGCGGAAAAATAATACCCTACTCTTTAACTGAAGAACACAATTGGTTACCTAAACTCAAAGAATTATCACAAAAAGATTTGAGCCGGGTAAAAATCATGTGGGTCAATTATCCTAACATGCCTACGGGTGCAATTGCTCCTATTTCTTTTTTCGAAGAATTAATTCAATTTGGAAAAGAGCATGGAATATTAATTATCAATGATAATCCTTATGCTTTTATTTTGAATAATAATCCAACTTCTATACTTAGCGTTACAGGAGCCAAAGAAACGGCTTTAGAATTAAATTCTTTAAGCAAAGCACAAAATATGGCAGGCTGGAGAATGGGTGCATTATTAGGAAAAAAAGAATTCATTGATATTGTTCTTCGTTTTAAATCCAACATGGATTCTGGCATGTTCAAACCCTTGCAATTGGCGGCAACAAAAGCCTTGCAACTGGATCGAAAATGGTATGATGATTTAAATGACATTTATCGAGAACGGCAAAAACAAGTCTTTAAAATTATGGATTCTCTTTCTTGCTCCTATGATAAAAATCAAAAAGGAATGTTTGTTTGGGGGAAAATTCCGAGCGACATAAAAGACGGATTTGAATTATCTGATAAAATATTATATCAAAACCTTGTCTTCATTACACCTGGTGGAATTTTCGGAAGCAATGGGAATCATTACATCAGAATTTCTCTATGCAGCCCAACAGAAATTTTTGAACAAGCACTCGATAGAATTAAATCATAATGAATATGGTGGTAACGATTGTAGGTATAGGATTAATCGGAGGCTCTTTAGCCATTACATTAAAAGAAAATGGTTTCGCCAAAAAAATTATTGGTGTAGACATCAACCCCGATAATATAGACAAAGCCTATCGAAGAAGATTAATTGATGAAGATTATTCTCTAGAAAAAGCCATTCCCCTATCGGACATTATCATTGTTTCCACGCCCGTAAATGTCATGATGGATTTAATTCCAAAAATATTGGATCAAGTCGAACATCAAGCCGTTATGGACGTCGGTTCTACGAAGTGTAAATTATTAGAAAAAATAAAAAATCATCCGAATCGGAAAAATTTTGTACCCACCCACCCTATGGCTGGAACAGAATATTCGGGCCCCGAAGCAGCCATTCCTAATTTATTCGATCACAAATGTACGGTTATATGCGATAAAGAAAATAGCTCTAAAGAAGCGTTAGAAAAAGTGGAGCAATTATACCAATCCATCCCGATGGACATTGTAGAACTCGATGCCCACTCACATGACATACACACAGCGTATGTTTCGCATATTTCACACATCAGTTCTTTTGCATTGGCTTTAACGGTCTTGGCAAAAGAAAAAGATGAAAATCGAATTTTCGAATTGGCAAGCGGTGGATTCGGTTCCACGGTTCGTCTCGCCAAAAGTTCGCCCGATATGTGGGTTCCTATATTCAAACAAAACCGAGATAATGTATTGGATGTATTGGATGAACATATCAATCAATTAGCACGTTTTAGAAGTCTATTGATTAAACAAGATTACGAAGCATTTTATCAACTGATCCAAGAAAGCAACGAAATCAAAAGAATCATAAAATAATTTCATTATGGATATCAAACCCATCTTCAATAAAGAAAAAGGAACGCCTATTCTCATTGCCGGTCCTTGTAGTGCAGAGTCGGAAGAGCAAGTTTTGAAAACAGCCAGAGGCTTGGCTGCTGAAAATATAGATTTGTTCCGTGCTGGCATTTGGAAACCCAGAACCCGCCCCGGCTCTTTTGAAGGTGTGGGTCGAATTGGTTTGAAATGGCTACAAAAAGTAAAGGAAGAAACAGGTATTAAGGTAACTACTGAAGTTGCCAATCGAGAGCACGTTTTCGAGGCTCTAAAACATAATATTGATGTATTGTGGTTGGGTGCCAGAACAACGGTAAATCCTTTTTCGGTTCAAGAAGTCGCAGATGCCTTGGAAGGGACTAACGTTCCCGTGATGATTAAAAATCCCATCAATCCGGATTTGAAATTGTGGCTAGGTGCCATCGAACGAATCTACAAAGCCGGTATAGAACAAATAGCTGTCATACACCGAGGGTTCTCACATCATGGGAACATCGGTTTTAGGAATGCTCCTAGATGGCAACTCCCCATCGAATTGAAAAGACAGTTTCCTAAACTCGAAATGATTTGTGATAACTCCCACATTTGTGGCCGAAGAGACATCCTACAAGATGTGGCTCAAAAAGCCATGGATTTGGATTTCAATGGCCTGATGACAGAAACCCATCCCGACCCCGATAATGCCTGGTCGGATGCTGCCCAACAGATCACACCCGATACCTTTGGAAATTTGGTCGAAAATCTTGTTCTTAGGACACCTTCCTCCAACGATGCCGCTTTTATAGAAACCTTGGAACATCTCCGTTCAGAAATTGATGAAATCGATTCCGAACTCATTAATATTCTTGGACGAAGAATGAAAATAGCGGATAAAATCGGTTTGTATAAAAAAGAAAATAACATTGCCATTCTTCAAACCACTCGTTGGAACGAAATTTTAGACAAGCAAATTTCCAAGGGAACAAATGTTGGTTTGAGTGAAGGATTTATGAGTATTTTATTACGGGCGATTCACCAAGAATCCATCAATCACCAAGCAGAAGTGATGAACAAAGCTCAATTAGAAGACATGAAAGGGGATTTATCATAAGATAACTAATAATTTAGGTTATCTTCGGTACACATTTGAATATTGTCTGTTTCTACTACAAGACCTTAGTATTAGCTTCCAGTTGAAAAATGAGCATTCATTAACGAACGTATAAGCTATTACACAATGGGGGAATTGTATGAAGTAGAATCGAACATACCCTTTTCTGAAAGTCTGATTTGGAAACTGAATCAAGATTTTTACCACAACAAAGGTATTGCGGCTTGGAGCGATGATATCGTTCCCCACCACATGACCAGCAATTCAAAAGTGGGAAAAACCTATGCCGAATTAATTTTGGCATTCCTTAAAGATTTGGCAACGAAAGGTAAAACCGAAGAAACGGTTTACATCGTCGAACTCGGTGCCGGGCATGGACGCTTGGCGTTCCACATTCTCAACCATTTGCAAACCCTTCTTCAAGCAACAGAAGAAAAGACGCCGCCTTATTGTTATGTACTTAGTGATATTGTAGAAGAAAATTTAGCTTTTTTCCAAATACATCCACAATTCCAGACTTATTTAAAGCAAGGTATTTTGGATGTTTCTTTTTTTGATGGATTAAAAAGTGAACAATTATTTTTAAGGCATTCGGAAAAATCAATTCAGCCTAAAGATCTGGAACAACCTTTAGTCGCTATCGCTAATTATTTTTTTGATTCCTTACCCACTGAATTATTCCAGATTCAGGAAAATGAAATTTTAAGTTGTTCGGTTTCCATCTATTCTAAAAATAATCCGAAAGAAGTAAAAGCGGAAACGTTGCTCAAGGATATGGATTTATCCTATCACCTCTCCCCTACTCATTTTCCATTTCATGAAGACCCTTTGTTGGATGACATTCTAAACGATTACAAAAATTTATTATCCAGTACTTATTTATTTTTTCCTAAAAAGGGATTTGATTGTTTAAAGAACCTTACATCTTTTTCCAAAGCTGGATTAATGCTGCTGACCATGGACAAAGGATTCCATGAAATTCATAATCTTGAAAATAAAAAAGAACCCGATATTATCACACATGGTAGTATTTCGATTTGGGTGAATTATCATGCTTTCATTTCATATTGTAAAAAACAAGGAGGCAAGGCATTATTTCCGAGTTTTTCTAATTTCCATTTAGAAATAGGATGTCTTCTTTTTATGGAAGAAAGTGAATCATTTTCTTACACCGATGCGGCTTACCAACAATTTGTCAATGATTTCGGTCCGGATGATTTCAATAGCATCAAGCAATTGACTTATTCGAATATATCCAAAATAAAATTAAAAGAATTAATCGCCTTGTATCGTTTAAGTGATTATGATTCGACTTTTTTTATGAGACTATTGCCTCGCCTGAAACAAGTAGCCCAAACCATTACTTTAAATGAACGGAAAAGGCTCGAAGAAACCCTGGGCTACGTCTGGAACATGTATTTCAATATTAATGAAAATTTTGATCTTGCCTTCGAAATCGGCTGCCTTCTCTACGATTTGGGATACTTTGCCAAAGCCTTGAATTATTATCAACACTCGGTAAATTTTTTCGGACAAAAAGCGGATATATACTACAACCAAATATTATGTCTATACCAATTAAGACAAGACACCCTTTTCCATCAGGTATTAAATGAAGCAAAAATATCTTTTCCAGATTATGAGTTATTCAAAAAATTAGACCAGTTGGACATGAGTTAGAATTGTCTGTTTTAAACGCCTCCCAAACTTCGTAAATCTGTTAACAAGCCTTATCAACTCATTAACAAGACTGCTCACACCCTTTTGGTTTTTATTCCCGTCTAAGAGAGTAGAAACCAAAATCTATATGTTATGTTTTATGAAATAGCAAAAGTCCTCAGTTTAGCCCTAATGACATTCGCGAATGGAGATTTCCAAAATGGCGAGATAACAACGAGTAAAGTCCATGAATTTGTAGGCACCTGGGAATGGGTCAGTACGAATACCTCCGGGCGAGCGGGTTTACATGTAGAACTAGCCGGCGATACGAAGACAACCAAAACTCTCGTCATTACGGCCGATTACAAGCTCAAGGTCTATACCAATGACGAGTTGAGCTGCGAAAGTGGCTTCAAACCGGTAAAATCCAAAGATGGTCTATCTTGGAAACTACAAAGCAATTGTATGAATGGAACCCTCAGTTTCAGGGAAGATGGTCAACTCAGCCAATATGAATACTTGGGTTGCCCCTCCAGAACCACACTTTACAAAAGAAAATAGGATAATTTGGTAAATAGGTTAGTTGAATGAAGGACTCAAGTGTGATGCTTGAGTCCTTGTTTTTTCCTTCTAAATCTTGAGGAGTCTCCTTGTTAAAATACCTTTGGGGGTTTTCATTCTGATATAATAAACCCCTTTATCAAGATCATTCGTATTGATTTCTATATTCTCTAACGGCTGTCTTAAATTTTCGGAAAGGATCAAGGTTCCCTTCGCATCATAAATGTCATACTGTTCCATTGCAATACCTTCTGATGTGATAAAGCATTTATCCGAAATGGGATTGGGAAATGTTTTAACCCCTCCCTCTTTTTCTAAAATATCTAAAGCAGATACTGTTGTTACGGCATAGTCTACACAAGCAGGCATATCATCCTCAAATTCGGAAAAAGGCTGAGTCGTTAACGAATGGGTAATCTGCCCATTTACCATACCATTTTCATACCTTAAATAATGCAGACCGCAAGCACCTTCCAAATACCAGGAGGGGTCTTCATTAATGTGTGCCCAATCTACAGCTAATATCAACGTATCAGAAATATTAAAAAGCTCCAACCATTCGCCACAATTGATGCCATCTTGTCCTAAGATAACAATAGTATCCTCGTTTATTGCATTATTGATGTTTTGAATAATTTCGACTTCCATTAAATAGGTCTCAGGAAAGTCGATGACCTCTGCTAGAATGACATGATCATCAGCTCGAACATTAGTACAAAATGCCGATTGATAAGGCCAACAAGAACAAGCTGTTCCTATATGGATTCCAACGAAGATTAAAATAAGGATAAGATAAAACGAGTAGAAGAATTTAGTTGTCATATTTTATTTTTTGATGATTTGATAACCCCAAAATACAATCTATGCAAAAATCAAAAAACGACAAAAATCAAAAAAAATACTTTACAATTCTCCACTTTATAGATGATAAACTATTAGACCTCAATATCTTAAAAAAAATCAATGAGAAAAAATACTCCTTACCCAAGCATAAAAAAAGTCCTTCCAAATTAAATTGGAAGGACGACACTTTCGTTCTCTAGTAAAAAACCCAGTGTTTGATTTGCTGAGTACAAATCTTTATGATTAAAATAAATCTTTCAATTTATTGATAACATTACCCGCATTGCCCGGGATCATGTTAGTAATCGCACCCAAATCGAAAGCATTATCTGCTTCTTCTTTAGATTCGAACCTATCTCTGATGCTATTGATGAAATCAGGAGCAGTCGCTTCGGCTTCGGCTCTTGCTTCTTCAGCATTCATTCCTTTTTGTTGTAGGATTTCAGATAATTTTCCTTGCAAGTTTTGGAAAATACCATTGTTTTGAAGGCTATCACCTCCTTGGGAAAACAAGTCCTGAACTTGGCTCAAACCACCACCAGTGATTTTTTGTTGTACCAAATCCATCAAGAAATTAGAACCTTCGTTCGCTGCTTCTTGGGTTTCATTCTGACCTAAGCTGTTGGAGGTCATTCTTTCATTCAATTTTTGGACAGCTAACTGCTTTAATTGTTCAAACATGGATAAGTATTTGATTATATGATTAAAATATAAATTCATACTTAGGACGCCCACGCATCTTTGGGTCACTCAATCTTTCATTTCTTAACAAGTACTTAATACATCACTAGACCTTTATTCCTAGTTTTGAAATACTTAACTTTGCAACATGAAAGCAATCCAATATATTTCAACATCTGTTTTTTTCTTGTTTGTTCTAGGCATTCAAGCACAAGCACAGCAAGTAAAAGGTACCGTAATAGATGAGAACATGGAAGTTCTTATCGGGGCTTATGTCTTTTGGGTAGAAACCGACCAAGGAACAACTACCGATGAACTAGGCGTTTTCGAGCTTTCTGGAGAAGGTATTGAAGACAAGCGATTGGTCATTTCTTATCTAGGGTATAAAAGTGACACCCTCGATATTACCGGAGATATCGACTTCATGATTGAAATGACTCCAGAAGCCACTCTTGGAGAAGTGGTTGTAGAAGGGAAGCAAACCGGAGGGTTCATTTCTTCCACCACAGCCATTAAAACAGAAGTAGTGAATGAAGTGGAATTGGGCAAAGCCGCTTGTTGTGATTTAGCGGGCTGTTTCAATACCAATGCATCTGTAGAACCGGCCACCACCAATGTAGTAACTCAAACTAAAGAATTAAAAATTCTAGGACTGAGTGGTATTTACAATCAATTATTGTTGGATGGCTTCCCTTTATTTCAAGGTTTATCTTATACCTATGGTGTAAGTTCGGTACCCGGCCCTTTTGTTAAAAACATCTTTGTTGCCAAAGGTGCCAATTCTGTTTTACAAGGAACCGAAAGTATCAGCGGGCAAATCAATGTGATATTAAAAGACCCGAAGAAAGCTCCTCCTTTTTATTTCAATGCTTTTATGAATACCTTCTGGGAAAAACAATTCAATATTTATTCTGCCCAACAAAAAGGAAAATTCAGTAATTGGATTGGGGGGCATTTGGTGCTGCCCGCATCCAAACACGATCGGAACAAGGATAATTTCTTGGATCTCCCCATGCTGAACCGTTATGAATTATTGGACAAATGGACTTGGGGCGACGACAAACAAAATGGTTGGTACAATCGGGGGGGCATCCGTTGGACGAAGGAACAAAGAATTGGCGGAGAAGAAAATTTTGATGCAGATAAAAATTTAGGCTCAAGTACAATATATGGACAAACCGTTAGATACGACCAAGTCGATCTTTGGAAAAGAACCGCTTATCGTTTCAATGAATTTCATGCTACGGCATTGATCCTTTCCGGGCAATATCACAACCAAGATTCATGGTATGGAGAAACCCATTATGAAGGGTTACAATATTTATTCAATGCTGTTTTACAACATGAATACATTTACAAAAATGGTAGCAACCTAAGAACGGGAGTGAGTTTTAAATACTTGGATATTGATGAAGACATTTCTTTTAGTCAAAACCCCTTGAATAAAACTTTTGCCGGAAATTATAAATTTAATGAAACCATTCCGGGAGTATTTGCGGAGAACACTCTCTTTTTTAACCAAGATAAATTTACTTGGATAATAGGTCTTCGTGGAGATCACCTTAATAAATGGGGCTTTAAAGTTTCTCCCCGAACTTTATTAAAATATACACCCAAGGAAAAAACGGATATTCGAATCTCTCTGGGTCATGGATGGCATAACCCAAAAGTTTTTTCCGAACAATCGAGAGTATTATCGACACAACGAGATATTCATTTTCATGGAGAATTAGAACCCGACGAGGCTTGGAATTATGGTATTAATATAACTCAAAAATTCGAAATGGATAATATGACCGCTACCTTGACTGCTGATTATTATCAAACCCGTTTCACCAACCACGTTATGGTGCATTACCATTCCGGACATGATGCTTTGGTCTTTGAAAACAATGAAGAACCAGCAGTAGGAAATGGTTTCCAATTCGAAGCGACGTTCGATTTATGGGATTGGATAACTATAAAATCTGCTTATAATTACTTAGACATTCAACATACTGATTTGGAGGGTAAAAAAGGAACAATGGATTTTATTACCAAACATAAATTGCTCCATTCTTTTTCTTTGGCACCTAAAGGTCAAGATTGGCATTTGGATATTAATTCGCAATGGTACGGAAAGAAAAAACTACCCGATACTGATTTTTATCCCGACGATCTGCAACAACCCGAATATTCCAAACCTTATACCATGTTGAATGCACAATTCACCTATAAATGGAGAAGTTTTGAATGGTATACCGGAGTAGAAAATATTTTAAATTTCGTACAACAGGATCCGATTATTTCTGCAGAAAATCCATTCAACCCATATTTTGATACGTCTTTTGCATGGGGTCCGACCAAAGGAAGGGAAGGATACTTGGGTTTCCGTTATACATTTGAAAGCAAAGAAAAAGATCAATAATTTATTTTGGTACATTTTATCGGATATATCAAAGCTTGGATTTCTTCTTTTTATTTTCGAAAAGGAATAAAATTTCTTGAAAAGGAACATTACCAAGACGCTATTTTATTTTTCAATACCGCTGGAAAATACCACGACCCACTTTATTTTGAAGGTAAAGTTTTTGACACTTCTGCAAGGGGGCATTGCTACTATCATTTAAATGAATTTGAAAATGCCGAAATAGATTTCATCAACGTACTGGATAATGAACCACAAAACATCAATGCTTTATTCGGCATGTATGCGATTGAAAAAGATCCCGACAAGCAAATTAAATATATGGAAAAGGTTCTTATAAAAGAACCTCAAAATTTTCCGGCCATCAATAATATCGGACTTGCTCATTCGCAAAAAGAAAATTATCCCGAAGCTCTCAAACATCTGGAACAAGCCCTAGCCATCGAACCCAAAATGGCATTCGCCCATAATAATATCGGTTTTGTATATCATAAATTAGGGGAAACAGAAAAAGGAATGACCCATATTAACCGTTCTTTAGAATTGGATCCGAATAATTCTTATGCTTACAAAAACAAAGCTATCATTTTATTGGATAAGGGAGAAAAAGATGAAGCCATACAATTATTGATCAAAGCCAATGCGTTAGGTTATGAAAATAGGTATGGACAAGAAGTAAACGAATTATTGAATAAATTAAACCCGTAATATTCGTTCCTTAGATGCATTTTGATAAAAAATTAATCTTACCCTTATTCCTTCTTCTTTTATTTTTAGGATACTATTTTATTTTTCCGGATATATTTAAACGTCGAGACATCATAGAACCCATTCCTGAAAGAATCAATCCCGAATTGATGAAGGGAATCGTATTAGGATTACACTCTAAAGACTATCATTTTGATTATTTTAATTTATTAAAAGAAATAAAATCAACCGGAGCAGAATGGGTGGGAATTAATGTCAAGTTTTTTCAAGATTGTGCTTCTTCTACCCATATACAACGACCACCATTGACCGATCCTTTTTGGCAACAAATCAATAGAACCATGAAACAAGCAAAGGTTCTGGATTTAAAAATCATGTTTCTTCCTATTGTCCTTATAGAGCATCCTCAAAAAAAAGAATGGAGAGGTCTCTTAGCTCCTTATGATAAAAATGAATGGTACGAATCCTATCATGAATTATTCGAAATCATCGGGCATATTTGCGAAAACAACCAAGTAGATTTATTATCTGTCGGTTCCGAATTTAATTCCTTACAAATTGATCAAAAAAAATGGATTGAAGTCATCCGAAATATCAAAAAAATATATTCCGGAAAAATCACCTACTCTTGCAATTGGGATGTGATTGATGATATTTATTTTACGGATGAATTGGATTACCTCGGCATTACCGGTTATAATTCTTTGACAAAAAAAAACAACCCTTCTCTCGGCGAATTACAACAAGCATGGGATAAAATCAAAAAAGAAATTTTACGGGTTCAAAAAGAAAAAAATATTCCGGTTTTTTTTACCGAAGTCGGTTATACATCACAAAACGGCACCAACAAAGATCCTTGGAATTATAACATTTCCCAACAAGTGGATTTAGAAGAACAATATGATTGTTACCTTACCTTCATTAATGCTTGGAGAAACGAACCTGAATTCCACGGCGTATTTTTTTATGATTGGTTCGGTATTGGAGGAAAAAAAGACATCGGATATACCTTAAGAGGAAAACCCGCCTTATCTTTGGTGAAACAATGGTACAGCGAAAATAAAAACCAAAAGAATGAAAATTAAAATATCTCCTTATCAAAGCGAATGGCCTCAATTGTTCGAAGAAGAAAAACAAAATTTAATCCGTCATTTAGGTTTTGATTTTTTAGAAATAGAACACATCGGTAGTACGAGTGTAAAAGGATTGTCCGCTAAACCTATTATTGATATTTTAGTCGGCGTAAAAAATGAAGAACATCTCAACCTATTACGACAAAAACTAGAGGGAAAAGAAAATTATATTTATTTCCAGAAATGGGAATCCATGATGCCTTACAGAAGACTCTTTGTAAAAATGGGTACAGTTCCTGAAAAATATAAAAACCAAATCCCTACTATCTTAAAAGAAGAAGAGGAACAATCGGATGCCATAACAGAGTATCGAAAATATCATATACATTGCGTTTGTTTTTCACATCCTTTTTTTGAACGCCACACATTATTTAGAGATCATCTTAGAGAAAATAAAGATGTATTAAAAAAATACGAGGATTTAAAAATAAAGTTATCCCAACAAGAATGGAAAAGAAGCAGCGATTATTCTGTAGCCAAAACCGATTTCATTACGGGTGTTATGGACTCCTTGAATTATTCTTTTGATCCCTTTCCTATTTTAGAAACCGAACGATTGACTTTAAGAAGAATCGAACAACTTGATCAAGAAAAACTTTGGGGTTTACGCATTGATCCTATTGCCCAGAAATATATTTATCATAAAAAAACGCCTACTCTTTCAGATATTCAACAGAAAATCGAAAAATTAATTGAAGGCATTAATAAAAATGAATTTATTTTCTGGACGATAACAAAAAAAGATTCAGATGATCTTATTGGCACGATTTGTCTTTGGAATTTCACCCCCGGAAAAACGAAAGCAGAAATCGGTTTTGAATTGTCGCCCCAATACCATAAACAAGGCTTGATGCAAGAAGCCATCGATAAGGTTATAAAATTTGCTTTCGAAGAATTACCTTTATTATATATAGAGGCCTACACTCACCCCAAAAACAACCCAGCATTGCGACTTTTAGAAAAGAATGGATTTATTTGGAAAAAGAATATTGATGAAAATTCAAACATATTATCTGTTCTTGTAAAAACGAAATAATAGTATTATGAAAAATGTATTACTTCTTTTTTTCTTATTATTTTACTTAGGGCTCCAAGGACAAGATTTACCTTATGTTCAATACGAAACCCGTGTTGAGGGTTCTATTCTCCCACACCCTTTTAATGGAGGAATCGCTGCTCCACAATTTTCGGAAGTCGATTTAAATAACGATGGTTTACTAGATTTAATGGTGTATGATTATGATGGGCATGTCATCAACACGTATATCCAAACCAACAATCAAGAATATATTTATGCTCCAAAATATGCCCAACATTTTCCATTTATCCGTTATTTTATTTTTATAAAAGATTATAATGGCGATGGCATTGGAGATATTTTTGCACACTCCGGAACTGATTTAGGGCTTTATGTATATCAAGGTTATTTTGAAAATGATAGTTTAAAATTTACTTGGCAAGCACAACCCAACGATCCTAATGGCTATCTGACTTACAAGAACGACATGGGCAACGATCAATTACTCGCCATGCCCGGAAGTTTATTATCTTCTTTCAATGATATTGATAGTGATGGTGATATTGATATTGTTACAATCATTAACGGGTATTTCCATTATTATAAAAATAAATCGGTAGAATTAAATTTAGGTTTGAATACCCTCCATTATGAATTAGAATCCAGTTGTTATGGGGGGAGTTATGAAGAAGGAAGCACCTTGGAATTATTGTTAGCGAGTGCTCCAGGCAATTGTGCCCCCGGTATTGTTTCGCCACCTGATGATGAATTAAACAATCCTCAACACAATGGTTATTCCATTACTACTTTTGACCATAATAATGATGGAGACATGGATTTATTATTCGGTGAATCATCTTTTTCTCGGATGAATTTATTAACGAATACGAATAATAATTCTTTGGTTCATTTCGGAATGCAAGACACGATTTTTCCGAATTATGACACACCCGTTTTTTCCGAACGCTCCCCTACTTCTTTTTATTTGGATGTCGATTTTGATGGCATAAAAGATTTAATTGTCTCTAGTAGAAATTCGCCCATTAATTTCGATAGCCATACTCTTTTTTATAAAGGACAAGATCCTCAAAATCCGAATCCTTTTGAATTAATTGAGGAAGATTGGCTAACGACACAATCCATTGATTTTGGAAAAACTTGTCACCCAACGTTTACTGACTATAATCAAGATGGTTTAATGGATATGGTACTAGGAACGCAGACTATGCTAATCGATCCTTCTAACTATGAGCCTGGATTAATTTTATTCGAAAACATAGGAACACATAACGAACCCGTTTTTAATTTGGTCGATTACAATTGGCTCAATTTAAATTCTATCGAAGCCTTATTTAAAAGACCCGAATTCGGCGATTTGGATGGAGATGGAGACATCGATTTATTAGTGGGTGAAGACACGGGCGGTTTGATTTATTTTGAAAATATAGCCGGACCGGATCAACCTTATGAATTTGCGGCTCCGGTTTTAAATTATATGAATATTGATATTGATGTTTCTATTGGTACGCACTCAAGTCCGCAGATGGTGGATGTGGATAATGATGGTCTGAATGATCTTTTAATTGGAATTCGTTTTGGAAATATTGCTTTTTTTAGAAATGAAGGAACCATCAATAATCCTCAATTCAATCCAGATCCTGAATCAGGTATAAATGCCTTGGATTTTGGAGGAACCGACCTACCTACAAATTCTACACTTGTTTTGGATATTGTCGAAATTGATGATGAAAAAATGTTATTCATAGGAAATGGTGAAGGGACTATTTCTCTTTATGGAAATGTTTCGGATGGATTAGCGGGTACAATTCCACTCATCCAACACAATTGGAAAAATATTGATGTAGGCGATTATAGTGCCCCTTCTTTAGTGGATATTGATCGGGATGGTTACTTGGAAATCTTTGTAGGTAATTATAGAGGAGGAGTAAATGTTTTTTCTACTGATTTTTATGTGGGCAATGAAATTACTTCTACACATAATAATAGTGTCATTTCAGAAATAAAATTATATCCGAATCCTGCTTCTGATAAAATTTATTTTGAAATCCCTGAAAACATCAATGCAATTACAATTTGGAATGTCTTAGGACAAACGTTAGATGCCATCCATCATGAAAAAGCAATAGAGACATCCCAATTACCCAAAGGCATGTATTGGATTCAGTTTTTCACCGAATCCAATACATATATGGAATCATTTATTAAGGAATAAAACTGGTATTTTTTAAAAAGAAATACCACATTCTAGATTTACGGTACCAAAGAACAAGGGGCTTCCTTTAAATGGTTCGTAAACCCGGCTGGCATAATTCAATCCAAAGTGGACAGCATGTCTGGGTTTGAAATAATTCCGGAAACCAAAACCTAGTTCGCCATATATTCCGTTATATCCTGAAGCGGCATCAGCAACAAAACCAATTCCTCCATTGATGGCTGGAGAGAATTTTCTAGGTTTAAAATTATATCGTCCATCAATATAAATAGGAATTTCAGTAAATCCATCCACATTATAAAAATAAACACCAAAACCCAAACCCAACGTGTAACGTTCATCAAATTGATACCCATTAATTAAAGCAAACTGCCCTCCGAAAGCTCCTTCAGAATATGTACCTCCGGCACCAATAACAGGACCGGCTCTGAACATCCCCCAATATCCTTTTCTCTTATACCCCAACTCAGATAATTCAATATTAGGGTTTGTTTTAGGTTGGGTAGAAGAGGTATTGTTTTCTGAAATGGGCTTTCCCGAAATTTCTTCGCTAGCCACATTTTTCACTTCAGACATTTCATAAACAAAAACACTACCATCCGATGTTTCGATTTTAATACTTTTTCCGGGAATTAATTCTACAACATAACCTTTTATAATACTTCCGTTCTTCAAATACACCACATTTCGCTTTGCGGTATCTTGGGAAAAAATCTGCCCAACTATAAAAAAAGAACTGATTAGAATAAATAGTATTTTTCTCATTTCTATTTTAAATTATTACTTCACATATATTTGATTCAATGCCCCCTTACCTTCTTTGTCCAAAACTTTAATCCAATAGATTCCTAATGGAAAATCTTTTTTATAAATATCCCAGGTATGTTTTCTGGTTTTGAAAGATTGAATTTCTTTACCTGTTGCATCATAGATGAATACCTGCAATTTTCCTTTCATTCCCTTTACGGATACCTGAGCCTCCTCTGTAAATGGGTTCGGAGAAATAAACACACCATTTTTATCACCTCCTATATTAGTTAAAGAATTGGGCGCATCCGTCACATCCAAACTCAAGGTATATGTATCAGTTCCGCATACTGTCGTTACAGTTAACGAAACGGTGTAGGTTCCATTTTCCGGATAAGTATATTGAACCGTATTAGTAGCAGTTGTTTCAGTATCTCCATTACCAAAATTCCATTCATAGCTTGTACCATTCGTTTCTACAGCTAAGAAATCATAAATGTTATCGACATTCGTTTGGGAAAAGGTGGCATCGGCCGTTTCCATATCATCACCCACCACAGCAGATGCTACTTTTTCACAGCCATTGGCATCTGTAACAACAGCATAGTATGTACCTTGAGTTACATTACTTAAAACATTACCTGTTGTACCATTAAACCATTCTACAGAATAAGGAGGCTTGGGTCCTTCTACATTTAACGTAACAGAACCATCTGACGCATTAGCACAGGACGCATTATTGACGTTAGGTGTTACTGAATACATCGTATAAGATTTAGTATTGGTATATGTGTCAACAATATTATTATCCTTGTTAATTACATTGAATGAAATGGTATTATTATCAATCATGTATTTCACATATACATTATCTAAAATGGATAAGGTAATTTCCGGATGGTCTGCATATTCTGTATTCGTAGACACATCACCATCTCCGGCCGAACCCGACGTAATGTACATAACACCATTTTTCTCTGCTTTTTCATACAGGTGGGAATGCCCGACCAATACAAAATCGACATTATATTGTTCGAATAAAGGAACCAAATGATCCCGAACCATTTGATTACCGTCGAATTGATAATAATCGCCTCCTAATTCATTCGGTAAACTATAATCGGGTCCCCAATAATTCGTCCACGGACCTTCGTGGAAATATACGAACGACCATTTTTTATCATTACATCTCAATTCATCTTCTAAAAATTGATATTGGGGAGAACCTTGTCTAAAATCCGTCCACCAACGGTCTTCCAAGGGTGCAGAATTAATAGGGAAGGTTGTATCATCATAAGGCGTAATCACATCCAAAGCAATGAATTTAGCGTCACCCCACTCGAAGGAATAATATCGTTCGGAATTTTCTGCATTGTTGTGAGGCAGGAAAAATTCATTCATGTAGGTTTGTAAATTATCGGCATAAACATCGTGATTGCCACAAGCCGTATAATGGCATTCTCTCGATAACATTTTGGATTCTACTCCATCGTTATAAACATTGAAATAAATTTCGTCGTAATTGTCTCCTCCACTTCCCGGAGTAACGTGTGGTACACCCCCTTGATCAATATCTCCACAAACCACGGCAAATTCTGCATCATCTGCTTCCATCAAATCACCAATTTGATTTTGCATGGCATTGTTATAACCGCAATCTCCATAATGGATGAATGAAAATTGTTGATCGGTGGAATCAGAAGCAGTCGTAAAAAACTCGGAAGTCAATACAACTCCATCGGCTAGGATTTCATAAAAGTACTTGGTATCGGGTGTTAAATTTTCTAGCGTGATTCCATGCAGATTTGTTGCGGAGGTTTCTGCAACAGAAAGATTCATATTATTTTGATCCAATCCATAATTCACTTGTCCTACTGTATTGGAAGGTGTTTTCCAAGCAATAATCGTAGAGTTGGTTGTTGTCGATTGTATATAAGGATAACGCGACAATTGTGCGAATACCGTAGAAATGCTAAAAAGAAATAAAAAGATAGAAGTTATTTTTTTCATAATCAAAACTTTAAATGAAATTAGTATAGCGGATGTAAAGATAATATTAAATTAGTATTGGATTATATTATTTTCACATCCCTTAACGACAAACAAGTTCGAATTCACGAAATATTACATCATGAATATTCCATATAAATGGCTGATTGGATCTTTTTTTCTTATTTTAATCATCGGATTTATAGGTACGATCATGTATGCCCGTCACTTAAATAATAATGAAGTTATTCGATTGAAAAATATTTTAATGGAATTCCCAATACCTCAAGGAGTACAAATCATTTCGACACATCATAAGATGGGTTTACAAACTTGTTGTAGCAATCATTGTGATTATTTTACGGGCATTGCCCTTGCTTCAAGTTTAGACACAACAGAATTAAAAAACACACTTTTAAAAGATAGCACGGCTACAAGACCCATCTTCCCTGTTCTACATAAAAACCAAGAAGTTTTATTTATTTTAGATCTTCAAAAATACAGACGTATTATGTCGGAAATACCTAGTGGTCTGGATGAACTGATGAAGCAAAACATTAAAATACCTGAAAACACATCTTTACATTATGCTTATATCCTTACCCGAAAAGACGAAGGTTTTTCTTTCCATTGGGACATGCGGTGTCATTAATTTCTCGAATCATAATTTTATTCCAAATTCTTCTTCGAACAATAAATTATATTTATGATAAAAATCATTTAATTTTTCTCGACTTTGCTCACTCATTTTTTTATAATTCCCTTTATTATGTTTTTTTTGTAAGGAAGAAGTAAAATCAAATTGAGGTAAGTCTAAAAAAGTACAAAGTTCATTTAAATTCTGATTGGCTTTTTGAGTTTTTGAAAATTCTGATGAGTGAAATATTCTTATATTTTTTTCACCAAAAGTACCTTTCCATTTAGGCAAATAATTCATATAACAACCTTGCTCTAAAATATTATACAAGCCTTTATCTTTTCGTTCGAATTGATGGTTGATATAATCATTGAAATTGGTGAACTCCAATTTACTTTTTCCTTGCTGATGCCAACGCAAATACATTTGAAAATGGGAGTACACCCTATCCGTCGGGTTTCTGACCAACATAATAATCTTAGCCGTCGGCAATAATAATTTCACCCATTGGGGTCTCGCTAAATAATACGTTCTTGCTGTTGCTTCTCCGGTAATATATGGTTTGTTCTTTTCTTTGGTTTTGATGATGGTATCCGGTTGTAAAACACCTTGTCCATCCAAATCCAACCAACCGGCCTCAATGGTTCCATAAAAATTATTTTCTGGAAAAAGTGAGGCATATTTTTTTATTCCTTTTAAAAAAGAAATAGGATTTCTTTTAATGAGAAATTCGGGTTCTTTGGTTTTACAAGGCAGAACATTCGGATGTGCATTGAGGTATTGGTACAATGATGATGTGCCACATTTCACTCCTCCTATAATTAAAAAAGAAGGTTTCATATATTTTTTTCCGAATATCATTTTTTATATTTTTTTTGAATGGATGCCACGAAAATCAAAATATCTTTTTTAAATAAAATGAAAAGAAGAAATAAGGTCAATAAAAATTGAATGATCCCAAAAATATTAATGGAATAGCCATTCCCTTCCCAAAAGTAAGATAGAGAAAACAGCATCAATATAAAAGCCAGAGGTATTGAAACAATAATTTTATAATCATGCCGGATGGGGAATTCTTTTTGTCCATAATAAAAATAAAGAATAGCCATGATAATATTCCCGATAATATTCGCAAAAAGAACGCCTTCTAATTTAAATTCCGGTATCCATAAATAATATAATAAAATAACCAATGCGAAAGAAATCCAAGAAACCCGAGATACTTTTGCTGCTTTTTTGGCAAAAATCAAAGCTTGGCTTAAAAGTATGCTCCAAGCGAATGTCAAGGGAACCATAGCTGCTAAGGGTATAAGATAGACAATTTCTAAATACTCTTCATTCTTGATAAAAAGATCCAAATTGCAACCTAATAAAATAACACCAGATGTTGCCAGAATAGACAATAAAATAAATACTCGTTCCAGTATCTTTATTTCCTTTGCATTTTCGGCTGCTCCTTTTTTATATAACTCAAAAAAGAACGGTCGGAAACCGGTAATCGAAGACATCATGACGGTTCTAATTAATCCGGTAATGGCAACGAGTACGGCATATTTCCCGACCCAGGATACATCCAACATTCTTTCTATTACAAATCGATCCACCCGATATGCCGACCAATTGATCAAGAAAAAAGGCAAGAGTAAAATGGAATATTTCAAAGAGGGAAAAATTAATGATTTTTGCAAACGCAACGTAAGATAATCTCTTTTATTCCATAAAAAATAAAATAAAACCAATGCCACACCGATAAATTCACCGGTTAAGATGGCGGTCAAACCCCAATTTGTTCCGAATAAAAAAGCAAGGAGAAATACCAAGCGGAACACCGTTTGCCCCAAGGAATAAAAAGCCAGTTCGATATATTTTTTCTCATTCTTGAGGAAGGCAAAATAGGCGGTCATATTCAAGGTGCAAAAAGCAATGAGAATGGCTAAAAAACCATTTGGGAAAAAAGTGATTTGACCCGATTTAAAAATCAGGTCGAATAATAAGGGTCCAAAAAAAATAGAAAGAAGAACGAATGTGAAGGTCAATAAAAATGAAAAAGAAAGTATATTTGATATATATTCTTTGAGTTGTTTTCGATTATGGTTATAATCATAATAAAATGTTTGTATAGCCAGCTGTATTCTGAAATTGGAAAAAACAAACATGGCCGATACCAAATACAATAAGGATAGAATCCCGAATTCTCCCGTGTCTAATTTTTGAGCATAAATGGGCAACAAAAAAAATTTAACCACCACCGGCAGCATACTCAATGCAGATAGTAAAAGAGAAGCAAAAACCGGATTTTTAGTCAATTCCTTGATCCTATGCATAAAGCAAATGTACTACAAATCAAACAATGGAATAATATTCATGGCAGCCTAATTTTGGTGGCTAGTTTACTTAGTCTATATGCCGGGCAAATATTTTGGATTATAGGAGCAGCCAGTTTTTCTTTCATCTATTACATAGCCAGTCATTTTATTTTCCTCCAGCAATACAGACCCTTTGGAGGTTGGGCCAATGGCATTACTTTTTTGCGGCTATGCATCTTATTAATTTCTGCGTCTATTTTTCATCTTTTTGAATCTTTACATTTATTTATCATTTTTGGAAGCATTATTACATTAGATTATTTTGATGGTTTTATCGCTAGAAAAAAGAATCTACAAAGTGATTTCGGTTTATATTTCGACATGGAGACTGATGCTCTTTTTGTTCTTTTGGCATCTTTTGTTCTATACCTAGAAGGATTGGCTCCTTGGTGGGTGCTTATTCCCGGTTTGCTTCGTTATATCAATGTTTTTGTTTATTTTATTTTTCGATTACCTCCTAAAAAAGAACCCAAAAGAAAATATGCGAGTTACATTGCCGGGTTTTTATTTTTCGCTTTATTGCTCCCTTTCATTCTTCCTCAAAAATTGAGTATCCCTATTTTAGGGCTGGCATCTGTTTTAGTTACCTTGTCTTTTATTGTTTCATTTATTCAATATCTTCAAGCAGAACCGATAGAAAAAAATCATTCCAAAGGATAATCATATCGTAGCAAAATATCTTTGTACTTCTGATTAAAAACGTCTACTACGTATGGAGTAAGGACTTCTCGCCATTGCCCTGATTTTTTATTACGAATATGTTTGTCTTTAGACACATAAGAATCAGAAACATAATAGCTCAGAAATATATTTGCTATTTTTTTATCCCAAAAAGATAATTCATAAAAATCGAAGATATCATTCCAAATTTCTTTTTCGTTCCCTAGAATATCTTCGTATTTATACAGTCGGATGTGTTCGTGTTCTTTCCATTCCAACATACTTTCGAAATGATATTTTCTAAATTCCAATTCTGCCAATAAACCTTCTTCTAGAGAAACACTATTTAAATATTCTGCATAGGTTTGGTGTTCTTTTATTTTTGAAGGAACAGCCGCATTAATCGCTTCAAAATATTTAGGTGTAAGATGAGGTGTCCGGAACCACGGTTCTGCCCCTTTTTTATGATAATGGTAACCAGAAACAATCAAGTCTCTGGGATCACGTATAAAGCGTGTGATTCGAAATTCGCCCTTCAATTTACGAGTATCAATAGCAAAGCCATTGCAAGAACAAACCGTATATTTATGGTATTTATTATAAAATTTTCCTTGGATACTTTCATAATGGATATATCTTTTTTTCCTGAAAGGCATCCAATTATACGTCTTATCCATGATACGGAAAAAAAGCATCGTCAAACATTTATGATAACTGGAATGGATCCTAAGCATTGCGTTTAATTTTTTCTGTTACCATCATTTTATATTCGAAAGCCCCGACATTGTAAAAATGATCCATGATCCATCCACCATTAAAAATACGGGACAATACCTTTTTCCTTTCGCTCCGCATAATATCCAAAGCCTTATCCAACAATTGGATTTTCAATAAATTCATCTTCTTGTATTTTTTGAAGACATAAGGTGTAAAATCATGAGTAGCTGTTATTTGCATATCATTTTCCTGAAGTAACTCTTCATAATATTTTTCGGTATGCAAGGAAGGCACCGACCAATAATCTAAAAATTTATTCTGGAGATTTTCCTCTACCCTATTTGGCACATAAAAATCTTCTACAATTATTATTTTTCCATTTTCTTTCAAATGAGACGATAAATTATGCAGTGCTTTGTTTAAATCCGGGGCATGTTTTAAAGATTCTAATGCTAGAATTGCATCAAAATTATCGGGTAAAAGTTGGGTGAAATCCTGCACTAAAAATCGGCATTTATTTTCCAAATATTTTTCTTTTGCTGCTTGATTGCCATCATGAATTTCGGAAGGACTTACACTGATCCCTACCCCACTCCGTTGCGAAGATTGACCACAAAAATACAACAAGGAATATCCGGTTCCACACCCAGCATCTAAAATATGTGCTAGTTCCGGAATTAATTTTTTATTTTCGATCCAATCATTAATATCCTGAATATTTTCTTCTTTCGGAAAATTTAATTTTTTATGGATGGGATAAGAAAGTGTTTCTCTTTTATCCGATTCAAAATCATGTAGCGTATCGTATATTTTTTTTACTTTATCCAAAGACATATTATCAAGGTTTGGATAAAATATAAATGAATTCATACGCTTGATCTATGTTGGACATGGTCGGTTGAATTTTTTTATAATTCACTTTCCCTAATGTTCCATTTAAAGACATCCATCTCGACCATCTTACCGATGGCCATTGGTCGTGATGGATTTTTTCTATTTTATATCCTATTTTTTCAAAAATACCCGACCATTCTTTTTTCGACTTCGCTCCTTGATGTCCTTTTTTATTAATGATTCCTAATTTTTCTTTTACGATTTTCCAAGAAGCCCTTTCCGAATTCCGAACTAAATAACAAACCTTAGCTCCTTTTTTTGCCACCCTGTATTGTTCCTTCAGTGCTGTTTCCAAATTGATGATTCTTTCTAAAGAACCCAAGCACGAAATATAATCGAAGGTTTCATTTTCGTAAGGTAATTGTTCTGCATTCCCTACTCTCAAATCTGCATCGGGTAATTTTTGTTGTGCCATTTTAATGGCAACATCCGAAATATCCAAACCGAAAGCATGTAAATTATATTCTTTTGCCAAAGAAAGCATTTGCCCGGGGCCACAAGCCACATCCAACAATTTGCCTTCTGGTTCAACGCCTAATAACTCATAAAAAATATAATAGGCTTCCTTGGGTCTTAAATAATTCAATCCCCTTTTCGAATAGGTTTGATTGAACCATTGTGTGATGGTTTCCTGGCTCATAAATATCTTCTCGTTTTAGAAAAATAAACAGAATAATTCTCTTGGAACAAATGAAGCAAAAAATCTTCTTCCAATAAAATTTTAAAATGGATATTCAAAATATAAATCAACGTTAATCCTAAAAATATCCAACTGGGAAAAATTAAATTCATTCCTAGAATACCTACATGTAAACCTAAAACAATCGGGTTTCTGGAATGTTTGAAAAAACCTCTCGTTTTCAAATCGAAGTTATCGTTTTTTTGGGAATTATCCTTACGGATGAAAAAAGCACTTGCTAAAGTAATAGCTCTCCCTAAGAATAAACAAAGTACACCCACACCTATTCCTAGTAAATAAGAATTCATTTTTAACGATTGAATCCCCAGCACATGGAACATCAATAGTAACAAGGGCCAACAATAGGCGATCATGGCAAGGATGTAGGGTACGATTATCAATAAGAATTTGGAAAATATATCCAAAGATTGGATTTTATATAAAAAAGATGTCGGGTTTAGTTTTTCTTGGACTTCTTTATCCGGAAAAACCAACTGGTAGGTTGATGCCACACTGGGAACCGGTATCCAAAGTATCTCTACCAGAATAGATAAAAAATAAACCATAATAATGAGACCGATAGCCCATTCCATTTCATCTGATTTTATACAATTCTAATGTTTTTATACCAAACGACATAATTTCTTATAGTTTCAATTTGTCAATTTGAAACGAATCCATACCTTACCCTCCCAAAGTTTCCCAAATACCAAATTTAAATGTATGACTGAACGTCTTTGGAAACTCTTATTGAAGATTAAAAATGAGATTCATCGCCGTAAAAATGACGAATATGATTTTTTATGGACGGACATGGAGGATGTTTATTTTGAAGATATTCCTACCACCCTGCCCCAAGATGGTTTTGCTTTGCTTTTTCATCCTAAAAAAATCCATTCTCTAGGAACATTTCCTCTTCTCTCTGTCTCTAACAATGGTTTTACATCTTTCGTTTCGGGTAGGATGAAGGATTCTATTCTTAGAAAATTACAATTATATCTCCCTCTTTGCGTAGCGAGCAAATTAAAACAGGAAGAACAAAAACCGCTTATCATTTCACATTTTGCCCAAAGTCTGGACGGGCATATTGCCGCCCCGAATGGTCATTCACAATGGATTGGCAATGATGAGAACTTGATTCATGCCCATCGCCTACGTGCTTTATGCGATGGTGTGATCATTGGTAATAATACCTTGAAGAATGACAAACCCAGGCTAAGCGTAAGGTTGGTAGAAGGCTCTAATCCCACCCGCATTGTAATCGGAGATCATTTATATTGCACCTCATCCTTACTTTCAAGTCAGGGCAAAAATTTCAGAATCGTTTCTTGTCCGACTAAAATTTCCGAACAAGAAGGAATCGAATTCATCACCGTTCCCCGAAAGGAAAACACCATTCCTACTGATGATATTTTAAGTGAATTGTACAAAAAGGGAATCCGTTCTGTTTTGATTGAAGGGGGCTCAAATACGACTTCAAGGTTCATCCGAGAAAAAAACATAGATATGGTTCAGCTCCATATTGCCCCTTTATTGTTGGGCAAAGGGATTCCCAACTATATCGGCAATGAGGCTATCACTAAAATAGATGACGGCCTGCATTTTGAACAATTCTTGTTCCATCCTGTTGGAGATGCTATGATGTTTACGGGTTATTTATAAATGGATAAAGCATTGTGGCATATCAACCCCTTGCAGTCGGAACTCCGAGACGTAACCTCCCAACCTGAAGGAGAAGATGTTGAAGTCCGTTCCTTGTATTCTTTGGTGAGTAATGGTACTGAAGCATTGGTGGCACGGGGCGAAGTAGGTGTGGATTTCATGCCCTTCATGGCGGTTCCGTATATGGAAGGTGATTTCAATTTGCCCATCAAGTATGGTTATTCAATGATAGGTCAACGGGAGGATAACGGCAAGTATGTACACTTCATGCATCCGCATCAATCCCGCTGTTGGGTCAAGGAAGAAGCATTGACGGTTTTACCGTCTGATTTACCTTTAGAAAAGGCGGCTTTGATCAGCAACATGGAAACCGTTATCAATGCGATTTGGGATGCTGAAATCCAAGGAGGAGAAAAAGTATTGATTGCCGGTTTTGGAAACATCGGTGCATTATTGGCTGAAACCTTATCACACCAAGCTGTGGATATTTATATTTTGGAAAAGGATACTTGGAGAAAAAATAAGGCACAAGAATTCGGATTCAATATATTTGATGATGAAAAAGATTTTGATCTGGCTTTCGATACGACGGCTAGTTCTTCAGGGCTTCAGCTTTGTATTGATGGAATCAGAACCGAGGGCTGTGTCATTAATTTAAGTTGGTACGGAGATAAAAAAATATCTTTGAATTTAGGCAGTTCGTTTCATTATGGAAGAAAAAAAATGATTGCTTCTCAGGTGTCTTCTATTCCGTTAAGAAAACAGCGGGAATGGACCTATGCTTCGAGAAAAAAATTAGTGATGGATTTATTAGTTCAGCATCCTTACGAAAAATACATCAGCGACTTTATTCCTTTTTTGGAGTCTCCTCTTTTTTTTGAAAATTTAAGGAAAGGGAAACAAGGGGATGGGTTGATTTGGTGTATCGATTTTTAGATTTTTAGATTTTTAGATTTTTAGATTTTTAGATTTTTAGATTTTT
>JAHDDR010000045.1:7115-26554 GCA_020629255.1 Saprospiraceae bacterium | reverse complement strand
GTGTAACTGTTTCCGGTGTTCTTTGGGCGATTTTCCAAAACAATGCCGGTGGTGCTTGGGACAATGCTAAAAAGTCGTTCGAAGCTGGTATTGAAATTGATGGTAAGATGACGTATAAAGGTTCGGATGCTCATAAAGCTGCCGTTACTGGAGATACTGTTGGTGACCCATTTAAAGATACTTCTGGACCTTCTATGAATATCTTAATCAAGTTGACTTGCTTGGTAGGTCTGGCGATTGCTCCAATTTTGGGCGGTCATGCATCTGGTGGCAGTCATGGAATGAATGATATCGAAAATAAAAATGAAATCAACATCGAACAAGAAAATGATAAGACGCTGATGGGCGATGCTTACATTATCGAAGAAAAAGATGTTCATAAATAAACTTTATTACGAATAATTGATTATAGGCAAATTGATCTTTTGTAAAATCTCTAATTTCCCTTTCATAAAAAACTATTCGTAATAAGGTCTAATCTTCTTTCATTTTTACAATAAAAAAATCCCATCAGGAAATTCAGGATGGGATTTTTTTATTTCCTATTATTTTTTATTCCATTAGGAAATTCATATAAAATTCCATTTTTTCTTTGAGGTCTTCCGGGCCGTCGGGTCCTTTTTCTACATTAAAATCTGATTTATCAATTTCGAATTTCATTTTTGCATGAAGAAAAGAATTTCCATTTTTTACCATCGGATAAATGGAACCAGAAGCAACGACGGGTATTTTTTTTCCTTTCATTTCCATACTCCCTTCTACCTCTATATTTGATTTTTCTCCTTGGGATAAATTTCCATTTGCTTGAATTATTTTTTTGAATTGAAATGTCGCCTTCGGATATTTTTCACCCTCCAAAATAATGGTATGAATGGCTTCATCCAAACTTTTATCTCCCATAGTGATGGAATTTATCGGAATAGAAAATTGACCTTCCGCTTGGTTCATATTTTTTTCGCCATTCAAATTTAATCTGCCTTCCATTTTTTTGACTTCCCCCATATAACCTCCCAAAGGACCTTTGAATTTAAAAAAGATCATGGGTGTATTTTCTGTAAACGCTCCTTTTACCGACCATTCATTTTTAAATTGAAATGCATTTCCTGTTTGGGTATTGATATTATTATCCGAACCTCTTTTCCCAAAAGAATTCCAAGAAACACTTTTAGTTTCTGCAGGAACATAATCGAAGCCGTCTCCATTTTCAGGATTCTTCATTTGATAGACGATTTGTTCTTCTAAAATAGCTGCCATTTTTTCAAAGGCTTTTTTCAAATCCTTGTGTTGTATCGGATTTTCAAAATGTGTATAAATAGGTGTTACACAATTATGCTGCGAATAAATTTCAGCCGTTATAGAATATTTTCCTTTTTTATCCCGATAAGGATAAAAAGCCAAATGGAAACTTTTCATAATAATATTATTCACATTAAAATTTTCGATTTTATTAAATCTAGCTGTTCCTTTTTCTATTCCTTCGTAGGCTTGTTGTAAAAAATTATTTTCATTCCAATTTTTTGGAATGGCTCCTTGCAATTCTGTTATTTTAATGGGTGCATAAATTTTTAATCGCCCGAGGTTCCAAACCCATTCATCCCGCTTGAAGGTTTCTTTTCTATTTTGATGCATGACTCTTCCTCCTCGAATAAAATTCTTGAATTTATCTGCTTGGTTCCAACGCCCCATAAAAAAAGATTCCCCTTCATTATTCCTAAATGTAACGCAAGGTGTATATGTAATTGCCCTAGGTGCACTTTCTTTGATCATTTCAACTATAAAATCCATTCCTTCATTATTGGCTAATAATTTTAATTCGGGCAATACATCTTTTTCAAAAGCAGATTGCACTTCGGAATTTGTTTCTTGTAAAAAAACAATGAGTTGTTCTCTTTCCAAATGGATATCCTTTTCTAAAATAGAAAACGGAAGAACAGATAAAATTAAAATGATCACGGTTCTCATATCTATAAATTTTAATGCCTGATAGGATATACAACATAGAAGCAAGCCTTTATGTTGTATATCCTATCAGGCATATTTTTCAGCAAAGAATAAATTTAATCTTAGATGTTATTATCTAAATACAACTCTTTTATTTACCGGAGCATATTCTTTATCATCAAACCGAATTTGAACATGGTACATACCAGAAGGCAAGTTCATTCTTTCCAAGGTAAATATTTGGCCGGTATTATTCTGAATGGTTCTTATTTCTTTTCCTAACTGATCCATTATCACAACCGAATAGGTCAAATCAATATCAGATAATGTAATATACGTTTTATCTATTGCCGGAGACGGAAATATTTGCACTTGATGACTTAAATCTTCCAGATTTTTAACGGGAACAATCCCCGGACAAGCCACCTCGTTGTGTATGAAATTTACAATCATGGTTTCATAGGCATTAAAATGATTCGCATCTCCATAAAAATCGACATGACCTCCTCCTGCTACGGAATAAAAATCGGAAGCGATGCCCAAGGACTCCGCTCGAGCATGAACCAGACTACTACCTTCTACAGAAACCAAATCTATTCCGAGGGCACTGGCATAACCATAAGCATACGGTACTGTATCATCATTATCTCCATGAACGCTAACTACAGGTGCGCCACCTTCTTCTAAAAAATTGGCTCGATGCAATGCACCGGACATATTAATTACGGCTCCGATTTCTGCAGAAGTGCCTGCATGAGAATCACTGGGCAAATCCGTATCTCCTTCTACCCCTCCATTATCATCAATAATGGTAGTGATGTAACTTGGAATAGTTGTAGAATTGGATGTAATATATGCTGCATGCAAAGCCGTTATAGCTCCCGCCGAAATACCTCCGGAATAAATCATGTCTGGATGGATACCATAGGGATTTCCTCCTGACTCAGCACTTTTTCTCAAAAAACGAATGGCTGCTTTCATATCGGCCACGGCTTTTACAACTTCATCCAGCATTCCCAAAGAATCGGGAATTCCTTGTGTCCAAGGATCGTATAACCGATAATCAATGCCTACGGTTACATATCCCCTTCGGGCATATCTTTCACAAAAATCTTGGACATCTCCCCTACTACCTCCAATAAAACTACCTCCAAAAGCATAAACGATGACCGGTCGATCCGTCCTTGTGTCGCCGTCGGGGGTGTATATATCCATCATTAGATCTTGATTCACTCCTGCTCCTGTTACATTGAAACCATATTGTACTGTTTCTTTAGAAACCGACGTAGCAATATCTGTGAGGTATCTTGTTCCATCACAACCTTGGGCTTGTATTTTTTGTTGGATTAAAATCATGGATGCAATAAAAAGCCAAGTATAAAATTTCATACGAATTTGATTTAGATAAAAAAATAACGTTGGATCTAGAGGAAGCAAAAACGAATATAACATTTTTTTACAATCCTTGAATTGAGCACCGTGTGGAATGTTTTGAGAATAATTATTGAATGTCGGATATTGAGTAATAATTTAAAATGATTAATATTGTTTAAAATAAAGTTGAATGGAACAATGGCAACATAATTTTGATGTTTTGAATGCACTGGAACATCGGAAATATTTTTTTTATACTTCTCAAAAGGAGAAATTGACTTTTGGTCAGGTGATGGAATTATTGTCGGAAAATCTTTCTTTCCGAAATTATTTTATTGATGTTTTAAAAGACATCCCTTTTGAAGCCTATTTTTGGGAAACGCCGCCAGTGCGAAAAAATGATTTGGATATTCCTTTTGAGTTTGTGGTATTACAAAGCAAACATCTTTCTCAAATCCCACCGGATAGACGATCTTTTTCAAGATATTTTAATCAGAAAACCGATTTCGAAGATGTGGTTTCTTTTATGAATCTAGGAAAAGATGCCCTACTGATTGTCCCTTCTCCAACAGAGAATAACGACTACCCACATTTGGCTGCTTTTATGGCTTTGGCTCCTAAAGAACAGTTGTTATCTTTTTGGCAATGTACGGGAAAAACCATGCTGGAATATGTGCATGAAAAACCGACTTGGTTAAGTACGGCTGGTTTGGGTGTTTCTTGGTTACATCTCCGTTTGGATAGTCGTCCAAAATATTATAAGCATCGTCCTTATAAAATCGCTTTGGGTCAATAAAAACATCCCCCATTTTCAAATATTTGAAAATGGGGGATGTTGATTTTTATCGACAATCATTTTAGCTTTTATTCATCTAACAATTGATCTTCCTCTATTATTTTATTTTTCTTTTTTGACAATGCGATATTAAAGCCCGCTCTAAAATTCACATTCTTCGTATCAAAAGGTTTGAATACTGAAATTAGATTATCTGTTACGGTAAAGAATTGAACCGGACCTAATGTTAGTCCTAAATTAACTCCTAAATTCGCAAAGCTATTATTACGGATAGAATACATGGCCCCTACATCCAAAACTTTCCCAATATGGAATTGGGAGCTCACCCCTAAGGCAGGTCGGAAGCGTCCTCTTAAAACCTCACCATAAATAACTCCACCTACTGTTATCATTTTTGATACATCATACGTTCCGCTCAAATAAAATTTGGGTGTTATTCCTGTACTATATTTTTCCTTGGATTCTTCGAAGCCTAATTTGCCCACCAATGTATCTAGCACATCATCAAAAGCTAGGGAGTCTTCACCGAAAAATACTTCGTCTGCATTAATTCCTTCAAAGGTGAATTCTCCGTTGGATGTATAATTCGTAGGATTTTTATTCCAAGAGATGGCACCTAAATCCAGGGCACTGAAGCCGATTTTTATTTTATCATTCACTTGATATTCGGCTCCTAAATCGATGGCAAAACCGGGGCTTCCTCCAAAGAATAATTTTCCGGCAGAAAATTGATCTCCATTGGTTTGCAAATCAAAATCAGAACTATCTGCATCGGTAACGATATTCAAAGAAACAAATTCTCCCGCAGCATTTACTTGATAGTCTGTAGTAGCCGTTAGCTGATAATAATCCGGATCGGTATAAATACTCATGCTATTTTTTCCGGTAGAAAAATTAGCCACTCCGGAAAGGAATTTCAGGCGGCCGCCTATCGAAAGCTTCTCTGTTAATTGATATGCACCATGCAGCGCTAGTTCTCCAAATAAACTTACATCGAGCCCGGGCCCGACCTCTACAGTTTGATCTATGTACTGTGAGTTACCATTAAAAGCCATTTCGGCTAATTCTCTTGGAAAATCGAATGTTGAATGAAATCGTACAGCATGGGAAATCCCGAATTGTAATTTATTCATCCTATATCCGATGTTAAAGGTTTCTACTTTTATATCTGATTTAATAAACGTGAGATCTTTAATTTTCGCCAAGCCCCGATCTATATCAATTGTCATTTGTTCCCCTTTCCCATTCCTTACTGCCATGTCTTCGAGGGTTGGTCCATTCATTCCCACATTAAAGTAAGGAGAGGGAAATCCGATGACTAAACGGTGCTTACTCATTTTTGCCGGATTGGTCATATTGGATTGAAAAAAATCATCCATAAAATGCACACCTAACTCCTGTGTATATGATGTTCCGGCAAAAAACGGAATCCATATCATTAAAAGGAAAATCCTTTTCATTATTGTTTGATTTATTTGTTTTAGATTATTCATTGCTAATTCCCACTTTTGCTCCTAGTTTGATATTCACGGCATCCTGTCCTGTCAATTTAACTACAGCAGATGGTTCATTGTCAAACACTGTAACAAGCCCAATAATTTTGGACTGTTTAAACGCATCGAATTTTTCTCTGGGCACTTCAATTTCAATACTATTATTGGTCGTGGAATTAGAATAACCTCCGGCATCAACACTGGCTGCTTTGATAAAAGATTTTTCATCAATAATCCGATTCAATGGAACATCGAATAAGGAATCCAAGACAACACCTTCTTCTGTTTTAAAATAAATTTGCAGCCCTACGTCCATTGGAATTTGATTTTCCGAATGGAGTTTAAGTATGGCGTAATCCGCAAATTCAAAATCTTCTTCAAAATCTGTCTGTACTTCTACATCAGTTAAAACCGTGAACATATTGGCCGTTCCATAAACGGGTAAATCAATAAATACATGAACCGTAAAGAAACTGGAATCCGTGGCAAAACCAATGATATTTGCATCTCCATCCGGATTTCCGAGAGCATCAAAATCATAATCCAAAGCAATCGGTTTTTGGCCAAATACATCAATAATATTTGAATTATCCTTATCCAAAACAAAATGGGAAAATTTGGATTCTCCTACTTCGTTTAATGAGGGGTATGCAAAATCAAGACCATCATCTATGGGATCGCCCGTAATTTGTAGGACATTGCCATCTAGTGTCCACAAATCTAGGACATGAGCCACAGAACGAACCGGCAAACCAAAAGAATTTTCCACTTCCATATTGATAACCGGATCGGCAAAAGTAATTCCGCCTCCTATCCATCTATCAAAGAAATCGACAAAGATGGTGTCTCTTGGCAAATCATATAATTCCTGCCCCAAGTAGCCTTGTAAGTAGGATGCCTTCGGAAGGACGATAGAAAGGGTCATATCATCAAGAAATACCCTAGTTCCATCCGGTTTATATGCTTCATATCTGATGAATATTTTTCCATCGGGTCTTGGTGTCAATTTCCAACCATCCAAGAATTTAATTCCTTGTACAGGTGTTGGCGGGCTACCATCATAATTAATGGTTGTTGTATACTTGAATGTTTGCCCATTAGACGGATGGGTGATCTCTGGCATTTCTACGGTCAACGAAATATTTTCGGTATGGTTGGATTCCCCATCTATTGCAATCGTACCCGATTTGAATATTACATAATCCAAGACCATCTGCCCCGGTGGTTCATAAGGAAGCTCAATCAATGTATCGGAAAGGGGTACGGGCAAGAAAGGTAAAGAAGCAAAAATATCCGCACTGCTTCTTTGGGTAAAATCACCTCTATATATAAGATGTACCAGGCCATCTTCTCCTAGTTCGATAGATGTGAGAGAGTCCAATTCACCTAAAATATCATTTACCTCCACATTCGCCGTAAAGATCGGAATTGCATATTCACCATCGAAATCTACTGTTGCATTGGCATAATCCTCCCATTTTTGGCAACTGGAAAAAAGAAGGAATGTTGTTATGAACATCATCATGCCCATAAATATTCGGTTGCTCTGTTTCATAGTGCGAAGTTTCATAATTTTATTTTGTGTTTAATGTTGCTGGTTAGGATTCCATATTGGTAAAGATACTTCATCATTTATCAGAGTATGGAATTAAAACGAGTTCTTTAACAAAGTAGCTGCTCGAATCATATTCTGTACTCTTGCCCTAATTCAGGGATTTCTATGTTTTGAAATCCATTCAATTCTAAATGTTGTTTTAATTCCTCTTGTCGATCGATGGTTCCATGCACCAGAAACATTTTTCTCAAATGCCCTTTTTGGTTTTTAACAAAATCGGTGATTTCGGATCGATCTGCATGGGCTGAGAAAGAATCCATGATAAATACCTCTGCATTTACTGGAAGCCTTTGCCCGAACAATGTGATTTTTTCTGCTCCGGCACGCAAAATCCCTCCAGGTGTGTATGGCGCACAATATCCAACGATTAATAGGCCATTTCTTTTGTGGGTGATACTATTAAATAGGTGGTGTTTTACACGTCCCGCATTCATCATACCTGATGCTGAAATAATGATACATGGTTCATCAGTATCATTCAAAGATTTGGAAGTTTCTACATCATGGACATAATGGAGGTTGTTGAATCCGAACGGATTGGAATCGGTCAACATATATTCATTCAGTTCATCGTCGTAACATTCGGGATGGGTGCCAAAAATGGTTGTGGCATTTACCGCCAAGGGGCTATCCACATATATAGGGACTGGTGGCAATAGTTTTTTATTGGCCATCTGATCCAGCATGTATACAATTTCTTGAGTTCTTCCCACACTAAATGCAGGAATGATGAGTTTGCCTCTTTTATCAACACAAACTTTTTTAATGATATGGAGTAATTTTTCGGATTCTTTAGGAGGTGAAGTGTGCTCTTTTGCTCCATAAGTGGATTCGCAAATCAGATAGTCCAAATTGGGCATGGGTTGGGGGTCTCTCAATATCGGGCGATTGGGTCTGCCTATATCTCCGGAGAACCCGAATCTGACCGTTCGTCCATGTTCTTCTAGTTCTAAAGTCACGCTGGCACTACCTAAAATATGACCCGCATCTCTGAACATGAGCCTCATTCCATCATCAATTTCGTACCATTGGTTGTAGCCTATTCCAACAAATTGGTTCATGGCCTTCCGAGCATCTTCGCTCGAATACAAAGGCTTTATTTTTTCCTTGTTTCTTTTATTATGATAGTGAGCATCTCTTTCCTGAATTTTTGCACTATCCAAAAGCATGATGGAACAAAGGCTTCTTGTTGCATGCGTAGAAACAATTTTCCCTGTAAATCCATCTTTTACTAATTTCGGAACTCTTCCGGTATGATCTATATGTGCATGTGAAAGGATGAGACAATCAATTTCTTCGGGTTTGAACAACCAATTTTCATTAAAATCGGCCATATCTTTAGAATTGCCCTGGTACATACCACAATCCAACAATATTTTATATCCATCTGATAGGGTGATGAGGTGGGAGCTTCCGGTCACCTCTCTTGCTGCTCCACAAAACTGAACTGTCATATTATTATGCTTGATGTTTTTTAAACAAGGGCAAGATAATAAATATCAACAAGGTATTTGGTATCTATACTTTTAAGGAGATCATAAAAAGGGGCCTTGCTCATGCAAGACCCCTACCTTCCCTTATAGTATGTTAGTAAAAATCAAGAAAACAGTGAACTGTTTTCTACTTCTTCTTTTTTCTTTTGCCTTTTTTATACATGATGATTTTTGCTTCCGGAGCAGAATGCTTCACAATGTTATTTAAAAATGTTCGTGCGGCTTGTTCATCTTTAAAACCATCAATCACATAAGAAAATCCTCCATCTTCCAAATCGGTCATCATGATGTTGCCGAATCGTTCGAAAATGAAATAATCCCTTCTCAGCGGTAAATCGGATGTCGTTAACTCTATCACTATTCCTGTATAAAAACTGGGTAGTTTTTTCTGATACCTATAATAATAAGGTATATCTTTTTTGACATCCTCCTTTGTCAAAGTCAAATCTTCATTGAAGGCTCCTTTTTGGGGTCCTTTTTCATTAAATGCAATTTCGCTTTGTGCTTGTGCTCCCATTATGAAGCAAATCATAAAGATTGCTACTTGTAAAATTCTCTTCTGTTCCATGTTATAATATTTTGTTTTCCGCCACCTAATACATATAATTAAATATCATGCCAAAAGCAACCCATTCTAGTTTTAGAGGCTGATTTAACGGTAAAAACAAATATTTATTTAACAAATATTTATTTATTCTCTTAAAATTGTGACGCTTGCATTAGGATAAATTATTTGAAATTTTTTAAAGAATAAAAATGAGAGCATTGACTAGATTTCTAAAAAATCGATATTGAACGGGAAGCAATGGTAGGATTATGTAAGGTTTTGGTATTTTATTAGGAAAATAACTTTTTTACTGTTTTTGAGGTTTTTCGGATTTAGGTGACAAAACTACTTTTCCGTTCCTTTGCAAATATTTAAGAAGTGGTTATTTTATTGCAAGGGTTCTAATACAAATACAGTAAGACATATATTTTGGAATAATTTTACAGCCCTTCCTAGCATAAGAGTTAAATATAAATTGGTACATTTGCGGAACTTTCATAAAGGGATTTACCTTTATGTATTTACCTGCCCACGTGACGGAATTGGTAGACGTGCAAGGTTGAGGGCCTTGTGTCCGATTAGGACGTGCTGGTTCGACTCCAGTCGTGGGCACTGAAATCTATCCTTATAAATAGCCTTTTCTCCTTTCAGGATGTAAAGGCTATTTTTTTGCCAATCTTTATGCTATGCAATAACTTTACCAAAACGACATTCGATCTTCTTAAAACTGTACAACCAAGGCCGAATTGGTAAGATTTTTGCTGTAAATCATAAAAAATAATATTTTTTCCCGCCTACAGACAACAACTTTAACATTCAATACAAACAACTGTATATCAACAATTTACACAAGACAACATCAAGTATACCTTAAAAATTACATATATACATAACTGATTTACAACAAAAATAACATCAAAAAATATCTTATAAACAAAAAAATGCTATATTTGTACTGAGAACTAGGAAAACCACAAAGTAAATAAACCGCATACTCCCCCCTTTTCGGAAAACCTTTACTTTGAATTTTCATACGTAACAGATAACTAATACTTATTCTCTAACATTAAATGTTTGTTGGTCATGAATTCGGGTACAAAGATTACACGAAAGGAGGGAGTGACCGAACTAACACCCGCTGTTATAGAATCTGCCGCATTAGAAATTATACAAAATGCCAGTGACATACTGGAGATGTATGGTATTGAAGGGGCAGTGATCAGCTTGGGGTTGGGACTCATTCCACAAACTAAAATCAAACCAAACGATGAACTCGGCTATGAGTTATCATTTACTAATAATGATGACTTTGGGATAGCAGTAGTTTACAAACACCCTAAAACAGACGAAACAGAAGATTGAAAGCCCAAACTCAAGTACACTCTTTCACTCACGCTTACTAGTCTAACTCAGGATGTTACACAGGAAATAACCATTCCTTTTAGGAATTGAATTTCTTTGTTCGGTTTTGAAACACACTCTTTTCACACAAATGGAACAGTCAGAAGAATACAGCGATTTTCTGTATGAGAAAATCATTGGATTCTTTTGGCTTTTTAATTCAATAAGTCTTGTAGCTTATTTTTATCCGGTCTTTTTTTGCCTTGACTTTGGATACTATTATTTTTTCCAATTCTCCTGTTTTCTTGAGGTGGGTTCCTCCGCAGGGAATGGGTTCTAGTTTTCCTATTTGAACCATTCGCAAGGGTTTGTCTTTGGGTAGATTGGGTGGCATGAAAATTCCAAGGGATGACAATTCTTCAAAAGAGACTAATTTATCAATTATCTCATAATTTTTGTTGATGGCTTTCTCCAATTCTCGATTGAGCCGCTCTATAAAATGGGGAACATCGGCAGGTTTTGTTCCGATGAATTCGACATAGGAGCCTTCGACAAAATGAAATCCTTTTATTCCTTTCAAATCGATATCACCCATCTCTGCAATAACATTATCCATCAGGTGGCCTGCTGTGTGGATTTTAGAATGCTGAAGCCTTAATTTTTGATCGACAAATAATTCTACTTTCTTTCCTTCATCCATCGTAGAGAAACCCAGCTCTACATAATGCTTCGCCTTCCCCTCTTCCAATTTGACGAAATTTACTCTGAAAGAATTCGAACCCAGGGTCACATATCCCTGATCGGAAGGTTGCCCTCCTGCCTGGGGGTAGAATATGGTTTGATCCAACACGATGAATTCTCCTCGCCCATCTGTGCCCGTTCCTATGATTTCGGCCGTGTCTTCAAATTTCTCTTCTGTCAGATATTTCAGTATGGTTTGCAAAATCTAATCTTGATGTTTTTTATTCGCTGTAATATTTTCTAAAGTCCATTCTATTCTTTGGGTATTTTCTTCTAACCGCTCTTTACATGATTTTTTCTGGCAAATCCTACAAGAAATCGGCAAGCAGGGATCTACATGGACAAATAATTCTACCGGGCGATTGCTTAGACCCTTCACTGTATCTTCGAAATCTTTCATCACATCATGACTTTCCCTTGTATTATAATACCAAGGCAAGGTGAGGTGACAATCTATGTGTAAATCTGTGCCATATTGAATAATTCTTGTATTATGAACATCTATCCAATCTTCTTTACGGTTTTTTTCCAAATCTGCTACAAAATCACGCATCAGTTCGCCGTCTTGTTCATCCATAACACCGGCAATACTTTTGCGAATCAAGCCGTAGCCCATAAATATAATGATGATTCCAAAAATAATAGCTACGACATTATCCAACAAATCTAACCCTGAGTACATGACAATCCCCAAACCCAATATCAAGCCTAAAGAAGAATATGCATCTGTTTGGAGGTGTTTTCCACTCGCTTCCATAGTAATGGAATTTATTTTTTTTCCTTGCCGAACCAACATCATTCCTAAAATAAAATTTGTAAGACCGGACAAGGCTGTAAGTCCCAATCCCCAATCAAGATGCTGCACGACATGAGGGTGTGAGAAATCCCAAATGGATTTGGAAATAATAGCAATCCCTGCCATCAGAACCAAAGCTCCTTCGAAGCCTGCCGAAAGAAATTCTACTTTTCCATGCCCATAGGGATGATCATCATCTTTGGGTTTCAATGCCAATGAAAAACTGAATAAGGCGAATATCCCTGCCACAATATTGATGATACTTTCCAAGGCATCGGTGAGAATGGCATTGGAATTGGTCCACCACCAAGCCGCAAACTTGATGATCAACAACAAAGTTCCTATCCCTAGGGACAAATAAAGTAATTTCAAATTTTTTTGGTACTCCATCCTATAATTAATCCTTGCCACAAAGATTGAAGTTTATTTATATTGATACAAATGATAAAGAAGCTTTTTATACTTCAAACTAATTTTTGGGAACTCCTTGCTTTGTATTTCGGTTGAGCTTTATACCTTAGCGTCGATTTATATCATCAACCATTTATTTATTACAAATGACACCGGATCAATTAAAAAATCTGAAAAGCAAAACGGTCGCCCTCGGCCAGTATCTTTGACGTCCCTCACCGAAAAATTCAGATAGAGGACAAGGAATCCCTTACCCTTGATCCCGGTTTTTGGGATGATCCCAAAAGAGCCGAAACCATTCTCAAGGAAATTAAATCGAATAAATTCTGGGTCGGCCTTTTTGAAGAAACGGAGCAAATCGTCGATGATGCTGCCGTTCTGTATGAATTCTACAAAGAAGGGGAAAGTACGGAGGAAGAAGTAGAAGAAGCCTACCAAGCTGCCTTGGAGAAAATCGCTGATATAGAGTTTAGAGCTACCTTGAATAAAAAGGAAGATGAACTGAATTGTATTTTGGAAATCAATGCGGGAGCAGGGGGAACTGAGAGTTGTGATTGGTCTCAGATGTTAGAACGCATGTACTTGATGTGGGCTGACAAAAATGGATTCAAGACCCGTATTCTTAATCGGCAGGAAGGAGATGTCGCCGGCATTAAATCTGTAGAAATAGAAATTACAGGAGATTTCGCTTATGGCATGCTTCGAGGTGAAAATGGAGTGCATCGTCTGGTAAGGGTTAGCCCGTTTAATGCCCAGGGTAAAAGGATGACTTCTTTTTCTTCGGTCTTTGTTCATCCTGTTATTGATGATAGCATCGAAGTAAAAGTAAATCCTGCTGATTTGAAATGGGATACATTCCGGGCCAGTGGTGCGGGAGGACAGCACGTAAATAAAACGGAATCTGCTGTTCGGGTTACCCATATCCCTTCGGGCTGTGTTGCCGAATGCCAAGAAGAACGATCGCAGCATATGAATAGGGACAAAGCTATGCAAAAATTGAAAAACCTTTTGTATGAATTGGAACTTCAAAAACAATATGCTGAACGGGACAAAATCGAAGCGGGCAAAATGAAAAATGAATGGGGTTCTCAAATCCGTTCTTATGTTTTGGATGACCGGTGGGTCAAGGATCTCCGTTCTGGTTATAAAGTACACAATCCAGATAATGTCTTGGATGGAGATATCGGTGAATTCCTCAAAGCGTTCTTGATGATGGGGGCGGGAGGCCGGTAATTCAAATTCTCCTAAAAGAAAAAAGGTCGGTCTCTACATACCGTAGAGCCGACCTATCTTTTTTATTTCATACAAAACTTATCCCGCCAAAAGGGATTTCACCATATTAGAAACGGTTTTCCCGTCTGCCTTACCAGCTAATTGTTGAGTTGCCATTCCCATCACTTTGCCCATGTCTTTCATGGATGAAGCACCTGTTTTGGCAATAATATCCTTGATGAATGATTCCAATTCCGTTTCGCTCAATTGCTTTGGAAGAAACTTTTCTATAGTTGCGATTTCTTCTCTTTCTTTCTCTGCCAAATCCTCCCGATTTTGCTCTACGAATATCGCTAAGGAATCTTTTCTTTGCTTCACTAATTTTTGTACTAATTTGATTTCACCGGCTTCGTCCAATTCTTTTCCACTTCCATCTGTCTTTGCCAATAGGATAGCAGATTTAATGGCTCTCAAACTTCTTTTTGCCGCTTCGTCTTTTGCTTTCATGGCTACTTTTAAAGCATCCATGACTCTTGTTTCCAAATTCATGTTCGAATTTTTTAATGAATAATACTACCCCATAAATGGAATTTCCACAAAATTAGTTCAATTGGAAAAGAATCGTGAATTTATTCTTGTTCTTGTTTAAATTTTATATCGAGCAAAATATTAAACAAAATAATCAAGTTCAGAATAATGTATCATTTATTCTTGGATCAATTAATCATACACTATGAAACATTTGAAAAACATTTGTGCTTTAGCCATTCCTATTCTTTTACTCTCCTCTTTTATTTGGAATTCCAGCAAGCCTATTTTTTTGGTCAAAGAGAAAAAGAAGGAAAAAACCCAATTCGGAAAATTCGTTTATGTCCCTTCAGGAAAATTATATGAGACATCCGAAAAAACAACTTCTCTAAAAGGGTTCTATATGATGAGTACTGAAGTGAGCAATGCTGATTATGATGAATTCTTGAAAGAGTTAGAATCCAATGGTGAAACAGAAAGATTAGAGCTGGCAAATATTCAAAGTGAAAAATGGAACCAAAGGGATTTTTATTATGGAGAACCTTTTGTCGAAACTTATGATTCACACCCTGCTTATGAGAACTATCCGGTGGTAAATGTAAGCCGGAAAGCAGCAGAATTATATTGCGAATGGCTCACTGAAAAATGGGCCAAGAGAACAGATACGAAAGAAAAATTAGTATTCCGACTTCCTACAAAAACCGAATGGATGTATGCCGCAAGAGGCGGTCATGATTTGAGTCCGTTTCCTTGGGGAGGATATTATGTCCGAAATAATAAAGGTTGTTATCTCGCTAATTTCAAACATGTGGATGAAAGTCGAATCAAATACAATCGCAAAACAGAAGAGTATGAAATTGTAGGAAAGAGCAAAGCCGAGTTACGTGGAAGTGGGCATATTACCAGCCCGGTCACCTCGTACTTCCCTAATAATTTCGGCTTGTACAATATGAGTGGCAATGTCAGTGAATTCCTTTATGATGGTTCCACCAAAGGTGGTTCTTGGGCCAGCACCGCTTATTATTTACAAATCAGTGCCGAAGATGAATTTGAAGATTTGAATGGCGATGCTTCTCCTTATGTGGGGATTAGACCTATTGCCGAAATCCTGAAATAAATAAATCATATACTTAACCTTAGTATCAACCAAAATAACTTTTCAGAGTCCTATTTTTAGTATGAACAAAAAAACGGTTGGCATTTAAAATGCCAACCGCAGAGCCTGTTGTATTACAACATCAAAACACCATGAGAGAAAAAATCATTTTTTGATGAATTTTTGGGTACTCATTTCCTCTCCTTGGATTAACCGAATCAGATAGATTCCTTGGTTCATATCTTCTACTGGTATTTCCAATTTTGGTGCAAAAGGCTCCATAGTAATAGTAGTAATGGTTTTCCCTGCAATATCCATGATGATGCATTCCACTTCACTTTCGTTAGGCGCATTCAGTTCTATATTCAATACATCCCTTACTGGATTAGGGTAATATTTGAAACCTTCGATTTCAGAGTCCGCTTCTTCTATCAATTTCTCAGATGCCCCTACCATCTCTGGGTTCTGCGAACTTCTACAAGCTCCAGATGTCCAATACAAAACGCCATGATGCATTTCAGCTACACAACTATTCGTATATGTAACACCATCACAACCGCAAACAGGATCAACAACTGCCGTACAGAATCCGTAACCTGATGCTTGATAATTATCCACTAAATCTGGATTGGTACAGCAAGGATTATTGCCATTAAATTCGTAAGCTCCAATATCAATCCTATCAACAATTCTGGAATTCCCTTCTATGTCTTCTATTAAATTGTTGCTGTTATTATAACTACCAGTATTGATGGCTGGAGAACATGCTGTAGGTGCAAAATCGGCATCTAGTTGTAGTCCCCCCATATAGTCTTCGTACAAATTCAAGTAAGAATTCCCTATTACCGAATTCCCTTGAATATAGCAGTGTCTAGTCTGCAAATTCAGCACTCCATTATTATACGATTTGAAGTGCTTGGTGAAATTAGGGTTTTGATGAGCTACAATCGTATTTGCCACATCAATATTCAATTGGTCTCCATATCCTATTTGCATGTTCACCAAGTTTCTATCCTTAATGCCTCCTATAATCGTACAGCTATAAATTTCTGCGGTATGATCCCTATTCGTAGCAATGAAAGAAAGAGCATTTCCATTTGTAGATGCGTTATCCGCTATTATCGAATTTTCGAATTTTGATGTATTGGCATTGTTCGATTCTATGGTACTACGCACTAACGCATTATTAGAAATCGCCCTTGTTTTTTGAATCCACATATTGGTATTATTGCTATAATAAATAGCACTTCCATAATCTGCAGTGTTATCTCTCAAATCACAAGAAATTAGCACAGTCGACAATGATTTTGTCACAAATAATCCTCCACCATAAATAGCCAAATTGTTGGTAAAATCTACATCTATCAAAGTAATGATAGAATTATTAAGGTACAGACCTCCTCCTCGGGCTCTTCCAAAGGTAGAATCATCGTTTGCTGCACCGTCTCTAATCGTCAAACCATACAAAGAAACATTATAGGCGTCTTTTACTTTGACAACATGATACGAATTACCGGCATAACCTTGTAGGAAATCAATTTCACCCGAAAGGATGGTTGGATTTGCTTCTGGATCATTTACTCCCCCTCCATTTGGATATCCTCCGATCAATTCCATTTCAGATGAAATTTCAAAGGAAACCCCTCTATTTGTTGAAGAGGTTGGACGATATATTCCCTGGGCTATTCTAATTTCGGTATCCGGACCATGAGCTAAGGCATCTTGTAAATCTATATAAGCGTCTGTCCATGAAGTGCCATTATTTCCACCCAAGGTAGCTGTATGATCCACATACACAATACAATTCGAAGTACATGAGCACTCTCCCTCCGTCCAAGACATAACCCCACCTTGTGTTTCCGCTTCGCAGGAATTGGAATAGGTATTGCCATCACAACCACATACTGGATCATATAAGGTTATACAAATCGCATTCGGATCGATCAAAAGAGGATTGATGCAAGGAGTAGAACAATTATCGTTCAAGGGAGTGGTTAATGTTTCTGTGCACCATGTTACATTATCAAGAACCGTCAGGGATACCGCATCATACAAACCGGGCATAATAATAGGATTCTCTTCTTGGGATATCACATTATTGTTTTCATCCCTCCAGGTGTATGAATAATTTCCACTCCCTCCTTGTAATGTGATTATCATATCGTAAGGCGTATCGCAATTGTTAAAACCAGCGCCTAAACCAAAAACAAAGGAATTGTCTTCAAAATATATCAGGTTTGAAATACCCGTACAGCCATTCACATCGGTCACCGTTACACTGTATTCTACTTCAATTTCAGGAGAAACGAGAGTACTTCCAGTAGAGCCATCATTCCATTGGTAGGTATATGGTGCTGTTCCTCCCGACACTTGCGTTTGCAACTCCCCTAAGAAATTGCATGAGGGCAAAGGAGTTTGATAGGGATAAGGAACAATCTCAACACCTAAATTTGTACATGGACAAGCTCCTTGCGTCCAGGAAGTAACACCACCTTGTGTTTCTGCCACACAAGAATTGGAATAAGTATTACCATCACAACCACAAACTGGATCGTAAAGTGTAATACATACTGCATTCGGATCGACTAAAAGAGGACTGATGCAAGGTGTGGGGCAATTGTCATTTAGGGGAACAGTTACCGTTTTCGTGCACCAAGTTACATCGTCATAGACAGTTAAAGACACTGCATCATATAATCCTGGCATGATCGTCGGATTTTCTTCTTGGGATATCACATTGTTGTTTTCATCTCTCCATGTGTATGAATAATTTCCGCTTCCCCCTTGCAACATGATTGTCATCTGATAGGGAGTATTGCAGTCATAAAACCCAGCTCCCAAACCCAATAGAAAGGAATTGTCTTCGAAATATACTACATTCGAAATGCCCGTACAGCCATTCGCATCGGTCACCGTTACACTGTATTCTACTTCTATATCAGCCAATATAATAGAAGAGCCCGTAGATCCATCACTCCACTGGTAAGTATAAGGGGCAGCACCTCCAATTATTTCCACATGTAGATCGCCCTCGAAGTTACATGTCGGAACAGGAGTTTGGTAAGGGAATGGAACTATTTCTACGCTCAAATTTGTGCAGGGGCAAGCTCCTTGCGTCCAGGAGGTAACACCCGCTGTCGTCTCCGCCACACATGAATTGGAATAGGTATTTCCATCACAACCACAGACCGGATCATATAAGGTTATGCATACCGCATTCGGATCGATTAGTAAAGGATTGACACAAGGCGTGGGGCAGTTGTCCACCATTAAGGCCGTAGATGTTTCTGAACATCCTAGATCATTATCATACACTGTTACATGAAGATAATCATATAATCCGGGCATCACAGTAGGTTCTGCCTCTGTAGAAACAACATTACCATTCGCATCCGTCCATTCGTATGAATAATTACCAAGCCCCCCACTTACACTAAGTGTTATATCATGAGGCAAATTGCAACTAACAAATTGAACGGATAATGTCAAATCCAATTGAAGTACATTATTATAAATTATCTCCGACTCTTGAGTACATCCATTTGCATCCGTTACTGTAACAGAGTACAAGATGCCATACCCCGCATTGGGGAAAGGATTTGAAGTACCTCCCTTATTCCATTCATATGTGTAAGGAAGAGTGCCTCCCGAGACATTTACATATAAATCACCTACCACATCACAATCGGGAAACGGAGTTTGGATGGGTTCTGTTTCAAAACCATCAATGCTGAATGTAGAACATGGACATTCTCCCTCTGTCCAAGAGGTGACTCCTCCTGAGGTCTCCGCCAAACATGGATTGGAATAAGTAATACCATCACAGCCGCAGACCGGAGCATATATATTAGCGCATATTGGGTTGGGATCCAACAATAACGGATTGATGCATGGCGTAGAGCAGATATCATTCAAGGGAACGGTAACCGTTTTTGTACACCAGGTTACGTTATCATGCACCGTCAGGGAAACCGCATCATACAAGCCCGGCATAATGGTAGGGTTCTCCTCTATCGATATCGTACTGTTGTTTTCATCCTTCCAAGTATATAAAT
>JAHDDR010000045.1:0-7015 GCA_020629255.1 Saprospiraceae bacterium | reverse complement strand
GCCAAACATGGATTGGAATAAGTAATACCATCACAGCCGCAGACCGGAGCATATATATTAGCGCATATTGGGTTGGGATCCAACAATAACGGATTGATGCATGGCGTAGAACAGGTATCATTCAACGGAACTTTCTCTGTTGCTGAACAACCTGTAATATCGTCCATAACCGTCAAGCCTATCATTGTATATAGTCCAGGCATTATGGTAGGATTATCCTCTATAGAAATAATATTGTTAGCCTCATCTCTCCATGTATAAGAATACATGCCACTCCCTCCAGCTAAAAATACTGCTAATTCATAAGGCTTATCACAATCATGAAAGCTCGCTGCAAATGCTACATTAACTTCATCAACTTGGTTGTAAAAACCATTCGATTCTGCCGTACAACCATAGGCATCGGTTACCGTTACCATATAATATACATTATTTTGTACCACCGTTAGCGGGTTGTTTGTCTGCCCTGTATTCCATTGATAGGTATACGGAGGTGTTCCTCCCGAAACATCAACATATAAGTCTCCATATAACTCACAATCTGGGAAAGGAGTTTGATAAGGTTGGGGATTGATTTGTACATCTAATCCGTTGCAAGGACACTCCCCGGAAACCCAAGAAGTTATTCCATAGTGAAATAACGCCGTACATTCATTCGGATAAGTTACGCCATCACAGCCGCAGACTGGATCGTAAATGGTACTACAAATAATGTTCTGGTTAATTGAGTATGGATCATAGCATTGCCCCATAACTCCATTCGTCATCAGAACGAAAAATGAAAAAATTAATAGTAATTGCTTCATGATAAAAATTTGTGTTATTGATGATGTAAATTAATTCTCTGTTCCACTGAGGAGCTTTCACTCTTCTGGATTCTGTTTTTTGGGAAATACTAGCATAGAAATCCTTATCTAAATGAGGAGATCTCATTCCAGTTTAAATATAGCCGTGCTACATCCCGAGAAGGGATCATGGTATCAGGCTCTATTATTTTCTATGAAAAAAGTTGTTTCCTATTCGTTTAAGGATAGGGTTATCTTGCTGATTTCTCTATTATGACTTTTCTAGTGATAAAATGATTGCCTATATATATTCGAACGAAATACACTCCGTTCGACAGATGATCCAATCTCAATGTTTCTGTCGAAACAATTTGTTTTCTTCCTACAACTCCCTGTCCAAAAGCATTGAATATTTCTATGGATGCTCTATCAAAACCATCTATAGTAATGTTCAATTCATCGTATACAATAGTAGGGAATACTTGTACTGCGTTTTCTATTTCTTCCAACTCATCCGAACTGGAGATATAAGAAAGAGTAGTCGAAGCATTTTTTCCTTCAAAAGAAACTTCTTCTCCCATAGCATTGATGGCTTTGATTCTTGAAACATTGGCTATAAATTCCCATTCTTCGAAAGATTTACCGATCAAATCTTCATCAATGACGAATTTTATCGTTCCGATGATACCCTTACCCACTAAGGACGGATCTTTCACCTGTCTTGAAAAGGCGATGTCGACCTTTTCTTGTATATACAAATCTTTACTAAAGTCTAACATTTGTTCGGCTGGACCGAACCAAGAATTTTCATCATAAAAAACTTCAACAGAATTTTCCTTCACCAAATTTGAAGGATATTCTATAGAAAAAGCTATTCCATGTAGGGCTTGTATATCATTTTCTAATTCTTCTCCTAGAATGATATCTGCCCAAACAGTTGTTTCTGTTTCTGTTGACAAAGGGTAATCTGCAGAATGGAAAGCCAGATAAAGAGACCCGCCCTCTCCCTGTTGTTGTTTTAATGGGGCTATTCCATTGTGTTGTAAATTATAGTTCTGATGTATGGCATCCAAATCTAATTTGCCAATTTCGCCATCTCCATCCGCATCTGTATGTTTGAAATCAAAAGGAAATAAGGATGTGGGTTCCAGAGTTTCCCAATTCGGACAATATTGGGCTTCCCAATTCAAAGATGCATTGGGTCTTATTTCACCCGTTGCTCCATATCTATATCCAATTGGGAGTACATCAAAATTAGATACTTCAAAATCCCTATCCGTATCACCAGGAAATACACAATCTCCATGCAAACATATTGAATCTATACTACAAGATTCTATTTCTATTTCTGAAGTAGAATTACAAGGGAATGAATTATTTGCAATTGTAATTGCCCCTCCTATTGCCTCTGGGGTAGCCAACAAAGATTCCAAGATGCAACAATCTGCTAAAGATGTATTGTCTTGTACATTGAGTAAACCTCCTATCTCAGTTAGTGATTCCAAACCTTGAAGGCTAAATAGTTCAGGATTACCTGAAATAGATACCATCCCATCTATCAGTACCAGATTATCCAATCCCAGTACGTTGACTAAGGATACATTATTATTGATGAATAGATCGCCAGTTAATGTTGAAATATTATAAAAAGGTGTAAGATTTACCAAGTTTTCATTAGACGAGATACTTATTGAATGACCGACCTGTATATCTTCTATTCCATTAAGTGAAACTAAGCTATTGTTCAATGAAATATCCAGCGTTCCGACCAATAATAGACCATCGTATAATCCTGTTAAATCTGTTAGGGAAGGATTTCCCAGTATTGTTAAATCCGAACCCACTGCATTAACATTGTGCAAACCGAGTAAAGATGTTAAATCTTCATTGTTTCTAATTTTAAGGGATGTTCCTACTTCTGTGAGATTAGACAGGTTCGATAAATCTGTAATCGGATCATTTGTATTTGTACTACGGATTTCCAGATTATCTACAAAGGTAAGTGATGTGCTGAAGGCATCCACTTCCGTTTGTGAATTCAATTCGATTGTTTGTGATGTCAAACTTGTTGACAAGGTTACAAACAAACAAAATAATATGTAGAAAAATTTATTCATGCTTCCCTTTTTGGTCTTGATGCTTTTGTTTTGCCACCCCCTCCTTTCCAATAAATATGAAAATTTCATAATCATTGGCTCTCTCTTTAAGGGGAAAAGACTCCACCTAATAAAAGGTGTACCATCAGGGATTTACAAGCGCGTTAAAAGTATTGACAATACAAATATGAAGTGATCTTGACGTACAAACAAGTACATAAATACCCATTTGTTAAAAAATAAAACATAAAACAAAATTCATAATAACTTGCATTTCAATATATTATTATTCATTTTTGTTAAATGACAAAATCAAAAGCCATTCAATTTTTTTCTTCTTTTTCTTCTAATGAATGGAATATGTTCAAGAAATTTCTCCTTTCTCCATATTTCAATGAGGATTCAAAAATGATACCGCTTTACCTCGGTATTGAAAAGGTTTTGACAAAGCCCGAGAGGTATGACAAACAAAAACTTTGGAAGGCTTCCTACCCCCATCAAAAAAAATATGACGATGGTTTATTCCGACTAAGAATGAGCAACCTGTTGAAACTAGGGGAGAAATTTTTATTCATACAACACCAAGAACGAAAAGAAGTAGAAACCGAATTGGTATTGATGAAAATATTAAGCGATCGGAAATTAGATAAACATTATGCTTTTTACGAACGGAAACTCAAGCTATGGTTAGATCAAAATCCTGAAGAAACCACAGATGTGAAAAAGACACAATTGGAATTAGAAATCATTATAAAAAAACACAACCAAGATGCGAACAGGAAAACCGGCAAAAACAATTTGGATATCATCCATAAAAAATTAGATGAAAAATACATTTTGGATAAACTTCGGCATTTGTGTGAAGTTGCAAATTTCATTCGGGCCAGAAATGCCGAAATTAATATAGGGCTAGGAAATGAAATTATCCAACTCTTACCACATAGCCAATATTTCAAGGAGGCTTCGATTCAAACTTATTATCATATTTATTCTTTTTTACAGGAAGAAAACATTCAAATAGAACAGTTCGAAAAATTATTCGAATTAATTACTGAAAATAGATTGTATTTTAATACCGAAGAGAAATATGATATTTTCACGTATCTCCAAAACATATGTATTAGAAAAATCAATTCCGGAGAAAATACATTCCTCAATTATCTTTTAAATGTTTATAATAAAATCATTGATTTAGGAATTCTCAAGGAGGCCAACACCTTTACGCCTTGGATGTACAAAAACATCATCACAGCTGGATTGCTTGTAGGAAATTTCGAATTCACCAATAATTTCATTGAAGAATATACTCCCTTCATGCCTGAAAAAGAAAAAGAGAATGCCTACTATTATAATATGGCCAACTTAAATTTCTATAAAAAGGATTATGATGCTACTATTTCCATTTTGAATAAAGTGGAGTTTACTGATGTCACCTACGAGTTGGCCGGGCGATGGTTATTAATCCGTACATTTTATGAACAAGATGAATTGCAGGTTCTCGACTCCCTTTTATCCAGTTTCAGAATTTATTTACTTAGGCAAAAGTTAATTATCCATAAAACCAAAAGACAATATTTGAATTTAATTCGATACATTCAAAAAATGATAAAAATACCATTATCCGAAATTAATAAAACAAATACATTACTCGAAAAAATTGAAAAAGACCAAAATGTGGTCAATAAAAAATGGTTGGTGGAAAAATTAAAAGAAAAAGGAAAAGCCGTATCATAATGATACGGCTCTGTTCTTTTTTAACAACATTATGTAATGTGCGTATGTCTGATTGACTATACCAAACCTTGAGCAATCATCGCATCAGCTACTTTTACAAAACCACCAATGTTGGCTCCTTTCACATAATCCACATATCCTTTTTTGATGGTTCCATATTCCACACAAGTGGCATGGATATCTTTCATAATCTGATTTAAACGACCATCTACTTCTTCCCTCGACCATTGTAAACGAAGCGAGTTTTGGCTCATCTCCAAACCTGAAGTCGCTACACCTCCTGCATTGGATGCCTTACCCGGAGCATACAAAATTTTAGCTTTCAAGAATACCTCAACGGCATCTGATGTCGATGGCATGTTCGCGCCTTCGGCCACACCGATGCAACCATTCTTCACTAATATTTTTGCTTCCTCTTCATTCAACTCATTTTGAGTCGCAGATGGAAACGCCAAATGACACTTCACACCCCAAGGACGTTTTCCTTCATGGTATTCACATTTGAAATGCTCTGCATATTCTTTAATTCGCCCTCTACGATTATTTTTCAAATCCATGATCCAAGCCAATTTCTCTTCGTTGATTCCTTTCTTATCATAAATGAATCCTTTCGAGTCTGACATAGTAACCACCTTGGCTCCTTTTTGGATTAAGCGTTCGGCGGTATATTGAGCCACATTTCCTGAACCAGATATCACACAGATTTTTTTATTGAAATTCTTTTTCTTACGCTTCAACATTTCTTCCATGAAATACACACAACCATAACCCGTTGCTTCTGGCCGGATTCTACTTCCTCCGAAATTAAATCCTTTACCTGTTAATACACCGGTAAATTCGTTGCGAAGACGTTTGTATTGACCAAACATATATCCTACTTCTCTTCCTCCTACTCCTATATCTCCCGCAGGAACATCCAAATCGGCACCAATATGTCTAGAAAGTTCGGTCATGAAACTTTGGCAAAAACGCATCACTTCATTATCTGATTTTCCCTTTGGGTCGAAATCAGAACCACCTTTACCTCCACCCATTGGAAGAGTCGTCAAAGAATTTTTGAATACTTGCTCGAAAGCCAAAAATTTCAAAATACCCAAGTTTACACTTGGATGGAAACGCAAGCCACCTTTATAAGGACCGATGGCAGAATTCATCTGAATTCGAAAACCTCTATTGACTTGGAAATTTCCTTTATCGTCAATCCAAGGAACACGGAATAGGATCACCCTTTCCGGTTCGACCATTCTTTCCAAGACTTTGTGATCAATATATTTAGGATTTTCATGAATGAAATCCCAAACGGAATGCACCACTTCATCCACAGCTTGGATGAATTCTTTTTGGTGTCCGTCGCGTTTTTTCACATAACGCATAAATGCTTCCGGAGAAGCCATGTATCGGGCTTTGTTCGTAGGCATAATAGAATTTGATTTAATAAAATAACAAGAGGACTCAGCCTTATTAACCCCTCATTCGATTAGGCGGTGCAAAGGTAAGCCTAATCCTCAAATATCCTTGAATATTTCGGAATTCTCCTTCATTAATTCATTCAAGTTGCGCTGCAGAGACCATCGCTAAATAGTTGGATAGACCATAGAACAATTTCGTTAAAAGAAATTCTATGGTCTATTGGCTATCTAACTATTGACGTTGTGGATTTATTCTCAAATTAAATTAATTATCTACAACTTTATACCTTTTCAATTGGGTGGGATTAATGAAAACTTCTGGATCCGAAGCATGTTTTTTAATAAATTTTTGCAGTTCTTCGGTCGTAGCCGTAATAATTACGCCTTCTTCATGTTTGACGAAATCTATTTCTTTTGGGTTTTCTTCTATATAAGATTCGAACCATTGTGTATTGAATAATGAAACCCTCAACATTTCTTCATCTACCTCTACCTTGACAAAAGAATTCATGGATTTAATATGGGTTCTGATGAATGTATTTTCTGTATTCATAAAATTCGTCGGAAGAAAATTCATATAATATTCATCATTTAATTCCACCAAATGGGTTTTGAATTCCGCTAGGGTACAAGAAGAATATTCTTCCGGGTTATTAATAGGATCATCACATTCTTTATAGGATAAGGAATAAGAATTATTATCATCTTTTATAAACGTCCAAATGATTTTACCGCCTATCCAATCGCCCAAAATTTGAGTATTGAAAACTAAATCCTTCGATGTATAAATCGGATTCAATGTGGTTACCAAGCAGGAATTCATACATAAAATGACTCCTACAAAAATCATATATTTTTTCATGTCCATAACTTTTTATTCTTTATAAATAAGGATTGGGAATTGGGGAGCCATCGTTATTTTTTTTGTAATCTGATTTTCAAACAATTTTTCGAAAAGAGTATGTTTTCTTGTCAGTAAGACCAACAAATC
>JAHDDR010000044.1:11086-26569 GCA_020629255.1 Saprospiraceae bacterium | reverse complement strand
ACTACATATTTATCTAATTTGTTCATTCTGCTTTTGGTAACGCAGAGATAATAGACCGCATCCAAAAGGTTGGTTTTGCCCATTCCGTTTTTTCCGGTGAGGCAATTCAATCCTTTACAAAAATCAATTTGATGAATTTCGTAATTTCTGAAATTAGTAAGGATTATTTTGTTCAGATGCAGTTCTTCCATTAGTGGAGCAAGATAATCATTTTTCACCAACCCAATTCTAAAATGACCGGATAATGATCGGAACCAATATCATTGCCTAATTTTCTATCCAGAACCGAAACATTTTCACTTACGAAGGCATGGTCTAATGTAATTTGTATCGCATTCATTTTAGCCGACCAACTCGTTTGCAAACCTTTTCCTAAACGGGTGTCTTTTAGTGTGGTTCCTTTTGTCAAATAATTGAAGCAAGGGGAAAATGATGTGCAATTCAAATCTCCTAGAACGATTAGATTTTCATTTTGATTTTTAGCTATTTCATTGATCCCATTTAATTGGCGATTTCTTAAATCGAAAAACCTACTTCCCATGGGCGGCATAGCGTGGACACCCAGAAGAGAAATTTCTTTATCTTCTTTTTTTATCGTTGCCAAAATATAGGGAATGGGTTCTTGTGTCAGATAAATAAATTCATTTTTTGAAAATGGATATTTTGAATATAATGCCATACCAAAATTATCCCTTCTGCTTTTTATCATTTGGTGGGGATAATCAGTTGCCCATTCTTGCAATGCTTTTTCCCAGAGTGGGTTTATTTCTTGGATGAGGATCAATTCGGGATTTTCTTTTTTAATGAGTTGTTTTAATTTATCAAATTCATGATTATGAGATAGAATATTAGCTGATACAATTTTTAATTTTTCTGAATATTCCTTTTGTTGGTCTCCTTGATAAAATGGATAGCATGAAAACAGAATGGCTAGAATAAAGAACAAGTGGATGAATATCCATTGTTTTAATTTCGAAAGAATGGAACCTAAAAAGAATATCATAAAAACTAGTAGAAAATATAACCTGAAATGGGAAATCAAGTCAAAAAAGAAATGGAATTTAGCTAAAAATCCCATTAAGAAAACTAGTATTAAAATGATAGAAAAAAAAGGAATTATTTTCTTCATGATTTTTTATCCTTCTTTTTATCTTTTTTCGTTTTCTTCCAATGATTGTTTACGAGTGCCAGCATCATATACCCGAGGTTATCTAATGTATTATCAGAATTAGACATGACAATAACCGCTGTTTTGGTTTCTGGAACGAAATGTAGAGAAACTTGATGTCCGGAGATCCTTCCCGGATGAACAATTACATTATAAAATTTTCTTTGTTTCAGAATGTGCCAAGCATAACCGACACTCACTTCCTGTCGAACACCCGTACCTACTCTTTCGATCCAATTTTCGGAAAAAATATTTTTATATTTTTCATCTAGGAATCCTAAATGGGCTTTGGTTAGCATTAATAAATCATGCAAAGAAGATTTGATTCCCATTGATCCTTCGAAAGAAGAAAAAGTCTTTTGATTGACTTCCCTTCCCGAAATGGAATATCCTTTAGCAGAATTTTTGATTATTTTTTCAGTAATCCCTAATTCTGTATCAATCAGACCTAAAGGGTCTAATAATTTTTCTTTTAAAACTTCTCTATATGATTTCTGTGTGATATATTCTATAATTACTTCTATTAATGCAAAATTCACATGCGAATATAAATATTGTGTTTCATCCCAATCATGAAAAGGGAATGTGGAATAGAAGGTTAATAAATCTTCTTTGGTATAATCTGCATAAGGATCGTTGGGGTTGCTTTGTTTTAATCCGAAATCTTTGGGTAAACGAGGGAGACCAGCGGTATGTGTTATTAAATGTTTAAGCAATAATTTGTCTCCTATTTTTTTATTTTGATAGGGTTCCGGTACTAATTCATTTACGGGCGTATTATAATTTATGCTCCCTTCGTCTTTCAAAACCGACAACAAGGACATGGTAAAAACTTTGGATAGACTACCTATTTCAAAAATAGTATGTTGGGTCATTGGGACTAAAGAATCCCAAGTAGTGGAACCATAATTGATGATATAAGTGGAGTCATTATCAATCATACCGGCAATTAAACCGGGCGTTCTTTTTTTAAAATCAATTTCAGTATCGTGTGCAATGATCTTATCTGTAATATCTTTCAACTCTTCTGTGCTCTGGGCTGAAAGAAATAAAGGCAAAACTAAAAAAGAAAAAAGTATGTATTTCTTGATTGTCATTTTAAACAAATTTGCTTCTACACTAGAAACGAAATTAAACATGAAGAGATGTAATATTATAAGGAATATTTTGATAATCCAATAATTTTAACACAACAGCAACAAATTAGGAACCATCAAAAGGCTTCGCTGATGTAAATATAAATACCCATGTGCCTTTTATCGAAATCGGACTGCGGGTCTAGTCCCCAACCGATATCCAAGCGGGCATTCACTCTTTGCTCTGCACTCAACAATAATCTACCACCAAAACCAACCGTATATCTCATATCTTTTAAAGAAAAACCATTCCAATTCTCATATACTCTCGAACCACTTGCAAACACGACCAATCCCAAGCGTTTCCAAAATTGCCAGATGGTAGATTCTTTGTCTTGCCATAATGGAATCCGATATTCTATTTCGAAGGCGGTCATATGGTTATCTAGATAAGTGCCTTCATAATATCCTCTAGCAAATTCCTTACCTCCTATCCTAGACATATCGAATTTGGAAATCAAACTATTGTTGTGTGTATATCTTTGTTCGTTTAGTAAACGGACGGCCAACACTTGCTCTTTATAAAAATTAAAATATTTTCTGGCATCAATTATAATACTGGTGTAATTAAAATCACTTCCCAACCAGGGGCGATAATACCAATTCCTAAACTGGACATATGTACCCGTGAGCGGACTATTCGAATTTTTTCGGGTATCATAATTCAAGGCTAAAGCAAAACCGGATCGGGTATTGGACAATCTTTCGGGATTGAATTCATCTCTAATGGGATCTTGATATACAATAACCGTGCTGTCTGCCAGAAGGGAATAATCCCATAATTTTTCATAAAAATAATTTATTCCGGCATATAAGCCGGGTTTTATTTTTCTTAATCCCAATGCTTCGACACCAAATGATTGATATTTAAATTCTAAATAATTAAGAATATCTTCTGTCCCTTTTTCTAAATTATATTGATGGACAATTGCATTGGCATTATTTCCCATTCCGTAATCCCTATCAGAAAATTTAGAATATTTTATGAGTCCAGAAAAAATGTATTTTTCATCTTTTGTATAAATTTCTGGACTCAGTCCAAAGTACATTTGATTTCTCAGGGTATAGATCCCTCCGAATTGTACTTTCGACATTCTTGATTTTTGATCTTTCGCCACATCGAAATAATATTCCATAAAAGCACCTACCGTAAAACTTGTTTCGGGCGTATATGCTGTAGCTGGTAGAAATACAAATTCATTTTTTCTTTTTTGATTAAGGGAATCGGTTTCTTCCTGTCCAAATAAATGACAAGAAATAAACAGACCATAAAATAATATGATAATTAAATTCTTCATCATTTCCCCTTCCCTTGCAATAAAACCATGATGGTATAAATTAATATTTTAAAATCTAACGCTAAGGACATGTTCTCTATGTATAAAATATCGAATTTTAATCGTTGCAGCATTTCATCCACATTTGAAGCATAGCCATATTTGACTTGCCCCCAAGATGTAATCCCAGGCCGTACAATTAATAACTTATTATAATGCGGTGCTTTTTTTACGATTTGATCAATATAAAATTGTCTTTCTGGTCTAGGACCGACGATAGACATGTCTCCTTTAATTACATTCCATAATTGGGGTAATTCGTCCAACCTCCATTTACGCATTACGGCACCCCAAGGCGTACAACGAGGATCATTATCACCAGATAATTGAGGTCCTTTTTCTTCAGCATCTATGTACATGGATCTAAATTTATAAATCCAAAAGGGAATCCCGTTTCTTCCAATTCTTTCTTGTTTAAAGAATATCGGGCCTTCCGAAGAAAATCGAACCCTCAAGGCAATATATAGCAAGAGTGGAGAAAGCAAAATCAACATTAAACCACAAACCACAATATCAAAAATTCGTTTGAAAATTCTTTGCCATTTAGGCATGAGTTCTCGTTCGATTTCAATCAGAACCGCACCAAATACTTGATTCATTTTTACGGTTCCCAAAAGGATATCGTACATGCTTGGAATTATTTTTACAGCGATATCTTGTGTAACCCCACTTAATTGATCCAATATATTTTTAATCAGATTATGTTCTGATGTTTCTATAGCTACAACAACTTCTTCAATTTCATTTTTTTCAATTACGCTATTTAACTCACTTAGTTTCCCTAATTTAGGAATGAAATTTCCAAGGCTGTTCAGCCCTCCTTTTTTTACTTCTATAAAACCCGCCACATCGTATCCCATTTTAATCGGATTTTGGCTGACTTCATTAAATAGTTCCAATGCTTTTTCATTGCTTCCTACAATTAAAGTATTAAAAGAAACTATTCCCTTTTTCAATCTACCCTTCGCAAGCGTGAGCCAAAATAATCTAAAAAAAATAGTGATAAAAAAATGGAGGCAAAATAAAACAAAAAATGAAAAATAATACGTTTTATAATTATAAACGATGTCATCCAAGACTAAAGCAAAAAATAAAAAAATGACACCCAACACACTTAAGAAAAAAGTATTCGCCAAAGTGTTCATTCTTGAAAGGCGATAAATGTCTTTGTATTTATCAAAAATAGAATAAATCAATATCCAACCCAATGGGATGATGAGTAAACCTATTAATAAATTTTTATCTTCGAAAACACTTGCATCCAGCGTTACTTTTTCTACCCATATTTTTCTGTAACAAAAAAAGAAAAGCCAAGCCAGCATGGCCGAAAAAAAATCGGTCATGATATAAAAAAGTGTATGCCTCCTTCTTTTTTTAAACATCTAGTTTTAGTTCTTCTCTCTTATTTCTTTGAGTCGTCTTTCAATTTCACTGGAAATTTCGGTTGCCACTTTCAAGGCTTTATAACCATCCTCCAAAGGTACTTCAGTGGGTTTATCTTTCAAAATACAATCTAGTAACGATTTCAATTCTTGTTTGATCGCGTTGGTGGGTTGGATTTCCGGAAATTCCGCTTGGATGTATTTTTTGCCCAGTCCCGTATCCCACTCCGTCAAATAGCCATTTTCGGGTTCATTTTCGTAAAGGCGAACAACTTGTGCATTTTTCTCCAAGAAATCCAAACTGATGTAAGCATCGCCTTGGAAGAGCCTCATTTTTCTCATCTGCTTCAAGGAAATGCGACTGGCCGTCAGATTGGCTACACAACCATTCTCGAATTCTATTCGTGCATTGGCAATATCCGGTGTAGGGCTCACCACTGCTACCCCATTCGCCTGTATTAGTTTGACTTCCGAATCGACCAAAGAAAGGATGATGTCTATATCATGGATCATCAGATCCAAAACAACGGAAACATCCGTTCCTCTAGGGTTGAAGGGAGCCAAGCGATGGGCTTCGATAAACATAGGGTGCAATGAAGAAAAATCAAGGGAAGAAATGGCGGGATTGAATCGTTCCACATGACCTACCTGTATTTTCACATCATACTTATCTCTTAATTCGAGCAAGTGTTTGGCTTCGTCCAGGGTTTGGGTTACTGGTTTTTCGATGAAAAGGTGTTTTTTCTTTCCGATGGCTAGTTGGGCTAATTCATAATGATACAGCGTAGGAGTCACAATATCGATTACATCGCAATTGTCGATTAGTTCTTCTGCCGTCTCCCATCGTTTCCAAGCATATTCTTGAATGGCTCTTTGACTGGCTTCGGTACTAGGATCGTAAAAACCGATGGGTTCATACCCTTTTATTTCAGAAATACATTTCAAATGTATCCTTCCAAGATGCCCTACGCCCAATACGCCAATCTTAACCATACCCCAAAAGTAAGATTGTTATAGATAAATCAGATAGCTTTAAATCAGATTTTTGTTGCACGAATGAATCACCAACAAGGGAGTTTTACAAAATATTTGTAATTTGCTTCGCCTTTCAATCTGGACAAAACAATCCGTCATGGCTAAGAAGAAAAAATCAACATCAAAAAAAGAAGATAAGAAGAAGAAAAAAATACCTAAAGGCCCTTCCATTCCTAAATGGATGTATGGTATCTTACCTTTGGTTGCTTTTCTCTTATATATCAATACATTGAATCATGGCTATGTATTGGATGATGATTTGGTTTGCAATAAAAACAAATACGTCCAAGCAGATGGAATTTCCGGTTTGAAGGATGTTTTCAGCACTTCTTTCCATCAAGGATTTACAGGAACGCCGGATCGGCATTATCGCCCCATGATGATGGCTGCCTTTACCGTAGAAAAAGCATTTTTCGGGAATAAAAGCAGTACCTATCATTTTTTCAATGTCTTTTGGTTTGCTGTGGGTTGCGGATTACTTTTTCTATTGCTCAAAGAAATTTTCAGGGACAAAAGTATTTGGTTGCCCCTGGGCATCGGTTTGTTGTTTGTCACACACCCTATCCATACAGAGGTCGTTGCCAATATTAAAAGTCGGGATGAGATATTTGTTTTTTTGGGTTTGGTCGGTTCATTATTTAGTCTATTGAAATATGATCAAACCGAAAACAAAGCTTGGCTAATCGGTAGTCTGATTTTTTATTTTATCGCTTCTCTGGCAAAAGAAACCGGGCTTCAAATCATTGGGTTAGTGCCTTTGACATTATATTTCTTTTCAAAGAAAAAACACGATATAAAAAGTATCGGAACCACCACCCTATTTTATTTGATTCCTGTTGTGATTTATTTTTTGCTCCGGGCAAAATTTACCGGAGACAATGGGCAAGTTCTAGGTATTATTGACAATTCTCTTTATGGTGCTAGTTCTTTTGGAGAACAATTGGCCACCGCCATTTCAATGACCGGAAAATACTTGTTGCTGCTCTTGTTCCCCCATCCATTGAGTTTTGATTATTCGGCTTATCAAATCCCCTTGGTCGGTTTTACGGATTGGAGGGTTTTATTAAGCATCCTGGTTTGGGGAGGAATCTTAGTTTTAGGATTTAAAGGGTTAAAAGAAAAATCAGCCATCAGTTACGGTATCATTTTCTTTTTGATGATGTTTGCCCTCGTATGTAATATATTTTTCGTGACCGGTGTTACGATGGCAGAACGCTTGATATTTTCTGCCTCCTTAGGTTTCAGCATTGCTACGGGTTATGCCATTTTCAAGTATTTTTTCAAGGAGCAAACGCCTACTACATACTTTGCTATTATTGGAATTCTTTCGGTATTGTACTCCTTCAAAACCATAACCAGAAATGCAGTTTGGGCATCCAACGAAACATTATTCGAAACAGGTATAATTACCGCTCCTAATAGTTCTCGGACTCAATCATTTTACGGGAAAAGTTTATATGACAAATCATTAACCCTAACCGATCCCAACCAAAAGAAACAAATGATTGAAGAAGCTATGTCTTATTTTGATAAAAGCTTGGAAATTCATCCGGGTTTTACAGACGTACACCACCACAAGGGCGTGGCATTGGATCAATTGGAGCGATATGATGAAGCACTTGTTTCTTACGACAATGCCATAGCGACTAAATCTGATTATCACCTGTCTATATGTAATAAGGGTTTGGTTCATTACAAAAAGGGAGAATATAAAAAAGCCGTAGATTTCATTACACAAGCACATGAGATTGCTCCCAACAATCAAACCATTAAAAATAATCTGGAAGTGGTTCTCTTGAAATATCGGGACATCCTAAGGGCACAGGGTGATATTGACACTGCTATCTTTTATGACAAACAAGTAAAAAAATTAAGGGGTGAACTTGTCAATTAAACATCAAAAAAACCATATTATTTTTTTTAGGATTTTTATTTTGATGATTATTCTTTGGGCTTGTATTTCTTGTAAAAAACAGAAAAAGACACCACCGGAAAAGGTTCCTATAACTCCGAAAGAAGAACTTCTTGAAGTACAAAAAAAAATCCCCGAAAGGGAAATCAATATTTATTATGATACGTCTCGCTGGTATAATATTTTAGATTTGGATCCGAGCATCCAAATCGATATCCGTTATGCGACGGAAAATAATTTTGTAGGAGAAATCATGTATGATTGTGGGGAGTGTTTTTTAAGACCCGAAGTAGCAAAAGCGATTGTAAAAATTAATAAAGATGTAAAAGAAAAAGGGATGGGAGGTATTAAAATATTCGATTGTTACCGCCCAAGACCTTATCAGCAACGATTATGGGATCGGGTACCGGATCAAAGATTTGTTTCTCCTCCAAGCAAAGGCTCCATGCACACCCGGGGAGCCGCCGTTGATCTCACCCTTCTGGATAAGGAAGGAAATGAATTGGACATGGGTACCGATTTCGACTCTTTCGAGAAAGAAGCCTATCATAATTTCCCCCATGAACCCCATATCCTAAAAAATAGGAGCTTACTTAAATCCATGATGTACAAACGAGGGTTCAAGCATATTTCTACCGAATGGTGGCATTATTCCTATACCCTTCAGAATTATTCTTTATCCGATTGGGTCTGGGAATGTAACAATGATTGATTTTTTAACGTTATAAGTTTATATTTCCTTTGTTTTCACTTGGGATTATCAAAGAATAGAATTATCATTGTATTACTATGAATACCATGAGAACCATCTACCCCATTTATTATTTTTTAATTACGATGACCTTCTTTTTCCGTAGTTGTACGGAATTGGAGCATTCGAATATTGTAGAACATCAAACACCTGTAGAAGAAAACATAGTTATTACAGTTGATTCTCCGAGTATTGAAGAAAATGCAACTACTTCTAAAATCAAAATTAAGAATACAACCCGTAGGAACTCCACTTCAACTGTTAAATCTTCCTTGAACCACCATACTGAGTTAACCGTAGGCATGATAGATAATAATTATGCAGTGGTTATCCATTCAAACAAGCCCGAACCTATTTCTACTTCTGATAATAAAATTGCTTCGATTGTAGATCAAGAATTTGGAGATGAAATAGAAAAAAACGACACACAGCTTGATGAAAATCCGACTCTGATCATTTCCAACGATGAACTCGTTGTTGAAACAGGTCCTAAGGATTATGAATCGGAATCCAGCCATATCGTACGATTGGAAGATGGCTCTTTTGAAGATGACTTACTCGTAGCAAGAGGTAATGATGTCGTCATTGATTTGAATGGTGAGAATAATGATATGGACTTAAAGGAAGAAGATGAATTCGGAGATGAAAGCTTTGATATTAATTCGATAGACGAGGCTTATCTGCTTGGGAAATTCAATCCGGCCACTCATAAAGATTTTGTTCTGATTCCTTCTGCTTATGGTAATAAAAAAGGAATGTATGCCCGGAAAGAAGTTTTCGAAGCGTACAAAAAAATGTATCTGGATGCTCTTAAAGCAGGAATCGAACTGAAGATACTTTCTGCTACACGGAGTTTTAGTTCTCAAAAAAGAATATGGGAAGCCAAATGGAGTGGAAAAAGAAGGGTGGATGGAAAGGATTTGTCCAAGGCAATTCCGTTTGGAGTGGATCGCGCCAAAAAGATTTTGGAATACAGTTCGATGCCGGGAACATCTCGTCACCATTGGGGTACCGATTTGGATTTCGTCGCTTTGGAAAATGAATATTTCGAAAAAGGGCATGGCAAAAAAGTGTATGATTGGCTGACAAAACATGCTTCGAAATATGGATTCTACCAGCCCTATACCGCAAGAGAATTTCGTAAAACGGGACACAATGAAGAAAAATGGCATTGGTCATATCTTCCAATTTCCAAACCTCTCATTAAAAAGTATAAGCAATCCTTGGATAATGAAGAAATCATAGGGTTCAAAGGGCAAAAAACAGCTAAGGAAATCGACATTATCCAAAATTTTGTTTTGGGTGTCGACAAGGAATGTCAATAAACTTTCTCCTTTTCTTTTTATTTCATATTATTGATGTTTGATATACATTGAATATTACAAACATCTTTTATATGAATACCTTCATCCGTTTTTTGGTTTTGATTTTTGCCCTCTTTTTATCTGCTTGCCAAACATCAGAAAAAAAAGAAGAACCTTCTTCCCTAAAAGATAAAAAACAAGAAAATACTAGTACTCAAAAAGGAGAGATTTTATATCCAGATGCTGTTGCTGGAATTATTTACACCTCTGGTTTATCTAAAACAGAAAAAGAATCTTTAGGACTGGGTAAAAACGACAATTTCCAAATTATTACAGAAGATCATTCTTTTTTTATAAAAGATAATTATTCCGAAATTGGAAAAATGTTGGGCAAATGCATCAACTTAAAGGGGAAATTATTAGATATAGAAACGTCTTCGCATAAAAGTGGTATTTTCTTAGGTCGTGTAATAGAAGATAATGGGAATAAGGGTTGTTCTTTTGGTGCTCAACTTTCTAAGGAAGAGATGACTCAAAAAATAAAAAAAGAATATGGTGGAAATATCCCTATGGCTATCCATGAAGGAGTTATTGTAAGGAATACCCGCCCCGCTCCAGACATTTATTATGATTATCTTTTCAAATTGAACCAACCTATTCTTCAAGAGAATGATCCTCGGGGAGATGGATTCACAACCGATGCTCTAGTTGTTCTACCCTTGAATGAAAAAATGAGAATGGATTTCGAATCTCATTTAGATGATAATAAAAAAATCAATATAAGTGGGTTCATGATTGGGGGCTATGCAGAAAGTACGGTTTTTCAAGCCTTAGAAATTAGATAAAAAAGTAGCGATGCATATTACAATTGCATCACTACTTTTCCATCATCTAGTTTATCTGAATTATCCCAACTTTTACCTTTTCATCACTTTCGTTGTAGAAAGGATCATGCCCTCTTGTGATAAGATATTCATGATATAAACTCCTTGTGGATAAGAAGAAATATCAAATTCCCTTTCTTGGGTATGTAATATCAGATTACCCAACATATCATAAATTCGGATAGACAAGTCATCTTCTGTTGTACGTACATGTAATATCCCACCCGTAGGGTTCGGAAAAACATCCACTTCAATTTGTTTGGCATCTTTAATCACATAGTTATCGTTTTCCCCTGTCATTCTTGGACAACCAATGGGAGATTCAAAAGCTCCAATATCTGCACTTGGGCCATAAAGCCGGTAGATCCCTGCAATATCCATGGGAAGAGGAGCATAAGCATTATTACCTGCATTTACGACCGGAGAGCAGGGGGCTACAGAATAATCGGAGTTTAGAAGTAAACTTCCTGCCGTTTCAGAATATAAATTATTAATAGCATCGCCTGCCACAGATACTCCTTGTATATAACAATTTTCAGTATGAAGATTCGTGATTCCATTATTAACCGATTTGAATGCTTTTTGATATGACAATTCTTGATGACCAATGATCGTATTATAAAAGGAAGCATCTAATTGATCTCCATATCCTACTTGCATCGTAATGAGGAATTTATCCTCATTTTCTCCTAGTATGGTTGAATTAAAGACTTCGATAGTCTGATCTCTATTCGTAGCAATGAGAGCAATGCCATTTGCATTCGTAGAAGCATTGTTGGCGATTAGCGTGTTTTCAATGCGTGTATATAAAGAATTATTAATTTCTATAGCACACCTTACATTTGCTGTATTATCAATTATTTGGGAACGCCTGAGAACCATGATGGTTTGGTTACTGTGGTATATAGCACTCCCATAATCGGCAATATTATTCATATAAATATTATTACTAACTGTAATGTTCGAAGATGAATAGGCAAACATGGCACCACCATAAATCGCTTCGTTTCCAGTAAATTCTATTTTAGAAAGTTCCACTTCAGAACCTACCGTATAAATCCCCCCTCCCCTTGATCTTCCGAAGGAATTTCTATCATCCGCATTGCCTCCCCTAATGATCATGCCTTCCATAAAAACACAGGACTTATCTACCACTTTCACAACATGGTAAGAATTTTCATCATTTCCGGAAAGACCATCAATCTCACCCGATAAAATAGTAGGATGATTGGCAATGTTCCTTGTTCCTCCACCATTCGGATACCCTCCCAATATTCTACAATTTTCAGGGATGTCAAACGATACTCCTCTTTTATTTTGAGTTGTAGGGACATAAGAACCTTCGGCAACATATATCATACTATTTGCTCCGTTTGCCAAAGCCGATTGTAAATCCGTAAAAGCATCGGTCCAAGAAGAACCATCGTTCAAACCCGTTGCCAAATGATCCACATAAATACTATTTTCAATTGGCGAACACCCTGTTTTACCACATGGAGAACAATTTTCACCACCACAATCAATGCCCACCTCATCACCATTTTGAACACCATCACTGCATGTAGGAGAACAGGGTTCATACCCGGTTTCTGATACATATTCCAAATTACAATTCGGATCATCGACATCTGAAAAGATATAATGTATTTCGGAATCGGCCGAGATAAAAAATGTAGCCGGTGATCCATAGGTATACGGTCCAAAGTATGATTCTGTCGAAGGCTCATACATCATATATGAATTACTTTCCCCGGGATAAGTATTATCAAGTTGGATGGATATCGACCAACTATCATCCGTTGTATCATGAGTATCATATCCCTCGCAATTTTCCGGAACAATGGTCACAAACATCTCACATGGATTCTGACAAGGAGCACAATATTCTCCACCACAATCAATTCCTGTTTCATCTCCATTCAACATACCATCTTCGCAAGTTGGGGAACAGGGATCATATATCGTTTGAGAAATATACTCCAATACACACAAATCATTATCTACATCTGTAAAGACATAGTTATGAATTTCGGAATCGGCAGGAAATGGAAAAGTTGCCATTGCCCCATAATTATATGGCCCATAAGATGATGTTGTTATCGGATCGTAAATCATGTAGGAATTACTAGCCCCCGGATTTAAATTATCCAACATCACCATTACGATCCAAATATCATCTATAGGATCATGAGTTCCATATCCTTGGCAAATTTCCTGTATAGATGCCAATGTTAAATCACACTGATTTTGGCAGGGCAAACAATACTCACCACCACAATCTATTCCTAATTCATCACCATTTTGAACACCATCTTCACATGTTGAAGAACATGCAATATAAGATGTTTGGGTATTGAGAGACAGGAAACAAGTCGGATCATCGACATCTTGAATCATAAAATCATGAATCAAACCATCAGCTGGGATTTGAAATGAATATGGTGTTCCATAGGTAATGGTACCATAGGATACAAAAGTCGTTTTATCAAACAAAGTAAACTGGTTGGATACTCCTGGGGAGGTATTTTGTATAATAAGATTATTTCTCCAAATATCATCAGATGGATCATGGGTATCCATCCCATCACAAACTTCAGAAAACTCTCCTAATTGAATACTACAGTTTGTTTGGGCATTCAAAAGAGGAAAAGAACTACACCAGAATAAAACAAACACAAGCCGGGTCATTAAATCATTTTTCATCTTGATAAATTTTAACACATACAAAAATTGGCTTTAAGGAGAACTCTCCCAGGTGCAAACATGAGCCTAAGTTTGTTTTCAATCTAAATAGAAATCAAACCAGAGTATTATTGATAGTCTTTGTTAATGGAAATCTGAAAAGTGAGAGATTACATGAATAGTATTCGTAAAAGATTACATTTTGTTGCTTAGAAACATAAAAATATTTTAGGTGGAAGGCATATTTTTTTTCACTTGCAATCTTTCTTATATATTAGATTTTTATAACCTACTTATTTACCCCGTTACGAATATGATAGAGAACATTTTTTACATTATATGGATCAGTATTAAACCTATAAAAAAAGAGTAGTGATGTATAAAACACCACTACTCTCAGAGTTATTGATATAGAATTTAAATTAATGCTTCATTACTTTTTAACGACTTTAGTCGTTGTCAGGATTTTGCCTTCTTGAGAAACATTCAAAATATAAACGCCTGCCGGATAATCTGAAATATTGATTTCTTTTTCTTGAGTATCCAATACTAGATTCCCAAGCACATCAAACACCCTAATCGTTACATTTTGTTCTAAGGCACGGATTTGTAAATATCCATTTGTAGGATTTGGGAACACTTCTACATCGGTCTCTTTCACAAAAGATTGCTCTGTTTCACCAGCCATTCTGGTACATCCCATTTGTGACTCAAAAGCACCCATATCTACCAATTGACCATAAATACGATTATTTCCATCAATATCAATGGGTAATGGAGCATAAGCATTATTACCTGCATCCACAACTGGAGAACAAGGATCTACCGAGTAATCAGGATTGAGCATTAAGCTACCAGCAGTATTTGAATATAAATTATTTATCGCTGTTCCGAATACTGAAGATCCTTGTATATAGCAATTTTCAGTATGAAGATTATTTATTCCATTATTATACTGCTTAAAAGCTTTTTGGTAATTTAAACTCTGATGCCCAATAATAGAATTATAAAAGTACGCATCTAATTGATCACCGAATCCTACCTGCATGGTCACCAAGAATCTATCCTTAGTTTCCCCTAAAATGGTAGTATTAAATACTTCTATCGTTTGATCTCTATTGGTAGCAATAAGAGCAATACCATTGGCATTGGTAGACGCATTATTGGCAATCAATGAATTTTCCAAACGAGTAAATAAAGAATTATTCACTTCAATAGCACATCTTACATTAGATGTATTATCAATAATTCTAGTATACCGGATAAACATCTGTGTTTGATTACTGTGATATATAGCACTACCATAATCAGCGGTATTGTTTTTATACAAGCAATTTTCTATGATTACGTTCGGAGAAGTATAAGCAAACATCGCTCCTCCATAAAGTGCTTTATTCCAAGTAAAATTAACATGCAACAAACTAACTTCGGAGCCAATTACATAAATTCCCCCTCCTCTTGATCTACCAAAAGAACCAGGATCGTCAGCATTACCCCAAGAAATGGTAATACCATCTATTACTACACAGGTTTTATTCACAACCTTTACTACATGATATGAATTCCCTGCACTGCCCGATATACCATCAACTTCACCGGATAACCTCGTAACATTTGCATCTGCATTTCTCGTTCCTCCGCCATTCGGATATCCTCCTAAAATTGTACAATTTTCAGGAACATTAAATGCTGCTCCCCTTGAACCTGTAGATGTTGGTAAATATGTACCTTTTGCTACATGGATAAAACTATTTGCCCCTACCGCCATAGCCGATTGCATATCTGTAAAGGCATTGGCCCAAGAAGAACCGTCGTTAGTACCTGTTGCTGTATGATCCACATAAATATCTACAGTAATTTGTGGACAACCTATATTACAAGGAGCGCAATAT
>JAHDDR010000044.1:0-10986 GCA_020629255.1 Saprospiraceae bacterium | reverse complement strand
TGTCCGCCACAATCCACGCCCGTTTCGTCTCCGTTCTGGATTCCATCATCACAAGTGGGGGAACAGGGGATGTAATCATATTGTGAAACGAAGGTATGCACACAGTTCGGATCATCGCTATCCATTGCCACATAGGTATGTAAGCCACCATCAGCTGGCATCGTAAAGGTTGCATTCGTATTGTAGGGGAATGGGCCATGCATTCCGCCTAGGTCATCCGATACCATATACGAATTCGAAGGACCCGATGTCGGATTGTCCATATATATCGTCACTATCCATACATCATCGGTTGTGTCGTGCGTATCATTCCCTTCGCATACCTCGGTGATGTCGAACAAGGACATATTACAGGGGTTCTGGCAAGGCGGACAATATTGTCCGCCACAATCCACGCCCGTTTCGTCTCCGTTCTGGATTCCATCATCACAAGTGGGGGAACAGGGCATATAGAATGTCTGTGTACTATAAGAGTAAGTACAATTTGGATCATCCATATCTTGGATCATAAAATCATGGATCATACCATCAGCCGGAACTTGGAAAAAAAACATGAGAGCATAAGAGGCAGGGCCATAACTAGAACCGGTTGTATTATCAAATATCATGTAAGAACTTGATGGACCAGAAAAGGGATTATCTACTTGGATATCAATATACCAGAAGTCATCTGAAGGGTCATGTGTGTTATTTCCATTGCAATTCTCACTAAAGTAAGGTATCTGAATATCACAAGTTAGCTGAGCGTGGCTTATTGTAGAACTACAACAAAATAAAAAGAACAATAAAATAGATTGGGTTAATAATTTTTTTTTCATCATGGTAAAAGGTTTTTATTAATTGATTTAGATTAAATTCTTGAATAATTATACTAAACCACTTTTCAAAAAAGTAGTTTATTCCCTATGGAGAGTTCGTGATAAAGGGTTAATTGTTACCCTTTTATCTGATAAAAATATATAAAATATTGGATTCCATAAAAAAATATATTCATTTTTTCTACCATGTATAAAATTAAAAGTCGGATTTTTGTGCTTTGTTTCTGCTATTTAATTCAAGTTGCGTTGCTACTTGAGACCATAGCTAAATAGTTTGGATAGACCATAGAATAATTACGCTTAGAAGAATTCTATGGTCTATTTGCTATCTAACTATTGACGTTGCGGATTTATTCGCAACTAAGATTATTTATTATTAATATTCTCATTTCGTGAACACAACGTCTGATTTTTCTTTACATTTGCAGCGATTTTAGAAAATCCATAAAAATTTAAAATACAATGGCTGGTAACAGAACTTTCACGATGATTAAGCCCGATGCTGTTAAGAATGGACATATCGGAGCTATATTAGAAAAAATGAATGGGGCAGGATTTAGAATCGTAGCTATGAAATATACGAAACTGTCTGCTGAAAAAGCGGGGGAATTCTATGCTGTTCACAAGGAACGTCCTTTCTATGGAGAATTGGTAGAATTCATGTCTTCGGGACCTATCGTAGCTGCTATTCTGGAAAAAGACAATGCTGTAGCTGATTTCCGTACTTTGATTGGTGCTACCAATCCGGCAGAGGCGGCTCCTGGCACTATCCGTGCTTTATATGCTACAAGTATTGGCGAAAATGCCGTACATGGTGCAGATTCTGACGAGAATGCTCTTATTGAAGGAAATTTCCATTTTGCAGGAACAGAGATGTTCTAAATCCAAATAGTTTGGAAATTCCCTAAGAGGGGCGGTTGTTTCAGCCGCCCCTCTTTTCTTTTTATATGATTGCAAAACAAAAAAACATTTAAATTATTTAATTTTCAGTAATTATTGAAAATTAAATAATTAGTTTGTATCTTGCATCTAAATTCAAAATGAATGGCATGTTAAAAGAATACAAACTATTGATAGATAAGGATTGTCCCCTGTGCCAGATTTATGGAAATCATTTCGTCAGAAAAGGATGCTTGGATAGTTCTGCGATGGAATATTATCAGACTATCGAACCAAAATTTTGCAGGGATGTTGATATGGAAAGAGCCAAATCTGAAATCGCATTTCACCACATTCCTAGTAATAAAACGATTTATGGTTTAGACGCTCTTCTATATATCAACTTCCATGATAAGCCGAAGATTTTAAAGTTGTTCCATTTATTTCCAATTCATAATTTTTTACAATTTTTATATTTCCTCATTTCGTATAATAGAAAAATATTTTACCCTGTAAAAGGATGCTCGAAAGAAAGAACATGCACCCCAAAATTTCATCAAAATTACAGATGGGCCTTTATTTTGTTTGTAGCTATTTTTACCGGTTTTATTTTGAATGTTTCCCTAATGCCAATTTATGCTACATTCAATTTTGAACATGTATGGCATCGGGAATTTTTAATTTGTTTTGGACAAATTGCTTGGCAAGGAGCCGTCATTTATTTTTTGCATTCGGAAAAGAAATTGGATTATCTTGGTAACATGTCAACGGTTTCTTTTCTAGGAGGCATTTTATTGTTTCCTATCATTACAATTCAAACCCTTATTAGTATTCCAATATTCTTTTTAATCTTTTATTTTGGATGTGTTGTTTCTTTTATGCTCTGGGAACACATCCGAAGATGTAAATTATTGGATATTTCTTTATACATGACATTTTCTTGGATCACATTTAGAATATTTATTTTGTTCATTATCTTAATTCCTATTTTCATATGAAAAAAATATTAATTGCCGGCGGAACAGGGTTCCTAGGAACATCTTTAGAAAATCATTTCGGATCGAAAGGTTATGATGTTAAAATTTTAACAAGAAATCCTACAAAGGAAAATCATGTTTATTGGGATGGAAAAACGCTAGGTACATGGTGCAAAGAAATCGACCAAACAAATATACTAATTAATCTTACCGGAAAATGTGTGGATTGCAGATACACGGAAAAGAATAAAAAAGAAATCATACAATCACGAATAAAAAGTACTCGAGTATTAAACGAGGCCATCCAGCATGCAACATATAAACCCGAAATATTTTTGAATGCAAGCAGTGCTACTATTTATGTCCATGCAGAAAAACAATTAATGACTGAAGAAAACGGAATTATCGGGGATGATTTTTCTATGAATGTTTGCAAATCTTGGGAGGAAGAATTTTTTAAATCAGCGTTTGAGGATACTAGAAAAATAGCTTTAAGAACTTCTATTGTTTTAGGAACTAAAGGTGGTGCTTTTCCTAAAATGAAACTAATCACCCAATTAGGGCTAGGCGGATGCCAAGGAAATGGGCAACAATATATGAGTTGGATCCATATCCATGATTTTTGCAAAGCCGTAGAATTTATTATCAAAAATGAAGAGATAAATGGAGCCATAAATATTACCGCACCAGACCCTGTACGAAATAAAAGTTTCATGAAAAAATTAAGAAAAAAAATAGGCATGCCATTTGGTATTCCTTCCCCTTCTTATGTATTAGAAATCGGTGCTAAATTAATAGGAACAGAAACTGAATTATTGCTTAAAAGCAGATTTGTTTTTCCAGAGAAATTAAAAAATTTTGGTTTCATCTTTGAATATCCTAAAATAAATGATGCATTAGAAAATATATAAATAACATTTTTCTTAATCTAACACATACACCCGTTTCACCCTATCAGAAATTGAGGTTAGGATTTCGTAGGGAATGGTATCCAAACAATCCGCCAATTCTTCTATTTTGGGATCATCTCCAAAAATAGTTACTTCATCCCCGATTCTTACATCTGGTACATTTGTAGCATCCACCATACACATGTCCATACAAATAACCCCAATCGTTGAAACTTTCCGACCTCGAATCAGTAATTGATAGTTTCCATTCCCTGTTTTTCTGGACAGACCATCCGCATATCCTATACTTACCGTTGCTATGCGAGTAGGCTTCACCACCTTACCTTTCCGGCTATACCCGACGGTCTCTCCCGGTTTTAAGTCTTTTATTTGTGAAACGGTTGCTTTTAATGTTCCTATAATTTGAAGTTTATCTTTCATGTTCTGTTCTACAGACACACCGTACAAACCGATACCCAAGCGAACCATATCGAATTGATATTTCGGAAATCTAGAAATGCCCGCAGAATTTAAAATATGCTTTAAGGGTAATTCTATTTTCAAAGATGAAACCAAACGATCATACATTCTTTCAAAACGAAGAATTTGCAAATTACTAAAATCATCGTGTTCTTCAGCATCGCTTCCGGCTAGGTGGGTAAAAATAGATGAAATAATTATTTTTTTATTATGAAGAAATAAAATGAGTGACGATATATCTTTTTCTTCCAGTCCCAATCTCTTCATTCCAGTATCTAAATTCAAATGGACACGAATGGACTTATGTTTCCATTCTTTATTTCCCTTGATAAAAGAATACAATTGTTTCAGTTGATACAAGGAATAAATTTCAGGTTCTAAATCATATCGAAGCATGGCATCAAAACCGGATGGTTCGGGGTTCAAGACCAAAATAGGTAGGGATATTCTTTCTTCTCTCAATGCTACGCCTTCGTCGGTATAAGCGACCGCCAAATAATCTATTTTCTCGGTCTCCATTATTTTTGCCACTTCTACCGATCCAGCACCATAGGCAGATGCTTTGACCATAGCCATTATTTTCGTTTCCGGTCGAATGATTTTCCGATAAGCAGTCAGATTATTTTTAAGTGCATTAAAATTAATTTCAAAAATTGTTCGATGAGCTTGTTGCTCTAATCTGGAAATTACTTTTTCAAATTTAAATTTTCTAGCTCCTTTCACTAAAATAATTTCATCTCTAAATTTATGCTGAGAAATATATTTTAAAAAATCATCCGTAGAAGCATAAAAGTAGGATAGTACATTTTCATTCAATAGTTTTTCAAGAATTCGAATCTCTTCACCTACTCCAATAACCGCATTGATCTCAAAATCCTGATTCAGCCAAGTAGCAATGGTTGAATATGTTATATCATTTTTTTCTTTATGCTGCAAAATATCAGATAAAATGATGGTTCTTTTTTTTCCTCCAGCTTGGGTATCCATAAAACGCAAGGAAGAATGTAGTGAAGTGACATCTAAATTATACGTATCATTAATTAAAAGTGTACCATTTATTCCTTTTTTTAATTCTAAACGCATTGCTACTTTTTCAAGACCTTGCATCCTTTGGTTTATCACTTCATTTTCAACGCCTAGCTCAAGTAAAGTCAACCAACAAATTATGGCATTATGGCAAGACACTTCATCCGAAAAAGGAATATTGATCTCTATTTTTTTACTTTCATAAATAGCTTGAATGGTTGCCCCAGATAAACCATCTCTTCGTTCTATTATTTCCTGAATGTTCAAATCACTTTCCTTAGAAAAAGACCAGGTAATAGATGATGCTTTATTTTTTTGTAAGGCTTGTTTTATTTCTTGAATATCTTTCCGATAAATTATTTTATTTGATGTATGGAATAATTTTGATTTTTCTTCTGCCTTTTGTTCTAAATTTTCAAAACCTGCATCATGAGCAGAACCCAAGGAAGTAAACACACCCATATCGCATTGAATAATAGAAGAAATATTTTCCATTTCTCCTACCTTAGAAACGCCCGCCTCGAAGATTCCTAAATTATGCGAATGATTCATTTGCAAAACAGAAAGTGGTACACCAATTTGTGAATTATAACTTTGTGGACTACGCACAATAGAATAATCTTCCTGCAACAATTGATACAACCATTCTTTAACAATTGTTTTTCCATTACTCCCTGTAATTCCGATAACGGGAAAAGAAAAACGGCTGCGATGTATTCGTGCAATTTCTTGCAAGGCATCCACACTATTTTCTACCCCATAAAATGTAGCATCAGGATATGTATTTTTATTGATTTCTTCTTCTACAATAAAAAATCGGATTCCTTTTTCATACAATTTCCCAATAAAATCATGCCCATTATTTTTTTCACTTTTGATGGCAAAAAAAACAGTAGCATCAGAGCTTTGCCATTGACGGCTATCAAATAAAAAATTACGAATTCCTTTTTCTTGGATAAAATGGTATATTTCTTCTATCTTCATATTACCCTCCTATGGTGGTCATGGATTCATAAATCGGAATAAATCCGTTTCTTTTTTTTGCGGCTTCAAAACCATTTTTTTCTTTTTCAAGAACTGCGTTTCGAATTATTTTTTCTAATTCTTCCTCCGATTTATTCTGACGTAATTCTTGTAATAAATTTGTTCCCGAAGAAGAATAAAGGCAAGTCAACAATTCTCCTTTTGCCGTTATCCGAATTCGATTACAAGTTCCGCAAAAGGTTCTAGAAAATGCAGGGATAATTCCAAATTTCCCAGTAAACCCATTTACCTGATACATCATGGAAGTCGAAGAGACCGGTGTTTCTATTTTTGTGATATTCTTAAATTTGGATTGTATGTGCTGTAATATTTTCACATAATTCCAATCCGATATTTTATCTTTTTCCCTTGTACCATTAAATGGCATTTCTTCAATAAAACGAACTTCAATATTTTCATTTCGCGTCCATTCGACAAATGAAATAATATCTTCGATATTTTTCTCATTCATCACCACAGCATTGATTTTCACTTGAATTCCCGAGCGAATTAATTCTTGGATATTTTCAAAAACTTTTTTAAAATCATCTCGTCGGGTAATCTTAAAAAATCGTTCGGCATCCAAACTATCCAAACTTACATTTACTGTTTGGAATAATTCAGGTAAATCATCCATATATAAATGGGTAAGGGTGGCATTGGTTGTTATGGCGAATTCTTGGGGTTGGATTTCTTTTTTTACTTCCTTTAGAAAATAAATCAAATCTTTTCTTACAAAAGGTTCTCCACCTGTAATTCTGATTTTATCAACGCCTATTCCTTTAAATACATGCAATAAGCGTAACATTTCTTCGTAAGTAAGGATACTTTTCTTTTCTAAGAATTGGATTCCCTCTTCGGGCATACAATAAAAACATCGCAAATTGCATCGATCGGTAACAGCCAATCGTACATAATTAATTCGTCTTCCATGACGATCTATAAGTGGCGAATATTTCATGTATTCCAATTATTTCAGATCAAAACCAATATCTCTTCGATAATTCTTTCGTTCAAATTGTATGGCTTCCGCATTCTGATAGGATTTTTCTAAAGCCTCGTTCATATCATTACCATAAGATGTAATCGCGAAGACCCGTCCACCATTTGTAACAATTGCTCCTGCATCATTTTTTGTTCCTGCATGGAAAACCAAACTACCATGCGTCTGCTCCAATCCACTAATCCATTTCCCTTTTTCATAGGCTTCGGGATAGCCCCCCGAAACCAGAACCACTGTAGTAGCCGTTCGGTCATCTATTTGCAGTTCATACCGATCCAACGTTCCTTCATATGACGCCTTCATCATTTCAACAATATCCGACTTAATTCGAGGCAAAACAACTTCGGTTTCCGGATCTCCCATCCTACAATTATATTCTATGACAAAAGGCTCTCCATCCACATTAATCAATCCTAAGAAAATAAATCCGATATAATTCAGTTCTCTTTTTTGGAGCCCCTGTATAGTAGGTTGCACAATTCTTTCTTCTACTTTTTTCATTAGAATTTCGTCTACAAAAGGCAAAGGAGAAACGGCTCCCATACCTCCGGTATTCAATCCAGTATCACCCTCCCCTATTCTTTTATAATCTTTGGCGACCGGAAGAATTTTATAATTTTTTCCATCCGTTACCACAAAAACAGAAAATTCGATGCCTGATAAAAATTCTTCAATCACAACCTTGCTGCTAGCGGCTCCAAATTTACCACCCAACATATTTTCCAATTCTTTTTGTGCTTCATTTTGATCATCCAAAATCAAAACCCCTTTACCCGCAGCCAAACCATCTGCCTTTAATACATAAGGAGCTTTGTGTTCGGAAATATATTGCAAACCGCCGGATAAATTCTCTTGGGTAAATTCTTCATAGGATGCTGTCGGGATGTTAAATTCTTTCATGAAGGATTTCGCAAAAGCCTTGCTCCCTTCCAATGCTGCAGCTGCTTTTGAAGGACCGATAACCATTACCTTCTTTAAGTCTTCATCGGATTGGAAAAAATCGAAAATGCCTTCTACAAGAGGAACCTCAGGACCTACCACCACCATTTCTATATTCAAATCCAAGACCGCATTTTTGATACCATCAAAATCATTGACTTGTATGGGTAGGTTAGTTCCTTCTGTTTCGGTACCTGCATTGCCCGGTGCAATATAAAGTTGATCACATCGAGGACTTTGTGTCATTTTCCAAGCAAATGCATGTTCTCGTCCTCCGGATCCCAATAGTAAAATGTTCATCTGATATATTTTTTCTATGAAGGTTTCCCTTCTTCGGATTTCCCCTTCTTTTTTGTTTACTTTTACCCTGCAAAGGTAAGTAATTCATGGCATCATTGTCTTTACAACAGTTATTATTCAAAGAAATTAGGAAAAGGATTCCCAAGCACTCTTCTTTGGAGTTGGAAATGTCCCGCATTCTTGAAATGGAATTCATTGATGTATTGGACATTATCAATTACCAAAAAGAATTGAGTTTGAATGATGCCAAAAAATTAGCAGATGCTTTCGGTTTTTCTATAGATGGTTTGACAGATTACCAACCTTCTGTCGTGCCCTTCCGCTTTCGGGCCATTGATTACAACCTACATTCCATGCGGGATTATTTTCATGCCATCCTTACCGAACTTCGGAATGTGGATGGCTGGGGTCCTCGAAGGCTAATTTATGCCGCGAATGATTTTCCGGTCTTCACGCTCTTTCAATTTCCGGATTTGGCGGCGTTCAAATTATATTTTTGGGGACGGACCATTTATGATATTCCTTCTTTTCGAAACCGACAATTTTCCTTGTATGAAATTGATAAAATCAATTTGCAATTAGGCGAACAGGCTTGGCGGCAATACTTGAAAATGCCATCTGTAGAAATTTGGAGTTCAGATATCGTGAGCCATGTTTTGAAGCAAATTTATCACGCCTGGAAGAATAATTTTTTCAAGGAAGAAGAGGGTGCTATCCATATTTGCAATCAAGTGATTGCCCTCTTGGATCATATACAAATACAAGCCGAACAAGGTCGCAAATTCCATCCGAATAATTATCCACCGAAAAGGGAAAATTATCAACTCATGTATAATGAAGTTGCTGTTTCGAACAACACCATTCTTTTTTCTTCCGAAGATATCGATGTCTCCTTCGTTCTTCAAAATGCCTTGAATTATTTGGTTACGGATAACCCTGCGTTTTGCCTCAAAACAGAAGCGTGGCTACATACCCTGATGGAAAATTCTACGCTCATCAGCATTCATAATGAAGAATTGAGAAATAATTTTTTCCATCAATTAAAAGAAAATATCAAATTTGTAAAATCTAGAATCGAAGCTGGATTTTAAACGTTACCTCCATTCAAATCTTTGAGCCAAGCCACACATTTTTGTGCAATTTCTTCGCCCTTATCTTCCTGAAGAAAATGTCCGGCATCTTTAATGATTTCATGAGGTTGTCCCTTCGCTCCCGGAACTACACCTTGAAACATTTTTTCCAAACCTTTCATAATGGGATCGGAATCACTGAATAAGGTAAGCATCGGTTTTTTGAATTGCATTAATTTTTGCCAAGCTTCCCGATTGGGAACCGTCTGCGGATCGTTGGACGTATGAGGAACAATGGCCGGAAACTCCCTTGCCCCTTCTTTATAAGATTCATCTGGAAAAGGAGCATCATAAGCTGCAATAACATCATCATCCAAATCATTAAAACAACCTTTATTGATAATTTTTCCGACCGGAAAAACAGGCGTAGTTTGAGAGTATTCTTTCCATTTATTAAAAGCCTCGTTGGGCGATTGATCGCCCGTTGGTAAAATAGTATTGGCAACTATGACATGTGAAAAGCGTTCTTCCATCTCTGCTACAAATCGAAGCCCTAATAAACCACCCCAATCCTGACAAAACAAGGTAATATTTTTTAGATCTTTTTGTACGATAAAATTCCCCAACCATTCCAAATGTTTGGCGTACGTATAATTTTTCCGATCCGTGGGTTTATCTGATTTTCCAAAGCCTATTAAATCGGGAGCAATGGTTTTATATCCCGCCTCTACAAAAATGGGAATCATTTTACGATATAAAAACGACCAGCTCGGTTCACCGTGCAATAATAAAACGACCTCTCCTTCCCCTTCTTCAACATAATGCATTTTCATTCCATCTCCTATTTCTTCATAATGAGGAGCAAAGGGATAATCGGGTAAATTTTCAAATTGTTGAGGGGGCGTTATGATGAATTCCATATACTTTTATTGAACTATTTTAGATAAGAACACATTGAAGTTATTAAACAACTTCATTCAAAAGTAAACAATAATTTATTTCTCTACCTATCAAAAAACGCCAAAAAGGAATTTTAAATTCATGGAAATTCAAGGAAAAAAAATCAACCTACGAGATTGGGAAATACATGATTTGCCCAACTACAAAAAATGGAATATCGGGCATCATACATGGATGGATTTCAATGGGCCTTATTATGACAATATGACTCCTGAAGAAGTAGAGGCATTCATCCAAAAAATCACAAAGAGAATCCAAGAAAATAATTTTAGTTTCCCTAGAAAAGGTCTATGTATTGCAGATAAGAAATCCAATGAATTGTTAGGTACAGTTTCTTCATATTGGGAAAGTAAAGAAACAAATTGGCTTTGTATTGGCATCGTCATTTATGATGAAAAAAATTGGAGCAAGGGCATCGGATTCGAGGCCACGAAATTATGGTGTGATTATCTTTTTAAAAACCGACCGGAACTAGCACGGTTAGATATGAGAACTTGGTCAGGTAATCAAGGTTTGATGAAATTGGCCCATAAATTAGGATTCAAATTAGAAGCTGTATTCAGAAAAGCTAGAATCGTAAAAGGAGCATATTATGACTCTATCGGTTATGGTATTCTTAGG
>JAHDDR010000043.1 GCA_020629255.1 Saprospiraceae bacterium | reverse complement strand
GGTGAAGTGACTGGCAGTTACGACCCCAATGACAAAACAGGATATCCTCTTGGGATCACGGAAGAACATTATGTATTACCGAATCAACAAATGGAATATATTATCCGATTTCAGAATACCGGTAATGATACTGCCTTTACAGTAGTTGTTAGGGACACTTTGGATCCCGATCTAAATATCATGTCAGTCGTACCTGGCGTAAGCAGCCATTCGTATTCTTTCAGAAAATTTAGCCCAAGAGTATTGGAATGGACATTTGAAAACATCATGTTACCCGATAGTACAACGAACGAACCAGAAAGCAATGGTTTCCTCTGTTTCAAAGTCAATCAATTCCCCGATCTAACAAATGGTACGGCATTAAATAATCGCGTTGGAATTTATTTTGATTTTAATGATCCTATCATTACTAACGAGACCCATCATGTTATCAATGATAATATAAATCTGCCAACATTCAATGAAGTTGTTTCTGTAGAACTTAATGATTGTGGGTCCTTAGAATACAATGATATTACGTACCATAATACAGGTACATATTATCAATTATCTGATGATGGAGAAACAAAGTTCATTTTAAATATTACACTCAATAATAATTATACAAACCTATACCCTACTGTTTGTGGTAATGAGTATATTTCACCCAGTGGAAACATTTATTCGACTAATGGTATTTATTATGATACACTCCCCAATTTTTTGGGTTGTGAAGACATCTATACTATTGATCTTTCTTTTGCTCAAAACACTTTTGAAACACTCGATATCTCATCCTGTATGGAATATGTATCTCCTAGTGGAACAACACATATGAATAGCGGCACCTATAATGACACTATACCCAATGCCATGGGGTGTGACAGTATTATTACACTTAATCTAATTATTTCGCCAGAAGACACTTATAGTTATATAGTTGATTATGCTTGTATGGAATACATTTCTCCTTTTGACCTTTCATATACAGAAACAGGCATATATGAGCATATTATCCCTAACTATGGAGGGTGTGATAGTATAATAACATTAGATATTACAATACTTGAAAATTCTTTCGCTAACATACAAGAATCCAGCTGTTTCGAATATAATTCTCCTAGTGGAGAAATTTATACACAAACAGGCAGTTATACAGACATTATTCCTAATTCTAACGGATGTGATAGCATTATTACCTTAGACTTGAATATCATCAACATCGATCTAACTATTACCACAAATGGGAATATACTTTCAGCTCATCAGAGTGATGCTACATATCAATGGCTCGATTGTAATAACAACTACAATCCCATTCAAAATGAGACGGAACAAACTTTCATGACAGAAGAAAATGGCGATTATGCCGTGCAAATAACTTCGAATGGTTGTATAGACACTTCGGAATGTGTTAATATTAATAGCATTGCCACTGAAAATATTATACCTGAAAAAATAAACATTCATCCTAACCCTAATAATGGAAAATTCTTAATTGAATTTTCAAAAAGACATAAAACCATTATGGTAGATATCATTAATTCGACTGGGCAATTAATTACACAAGATGTTATGCACGACATACACTCAACGACTCTTGAAATAAACGGATCATCTGGTATCTATTTTCTAAAACTAACAACACTCGAAGGTCATTATCAAACCTTCAAAATATTGAAAGACTGAAATACCACCTACTGAAAGTAGGTGGGTTAGGTTTACTTGCGACTGAAAGTTGCCCAGAATGCTAATCCAATATAAAGTTATCATCACTTTGATCATACGGTTTTCGATGATGCTTTAAATATTCCTGCACCATTTCATTAGTTATATTTCCTGTACTCCAAGCTCCGAAGCGACTACCCCAATTTCGTTTTTTCAGATGAGAAAACTCTTTTTGTAGCACTCGGGAGCTTCGACCCTTCAATAATTTAATGATATAAAACTAGGCTCCCATTATATATTTTCCTTTAGGATACTTCACCCAATATTCAAACCTAATTTTTTTAGAACTGTTGGGAAGAATTTTCATTTTCCATAAAAGTTTTCCAAATTCCTCGATATATTCTGCCCCTCCTTTTTCAGTCAGTTTTACTTCTATTTCCTTTACCTGAGTTAAAGGAATTTGATCCAATACTTCAATATCTATGGCTACCGTTTTATTATTTCTGACTTCTATTTCAAAACCGTGGGTTTCTTTTATGGTTCCGGTTTTTGTTTTCTTCATATCCAAATTATTCGGACGTGTACGTTTTACGGTAATTCTTTCGTCTCTTCCAAAAGAAAGTAAAAGGGTATCGGTCGTAATTGACGGATTAATATACGACTGGCCTACATAGGTATCTTCAAAAAAGATATTTGCATTTCCTGCGACTAGATTATATTGCCCATAATCTGTAACCTTGGCTAAAAGATACACCCCTAAATCTAATTTTGGTACAACATGATAAGTATAGTCTGCAGGAAGTTTATATTCATCCATTAATACGATATGCCCTATACCATCTGATGGAATTTCTTGTTTATATGGGACTTCGAATTCCATAGCCAACGGTTCTTCTACAGATGGATAAGCAGAACCATCAAAACCTGGTGAGTTTTGTACAACTTCACTATTTATTTTTGCACTCTCAGGTGAAACTGTTGCCATATTCAAGGTCGTTTCACCATAACTACTATTGGAGCGATAAGCCTGATGGGACACTAAATAAAATTGTACATAACGAGGATTTAAAATAGGTCGACTGTTATTGGCCGTCGGGTTATTGGTAGAAATTTTCATTTTTACATCTTTCCAATCGTAACCTGAATTTTGATACACATTCGCTTTATAAACCAATTGAACGGGAGAGCTAATGGATTTGGATTTTAAATCATACAAAGGTGACCATCCGGCATTGGAAATCAAATAACTGCATTTAATTGTAACGGTTTTGACCGAAGGTGAGAAAAAGTGTAAAACCAATTCACCTGTGGGCCGGTCTTTTTTCTGATTGATCGATTTTAAATGTGAGTTTAATCGATTTATTTCTAATTGTACTTTTTTGGATTCCCGGCCAATGTCTAATATTTTCTTTTTAACTTCTGTCAGTCGCCTCCTATAAAAAATAGATAAGCTTTCCATTTCTTTTACCGTAAATCCCTTTTCTTTATTACTTCCAAGTGGATTATTTTGTGTGATTATTTTTTCTTCTCCTTGCAATATTTGAATCTGATTGTTCAACCATTGGAAATCATAATTCAAATTTTCAAGGGAATCTTGAATGGCGGCTACTTTTTTGGGTTTATCTATATCCTTGAGGTAATTTGTTCGGTGAGCTGCTGATAAAAGTGTGGCATCTCCATTGACTTGCACTTGCAAACTTGCAGCAAGTATGGCTGGCGTCAAATCTTCGAGAACAATTTCATTGTTTCCTTTTTTCAAACTGATATTTGCCGTACGGGTTACTTTTGCGTTTTGTTTAAAAACCGTAACGGCTTCAATGGTAGATGAAATATTTTCTGCTTGGGATTGGAAAGGCAATACGCCTAAAAAAAGTCCGATGAAAAAGAGAATTGGTTTCATAAATTTAGATTTAATTTTGAATTACATCTTTAAGATGCAGTTATGTTTCTTTTGGGTGTGTCGAATGTTTTTTATGTATTACATTCTATAAATTACGAACGGATTTCAAGAACAGATTCTGAAGTGATTCCAGTTTATTTCGAAGGGTCTCAAATGGAATAGAGCATTCCAATCGCATTCATTTTATTTTTGAAATTAAATACAGATTTTTTAAATTCGCCTTATTATTTCAATCATCTTTTTTCTTATTTAATATTATTCGGATAGTTATGAAAAACATTGTTTTATTATCATTTATTTTTCTTTATTCCTGTCAACAACAAAACACCGTTTCCATCCCTGCGGATTTGGAAGGGTATGAAATTCTAGAAATTCCAGGTACAGATGCACATGAAGCCATTTTATACCAAGGTGAAAAAATCGTAGAACGGGGTGTAATCCAAAATGGTATGAAACATGGTACATGGGTCACGTATCACAGAGGAAAAGATTTTCCGGAAGTGATTGCCAATTATACCAACGGGCAACTTAACGGCCCTTATTACAAACTCAACAATCGAGGGCAAATGGCCCTTATCACATCTTGTCTCAATGGTACCTTTGATGGAAAATATGTCGAATACAAAAACTCCCGCCCCTCAAAAGAGCAAACCATTGTAAATGGACAGATGGAAGGGCTTGTTATTGATTATTATAACAATGGTAAAAAACGAAGTGAATTAACGTATAAGAATGGCGTATTAGATGGTCCTTCGACTTATTACAATGAAAAAGAAGAAGTGAGTCAAGAATACATGTATAAGGATGGAAAAATGGTAGAGTAGTATTTGAGTTTCAAAACCCATCAATAGAAATGAATGGATTTTGAATTAAATAACTAATCCTCTTTTTTTTTGTTATCCTAATTATGGGAAAAATCAAAAATTTCAAATCACAATTTGGAGGAAGTTTCCAAGCGAAACACGAATCGGAATATGCACATTCCCCACATTGGAATGGAAAAAAATTCGTAAATCATGAAGAACCTAAATTTAATTTAACTCCCACTTCTTTTGGAGGATTCATAAAAAACCAACTTAACAACCGTTCTACTAAACGACCTAAAAATAATTTAGAAATTACTCCATTCTATCCAGAAAATTGGACAAAGCAATTAGACACTCCTAAATTCATCTGGTATGGACACGCTACCCTACTCCTCCAATTGCAGGGAAAAAATATTTTAATCGACCCGATGTTTGGTGAAGACACCACACCGATCGCTCCTGTCCCATCAAAACGGTATAGCAAAAACACCTTAGATCTGATCGATTTTTTGCCCAAAATAGATGCTATTTTTTTCACACATGATCATTACGATCACTTGGATTTTGATAGTATCCAACAATTAAAATATAAATCAGATACATTCATCGTTGCTTTAGGAGTAGGTAGACATTTAGAAGCATGGGGCATTCCTAGCGAGAACATCCAAGAAATGGATTGGTGGGAAACAACCTACTGGGAAAATATCCAAGTAACTTTTACACCAACAAAACATTTCTCGGGTCGGGGTCTATTTGATCGGGCCAAATCGCTTTGGGGCGGTTGGGTTTTTCAATCCAACGATCATCAAATATATTGGAGTGGTGATGGGGGCTATGATTCACATTTTAAAGAAATCGGAAAGAAATTCAAGTCTTTTGATTGGGCTTTTTTAGAATGTGGACAATACAATGAAGTGTGGCCTCAGGTTCATATGTTTCCGGAAGAAAGCATTCAGGCGGGGTTGGATGTCAATGCTAAAATGCATATCCCTTATCATTGGGGAGCCTTTACTCTTTCGTCTCACCCCTGGAAGGAACCGGCAGAAAGATTTACCCAAACAGCCCGCCATAACAATGTAGATTATTGTACGCCCCGTCTGGGCGACATAATCCAAATGCATGAAGAACCTAGGAATGATCACTGGTTTGAAATTCTAACTTAAATCGTATTTTCCCAAATATACCATAAAACAACTATGATGAAATTTATAAAAAAACTCTATTATGACACAAGAAGAAATTGTAAAACACCTCAATGAAAACATAAAATTATTAATAGATGGTAACCCTTGGGATTATGCAAAATTATTTGTACAAATAAACGAAAATGGAACGACAACCCTAAGTGGTGATTATTACAACAATGACATAGAAGAGGAACTGGATTGGTTTATTGATAATGAATGCTCAGAGTATATCCAATTATTATTGGATCATATAAAAAGTAACGAAAACAAAGCATTCAATACATTAGAATATCGAGTCAATTCAGATAATACCATAAATTACAAATATTATTTGAATGAAGATTATATTGAAAAGGAAAAAGAAGTTTTTGAAAAAATAAGACAAGAAGATGAAAAGATAATATACACATCTATAGGAAATCTAATCGTATCCTGCATGACTCCTAACTGGGACAAAGGTAGTCTAATGGCCAAAATGGATGGAAGAAATGTAAAGTCCTTAATCTTAACAAAAAAATATGGAGGCAAAGAAGAGACACTTGAGTTGTCTCAAACCAATTTTAATTTATTAGAAGATAGGATCACAACACTGTTGGCATTTACCAGTTCTTTTGAATTGTTTTATACAAAATGGAATCAATTAGAATTCGAAATAGATAAAGAGGGGCAATTCAACATTAATTATAATTTTGATAATGTATAATACCAATTTGAGTTTATAAAGCCGCATTGGTATAAGATACAAACCCTTCAACAAGAGATCACACAATCTTACATTCACCTACAGATAATGAACCGAGATCTTAAAAAAAACCTCGTACTGCAACAAAATTAAAAAATGATGCACCTTTAGAAGTAGAAGTATCAATTTATGGCATTGAATCCAGACATCATCGGTTCTATCATCAAGGGATGTATCAAAGGCGACAGGCAAGCCCAATACACCTTGTACAATGGATATAAGATATATCTGTTCGGGGTTTGCATGCGATATGCTCGACATCGCCAAGAAGCTCAGGATATGCTCCAAGAAGGCTTTATTCTAATTTTTAGAGACATGAAGAGTTTTTCAGGAAAATCCAACATCAAAACATGGATGAACCGAGTGATGGTCAATTCTTGCCTCATGCATATCCGTAAATTTAGGAAAATAGAATTTTCGGATATCGAAAATGATCGTTTGGAAAACATCCATTTCACCAAAGATGTTTTTCAAGAAATGGATCGCGCCAATGCCATCATACATTTGATTCAACAACTGCCGGTAGCTCATCAAACGGTATTTAATCTTCGTGCAATGGAAGGATATTCCTTTAAGGAAATATCTCAACAGTTGGATATTAATGAAGCTACTTTGCGATCCCATTATGCAAGAGCCCGAAAACAATTACAAAAATTCTTAGATAAAGAATTCAAAGGAAATGAGTAAGAATAATAACATAGAAGATTTCTTCAATGCTTCCATGGAACAGTTCAACGATGTTCCAGATGATAGTGTTTGGAGTGGAATCAATGAAAATCTGGAGCAAAAACCTCCTTTTTATAAAACAGGCGTTTTTTGGCTTGCATCATTATTGGGTATCCTTTTATTAATAGGATCCATTAATTACGTAGGGTCTACCCAAGAAAAAATAAATGGCTTATTAAATGACAATAAAAAATTAGAATTACAGAATGAAGAAATGGGACACCAACTCATTGAATGTAGTTACCGTTCTTTAGAGGCAGAAAGAATTTTGGAAGAATATACACAATTAGAGAAATCGGAAAAGGAAGAAAAAAAATCGGCCATCATTCCTCCCATAAAAAAAGAAACCCAAAAAGACTATGATAAATTAGAAAAAGAATATATTCAATTCAAAGAAAATTATACGGCACCTAAATTAGAAGAAATTCCGAATGTAGTTCCTCAGGTTATCGAAACCACCACCGACAGTAATTTATATTTAGATGGAGATATCATCATACAAGAAAAAACAAAAACGGAAGTTAAAATTTATTCTTACGACAAGGATAAAAATAGAGAAGAAATAAAAATAGAGGTAGAAGGGGTAAAGCCTGATTTCCGACCTGAATTTTTTGAAAAAGTGAAAGACAAAACCGACAAAGTAAAAGATTTCTTTAAAAGGAAGAAAAAGAAAAAAGAGGAATAAAACAGAACGTATTTTAAAGTTAACGGGGTTAAGGACAATTAAATTCGATATAAATCTATTAATCAATCACTTGTTTTTATAGATACAAAAGGCCGAAAATCTTCTTTTAGAATCCTTAGTTCACATTAAAATTAAAAAGGCATTCATAATTATTTATGAATGCCTTTTTTTTATAAATAATTTTTAATCTGCAACAAAAAATAAAAATCCCTATAAAAAAAGATATTTAATCAAAACCACTTATCATGAATTACACAGCAAAATCACTCATATTACTTTTACTACATACTTTCCCTTTTTTTTTAATCGCCCAAGATTTCCAGCAAACCATAAAAGGAATTATTTTAGACAAAGATTCCCAAACACCACTGATAGGTGCTTCGATTTCTATTAATTCAACAGAATCTATTCTAGGTACTACAACAGACCTCGACGGTTATTACAAAATAGAAAACATCCCAATTGGAAGGCATAATTTAGAAATAAGTTATTTAGGATACAAAACAGAATTCATAAATAGCGTTTTATTAAGTTCGGGAAAAGAATTGGTATTGAACGTTGATCTCTCTGAATCTACCGAAGAATTAATGGTAGTAGAAGTGAGTGCCGAAAGCACCACCGACAAAACCAAACCGCTGAATGAAATGGCAACGGTGAGTGCCAGAACTTTTTCTGTAGAAGAAACCAGTCGCTATGCTGCCAGCTTGACCGACCCGGCAAGGATGGCTCAAAATTATGCCGGTGTAAGTACCGGCTCTACTGATGATTTATCCAATGAAATTGTTATTCGCGGAAATTCTCCTAGTGGTGTTATGTGGAGATTGGAGGGAATAGAAATTCCGAATCCCAATCATTTTAGCGATCAAGGAAATTCGGGTGGCGGCATCAGTATGTTGAGCAGCAGCACACTTTCCAATTCTGATTTTTTTACTGGTGCTTTTCCTTCCGAATATGGCAACGCCCTTTCTGGGGTTTTTGATTTAAAATTAAGAAATGGAAACAACGAAAAAAGGGAACACGCTTTTAAACTAGGGCTTCTAGGTGTGGAACTTGCTACCGAAGGTCCTTTTAGTAAAAACAGCAAGGCCTCTTATTTATTCAATTATAGATATTCCACATTGGCTTTAATTGAAAAATTAGGCCTTAGTCCCACTGGAGATATTTTGCCAGCCTATCAGGATTTATCTTTTAAAATAAATATTCCGAATAAAAAATTAGGCAATTTTTCAATCTTTGGAATTGGAGGAAGCAACGGAGCAGATGTAAAACCCGACAGAGATTCTCTAACTTGGGTTTCTCCTAGCGACAAATACGGATTCAAAGACAACCAACTCATGGGTACGATTGGAATTTCCAATAAAAAATTATTATCCAACAATAGTTATTTACATACTATTGTAATGGGTTCATTTGAAAGGCACCAAGAAGATGATTATTTATTAGACATAGAAAACAACCTAAATAAAAAAACACATTTCCTGATCGATACCAAACAAACTACTTTTAGAATCAGCAGTACTTTTAATAAAAAATTTAATGCAAAAAACAGTATTCGAACCGGTATTATTTATGGCCATAATAAAGCAGATTTCAGATGGGATGGCATGAGAGAACCAGAGCAAGAAACCAAATTAATCAATTATTTCAACAATGAAGGTACAGGTGGGTTAATCCAAGCATTCGGACAATGGAAACATAAATTAAATGACGATTTAATTTTCAACGCTGGCATCCATTTTTCTCAAATGACATTCAACAATAAATTCTCCATAGAGCCCAGAACCGCATTACAATGGAATCTAAATGAAAAGCAAACGCTTAGTGCATCTATTGGTTTGCATTCAAAAATGGAACATTTAAACACCTATCTTTTCGAGGGTACTTTTCTGGGCGATATAGAAATTAATAACAAAAAGAATTTAGGCCTTTCCAAATCCCTGCATTCGGTCATTGCCTACGATCATGTATTCAATCCTAATTTGAGATTTAAAGGAGAATTATATTTCCAGCACTTATTTGATATTCCGGTAGAAGACGATCCCAATTCTAATTTTTCTTTAATGAATGCTGTCGATATTTGGGACATGATTTCAAAAGACAAATTAGTCAACGAAGGAACTGGCAGAAATATAGGCATTGATTTAACCTTGGAAAAATTCTTTTCCCAACAATATTATTTTCTTATCACTTGTTCTTTATACGATTCCAAATTCAAAGCCAAAGATGGAAAAGCCTACAACACCACCTTTAATGGAAATTATCAATTCAATGTATTGGGCGGAAAAGAATTCAAGGTAGGAAAAAAGAAGAAAAATATCTTGGGCATCAATATGAAAAACATTTTATCCGGCGGAAATAGAATCACTCCTATCGACTTGGAAGCCTCTATAGAAAATGGCCATCAAGTTTCCGACTTCAACAACATATATAAAGGACGTGCCGGAATTTATTACAGGACTGATATTGGTTTGAGCTATTTAATCAATACGAAAAAAAGAACGCATTCTATTATCCTTGACATTCAAAATGTAACCAATAGACAAAATGTAGGATATCAATATTATGATGCTTTTAGGGAAGAAATCGTCAAGGAATATCAGACGGGTTTATTTCCTGTTATCAGTTATAAAATAGAATTTTAAACAAACGGGCGAACCTAATTTTTATGTACATAAAAATTAGGTTCGCCCGTTTGTTTTTCAAAAAAATGATGTTATTAAAATTGTACCATAAATTTTTTCGATACGCCCGAAGACAGATTGACAAAATAAATTCCCGGACTGAATTCATTTGTTTTTATCCGTACATTTTTCACTTCTTCTACCTCAAGATATACTTGTAATGTTTGTACAAGTTGGCCTTTTGAATCAAAAATATTTATTATTTCTTCTTCCTGCGAAGACGTAAAATTAATTTCCAATTCACTACCTATACGAACGGGATTGGGTGAAATGATAAATTGTTGTTCATTACAATTTATTTTTGAAGATACTACCTTAGAATATTCAAAAGATTGATCCCAATCTATACTTTTTAATTGATAGTAATACAATCCTTCTAAACGGCTAGATTGATCTATAAATTCATATCTGCCACCATTAGGAAATTGGCCGTCTACCCTACCTATTGTCTCTTTTAAATTAGAATTCCCTTCTATTCTTAAAATTTCAAAATGACTAAAATTATCTTCTTTTGCGGTTAACCATTCTAATGAATTTTTACAATTTATCGTATTTACTCTGAATGCTAACAATTCTATTGGCAATGTAGGTGTAATCACTGAAGAAGGAACCGTCCCCATATCTCTTGAAGCAGCATCTGGCATTCCACAATAACAATTATCTCCAACATTGGGTATCATTGCCACAACTCCCAAGCTTAAATCTTCTGTTGTATTTAAAGTAAAATTGATAGTATTTGACGCACCACTATTTAGGCTTCCTGCATTTACGGTTCCCAAAACCGAACCGGTAATCCCCCCAGAACCGTCATATTTATACAGCTCAACACTTAAGTTATCTGTAAAATCACTCAGCCCTATATTCGACACATCAAAAGTGCCTTCGTATTCTGTTGCAGAAATGGAGTTCATTGAATTCAAGGATAAATTGAATACAGGCAAATCGACAGAAAACATTCCGTTTTCATTTCCAGCATAAATTTTAATATCTGTACAGGTGGATGCTCCGCAACTAACACTTGTGGTAATCGCTACTTCCATACTGACCTCAAATGCAGTACAAGTATAGGTATCTGCTGTAACAAGTATTGAAAAGTCGACAGATTCTGCATCACCTAAGCCAGCAGGAACTTGCCACTTCAATATGTTACCTCCATCTTCTGGGTAAATATCCGGCGTATTTGCTACTGGTTCGTCTCCCGAATTACCACCAAAAGAATCGTAGGTCAAACCGGTCGGTAAAAACACCACAATGGAATCCAAAGGATTGCCCACTGCTCCCCCATCTTTCATAAATGAAAAATTAATGGACTGGGTTTCTCCACACGAATTCAGATTCGTAGAAGAAATATTAATATCCGATGCTAAATAGGGAGCTGTTGTACCCATTACATTCAAATTGTAACCCGATCTAAATTCTCCATTACCTATAGCTGTTTCCCCACAAAGTGCCTTATCAGCAAAAATTCTACTTTTGATGGGTTTCCCTATCACTAATTTACAAGTGGATTGCATTTCAAATCGGACATACATTATGTTTTGTGGAATCTCCTTCACGCCCGGCAAATATTGCCCAGCACTCCAGTCAAATAAACCGGATCCATTCGTTAGGGCCTGAATATCCATCAAGAATGGAGCACTCATCCCATTCGTTGCTGTCAATGTAGCATCTTCGGTTGCATCGAAAGGAATCCTTTCATCATCATTACTTCCTAAATCATCCACATCATCAGCTCCATCGGCATCTAATGTCCCATCTCCATTTCTATCATACCAGATATACCCACTCCCAGATATAAAATCCAATCCGCTTCCTAAAGAAGGGACTCGCAGATGAATATTATTAATGGGTTCCAATTGACCACTTACTATTTGTATTTCGACTGGAAAAGGAGCGCACATATCAATTTCGGAAGAACCATACATTGTAGTACCGTCTTCAGGATCTGGTGTTGATGCCAAAGGAGTAATTATGGTACTGACTTGAGCGGTTTCTGGTTCGACATATACTGTAAATTGATTATTGCATTTTAATTTCGCATCTGTAATGGATGTTGGGTATCCTTGACATCTCATGCCCACATAAAAAACAAGGCTATCAACAGCACAAGCAAAAATTTCTGCCCCTAATATGATATTTTTTACTTCATTCACATCCAACGCCCCCATTTCAAAAATTCCATTGGCATTGGGTACATATTCTGTCAATACTCCCCCGTCATCCCAATTTAATGTAATGGAAGAAGGATCTATAAGTCCACTTGGTGTCTCGACCACTGCCCAAACTTCATCAGCCGTACCATTACCACTATTGTTGGACACATCAATATACCAAAGCATATCATTAGTTGTAAAGGGCTCTGTTTGGGTTAAAGATGAAATACTTAAATCTGCAATTCTAGAACGCACTTTTCGACTTACATCTTTAACATGTAATACTGTATTGGTTTCAAAGACTTGTTCCTTTATAGCTCTTGCAAAGGTAACCTCGTTCAGAGGATCAAACTCTTCCGTCACATTATTATTCACTTCGCACAAAGGTCTTACATTCACCAACAATCTAAATTGATAGGTTTCATCTCCCGGAAAAATAAGACCTCCGTTATCAGAAAAGATATGGCTATTCAGAGGATCATCTAACTTAAATACATAATCTGTATATCCAGTACTCGGCAAGACACTGGTGGGAACAACAGACACCGTATCTTCATTATAATGGCCAAATCGTTCTATGGTTATTCCTGCATCTATATATTCGTAGGTATCCAGAATTCGTATGGCAAAGCTATCTACATACCCTATTCTTCTGTATTCATATGGAAAAAATTGTACGCCGGTCGTTTTTCCTACATCAAATTTCATGTCTCCGATAATATCGGCTGTTCCACATCCATTTATAGTAACGTTGCTTGTGTAATTTTTATAAATCAAGATGGAAAAGTGTGATATAACACCTGCAAAAGTTGAGCAACTAAATTTTTCTGTACCACCAAAATTAGTACCCGGTAAACCATACACATTATTATTTACCGATCTATTGATAGAACTCGTAGCACCATAGTCTTTAAGAACATATTTAATTTTCGCTCTTAGCGTATCCCCATCTTGGAACCTATGCCCAGCAGCACCATCAGCCAAACCAAAGTTACTGGGTCTGATATCGTAGCGATAAATTCCTGATTTCAATATGGGCAAAATAGTTACAGTAGAGTCCAATCCCGTACTGATATCCTCATAATAAATTTCGGCGCCTAAGGGGTTAAATTTATTACGGTTACCATTAGAACCGAAATTTTCTACTATTTGCAGTCTTCTAAATTCTCCCTGCGTACCTATTCTCACTACAGCTTCTAGTTCGGATATAATCGTATCCCCTTCTAAGGCTCTGGTATTTCTTACCAAACTAGGATCATAAGCTGGAGCAGCAATTTCATCTGTATCTACGCCCGACAAGATACCATCACAGTCATTATCTGTATCTGGACAACCATTGTTATCTGCATCGGCTGCATCTATATTCGATCGATAAAAAGAATAACTTAAATGATTTAACCCTCCTTCTGGGCAAGGAGATGGACAAGCTATCGCCACACTTACATTTTCACAAAGTACAGATATTTTACAATCGCCCGTAGGACAACCTGTTTTAGGTATAATGGATAAATTAATGGTCATATTGTTGCTTCCAGCTGTTTCACTACAATCCAAGCTCAAAGGGAAAATAATTTGCCCTCCTTTAAAATCTTGAGCCGAAGCCAACCACTGCATGGTAAATGCATTATCGGTTACATCTGTAAATACAGCCGAACCTGGATTGACCCAACCATCGTTCCATTGTATTTCTGATGCCATACCCGAGTTCCCTACGTCAATCCTATCAGGCAGATTCACTTCTAATTCGAACAAAGCATTCTCTCCCAATAACATTTGGGTCAAATCTGCCGCATATAAATCTATAAAAGCATATTGAACGGGTGAAGATTCAAAGAAATTGGATGGAGCGGTCAACAAAGAACTCCATTCCATGCTATTTATAGCTATTATTTCATCTGATTTTGAAAATGTACTGCCACAAATTTCTCCATATGTGATGGCGTTGATACTAAAATCATGAGCACTATAATTATTGACACATGCTGTTGGACAACAAGAATAGGTTCGAACCACCACCTCTACGGTACTACCAGCAGGGATGTTTATGGGTAGATTCATTGTAGCTATATTTTTGTAATCACTTCCTCCCGGAATACTAGAAAAGCAACCTGCCCCATCTAATATATCCGTTGTGGTGGTGGGTATAAAAGGAACAGGACCCGAACCATCCAAATCATATGTAATACCCGCTACATCAAAAACACTAAAATTTTCATCGCTTCCTAATAATTCGAAACTCAAATCTATTAGATTGGCATCTCCTGTATTTTCAAACAAGATTGTATGTTCAACAAAACCTGCATCATACCCAATGCATGTATCTGGGTCTGTAGAAGAAACTGTAACTCTTAAGTTAGGTAATTCTTCATTAAATAAAATGATTTTAGTTCTGCTATTATTTTGACAATTATCTGTGGGCGTAGCCATGCCTTCTACCCCCCAATATACCATATGTTCCACTTTGATGTTACTTCCACCCGGACACCCTGCATCTATGGCTAGGTCATAATCTAACGTTAAGCTTTCGTTGAGATCAAAGAATCCATCGCCGTTTCCAAAACCAGCCGCTAACATGTCTGCTGATGTAATTTCAACAACTGTAGTGTCTGCCGATGATGATATTTGTCCTAATGGTATCGTAACTGTATTGGTTCCCGTTATTTCGATATTAGAAAAAGCTAAAAGACCTCCTACATCTATAATCTCAATCCCAAAGGAAGTCAGAGAACTGGGTAAACCTTGTACAATATTGACTGAACGGTTTATCGTAGCACTAGGAGTCAGGGCTCCTATATCATCTGTAATGATAGGAATACTTAAACTTCCGTAGTTCACTTGATAATTAGATGAAGGAGTAAACAAGGTTCCTCCAGAACCTATCTTAGCTTGATCCGTAAAAGGATCTGCCGTTCCTGTAGAAAGTAAATCATAGGCGGTACAATTTGCCATTCTTGGTACAACCAATTCAAATGAACTTGCATTCGCTGTTACTTGTACAATGGGTTCGGTCATGGTTCCTGACACCAAATCTACTGTTGCCCCAGTTGCTGACACCAGATTCGCCCCCGAGTTGACTCGCTCAATTCCTTGGGGATCGAGTAAAATATAAATATCATAAACAGAACCTGAGGAAGCACCATCAACCTGAATGCTCAGATTGGCAACATCTTGGCCTACAGAAGAAATATCTTCTTGTGTAATTCCTGTTATGTTTTGAGCTGAAATACTATTCACTGTAAAGAATGTCAATAGTAGGAAAAAGTAACTTGCTGGGTTGAACTTGTGCCTCATTATTTTTAGTTTTAATTTGCATTATTACCCATATGCTACTCTAATACCATACCCTAAAAAAGCAGATTAAACCAAAAAAAAGTATTTTTGTGACATATTAAAACGCAACAAGACACAAAAAAACACATTAAAACATATAAAAAAAAGCAATTAACATGACAATTTACCATGCCGTATCAGCCTAAAAGTTTTTATTCTTTAAAGAGCAATTATGTAGACTTTTATAAGCTGATTTGTTTACTTCTCATCCACATCAAATTCTTTATCCAATTTATTCATCAGAAAAACATAAATAAATATGAGGCCAACAAACACATAAATCGAACCTTGTTGCGCAAACCAAAAACCTAGTTTATATCCTCCTATTTTTATTTGATTGAGTTGCTCTACAAATAAGATACTACATCCATAAGAAACCAAAAACCAAATAGCCAATAAAATACTTAGGTATTTCAAATTTCTTTTCCAGTATTCTTGTACATTTTTATTTTCCATGATTTTTGATTTTGATTAATGAATCGCTGCATCTCCGGCTCCTTTTGGTATTCGGATATGCTCTACCATTTCTTGTACACTAACGGGCGGTGCAGGTGTAAATCGAGATACGATTAATGCCACACAAGTATTGACTAACATTCCCAAGGTTCCGATTCCTTCGGGTGAAATACCGAACCAATATTGATTCGACGTCCCTCCTAAATATTTGAAATAAACAATATAAGACCCAGTAAAAACCAATCCGACGATCATTCCCGAAATGGCACCTTGCATATTCATCCGTTTACTAAAAATTCCTAGAATAATGGCTGGAAAAAATGATGCTGCCGCCAAACCAAATGCCCATGCCACTACTTGTGCCACAAAGCCGGGCGGATTAATTCCGAAATAACCGGCGATGACCACTGCTACTGCAATAGAAATTCTTGCTGCCATTAATTCTTTTTCCGGTGAAATATCCGGTTTGAGCCATTTTTTTAATAGATCATGAGACACGGATGTTGAAATCACCAACAATAAACCCGCTGCGGTAGAAAGAGCCGCCGCTAATCCTCCGGCAACGACCAATGCAATGACCCAAGCCGGTAAATTCGCAATTTCCGGATTCGCTAATACTATAATATCTCGGTCAACGGTTAATTCATTTCCTTGCCAGCCTTTCGGCGCAGCAACGTTCTTTACATAGTCTTCATTTTTATCATTATAATATTGAATGATTCCATCCCCATTTTTATCATCAAAAGCTAAAAGTCCTGTCCCTTCCCATGTCTTGAACCAATGGGGTACTTGGGCATATTCTTTTTCGTTGACGGTTTCGATTAAATTGGTGCGGGCGAATGCAGCTACCGCCGGAGCCGTCGTATATAATAGGGCAATAAACAACAAGGCCCATCCCGCCGATTTTCTGGCATCCGCCACTTTAGGTACCGTGAAGAAACGTACAATTACATGAGGTAAGCCCGCTGTACCCAACATCAAGGCAGCAGTAACAAAAAATAGATCTACTTTTCCATTGTGCGATGTGGTATATTCTTTAAATCCTAATTCTGTAGAAAGTTCATCTAACTTGGTTAATAAAGCGGTTCCGTCTTCTAGTGTTCCACCCAATCCCAATTGGGGAATTGGATTATCCACCATAATGATCGAAATAAAAATAGCAGGGACGAGATAGGCAAAAATCAATACACAAAATTGGGCGACTTGTGTATAGGTTATCCCTTTCATTCCGCCGAGAACAGCATAGAAAAAAACAATACCCACCCCAATAATCACACCCCAATGAAACGGTACATCCAGAAATTTGGAAAAGGCCACTCCTACCCCTTTCATTTGTCCGACAACATAGGTAAACGAAACAAACAAGGCACAAATAACGGCGACTATTCGGGCCGTTTGGGAATAGTAACGTTCGCCAATGAAATCAGGAACGGTAAATTTTCCGAATTTACGCAGATAAGGAGCGAGTAGAAGGGCCAAGAGGACATATCCACCCGTCCAGCCCATCAAGTATTGAGAGCCTTGGTAGCCCATAAAAGAAATGAGTCCTGCCATCGAAATAAAGGAAGCCGCAGACATCCAATCTGCAGCAGTCGCCATACCATTGGCAATCGGGTGGACGCCACCTCCTGCTACATAAAAATCTTTGGTCGAACCGGCCCTTGCCCAAATCGCCACGCCAATATATAACATAAAGGTCGCTCCAACGATGATGTAAGTCCATGTTTGTGCATCCATATTCGAAGTTGGTTTCGTTTATTCGATTAAGGTAAGACAAAGATGCTTTAATTACAAAATAGGATGTCATTCCTATAAAAAATAAGGGTTCTGAAACCATCAGAACCCTTTATTATCTTATACTCGAAAAGTGAAATGATTAGGCATTGGCCTTCATTCTTTTTTCTTTTCTTTTCCGCTTCAATTCGGCGAAATATTCTTTTAATAATCCTCTTGAAATTAATAATTTCATAATTTCATTTGTACCGGCATAAATACGTGCCACTCTGGAATCGGCCAATTGGCGGGTAATTCCGTACTCCCACATATATCCATAGCCTCCATGCAATTGTACACAATCATCGGCTAATTTCCAATGCATTTCGGTGGCGGCATATTTTGCCATCGACCCTAGCTCCGGTGTTAATTTATGTTCGGCCATTAAAGTCGTACAACGATCCACGAACGTTTGGTGTATTTGCAATTGGGTGGCCAATTCCGCCAATTTGAATTGGGTGTTTTGGAATCCGGCAATGGGTTGCTTGAAAGCTCTACGCTCCAAGGTATATTTGATGGTATCTTCCAAGGCTCCTTCTGCACCACCTACCGCCATCAATCCGACGACCAATCTTTCCCTTGCCAATTCGGTCATCATATAAATGAAGCCTTTTCCTTCTTGTCCCAATAAGTTTTCTTTTGGCACTTTTACATCTTCGAAAAATAATTCACAGGTATCATTGGCTTTCATTCCCATTTTCTGGAAGGGTTGCCCTTTGGTATATCCTTCAGAATTTTCTATCAATAATAAACTGATGCCTTCATCGGGTGTACCTACATTCGTTTTTACGGCAACAATCGCTACATGGCACATGTACCCATTCGTTATGAATGTTTTGGAACCGTTGACCAAATAATGATCCCCCTTATCATCAGCTCGGGTTCGGATGGCTTGCAAGTCGGAACCACAACCCGGTTCGGTCATGCCGATAGCGGCAATCATATCGCCGGAAGCCATGCCTCCTAAGTATTTCTTTTTCTGTGCTTCATTCCCATATTTCAAAATATAAGGAGCTACGATATCTGAATGCAGAAAGAACCCAGGTCCTGTACATCCTTGTTTCACCAATTCTTCGATGAACATGGCACTGAAACTGAAATCGAAACCAGAACCGCCATATTCGATTGGCATATCCATGCAAAGCAATCCTAACTCTCCCGCTTTTTTCCAAAGCTCATAACTTACATGTCCTTGTTTTTCCCACTCATCGTGATAGGGCTTTATTTCTTGATTGATGAAGTCTACAATCGTCTGTTTCACCATTTGGTGCTCTTCTGAAGCATAGACCTCCCGCTTTAAGCATATATCTGAATACATAATAATCTTTTTTGCAAAAATACAATCTTAATTTTAATAATGATAATCTAGCAAAAGTGTTCATGGTTCTTTGAATGAATAGGATTCATTATATTCGTACTATCAAAACTTGATGGTTCGATCCATGAAAACAAATAAAAGACAAATTATTTTCCATACGGCAGCGGCATTGTTCCGAAAAAAAGGATATACTGCCACCTCTATGCGGGATTTGGCAAAAGCTGTGGGCATGGAAGCAGCGAGTTTATACAATCATATCCAATCCAAGCAAGAAATTCTTGCCGGGCTCTTGTTGGATGCAGCACAATCTTTTATGCAAGGTATGGATGAAATTGAGCAGAAAGACATTTCTCCCATCCAAAAAATAGAAAAACTCATTTCACTCCACATTCACATTGCCGTAAATAATACAGATGCGATTTCCTTGCTCACACAAGAATGGAGACACCTCGAAGGCGAAGTCTTCCATTCATTCAATGAAAAGAGGAAAGATTATGAATTGCGGTTCAAGAATATTTTATTAGAGGGTATCCGATGCGGTGAAATAAAAGATGTGAATCCGGATGTTGCTCTTTTTTCCATCCTTTCTACGATGAGATGGTTTTATGCTTGGTATTCTAAAAAAGATGGATTGAGCATCGAAGAATTGGAGGAGCAGTTTTCTAGTGTCCTTATTGCTGGTTTGCAGAAATAAAAAACCGAAACCCAATTCTGGATTTCGGTTTTTTACCAGGGATGAAAATATTTTAAAACTGCCCAGCCAAAACACAAGTTTTCTTAAAATATTCCTTATCACCATTCGGTTTGAATAATTCTATCCAAAGAACATATATACCGATACGTGCTTTTTCTCCATCATTATTCACACCATCCCACTGTATGAAGCCTTTTGTACCTAAAGTTTCGTTTTGTACCAAATCTTTTACTTTTCTTCCTTTGGCATCGAATACATTGATATTGGCAAAATAATCACTAGACTCTAACTCATAGTCAATTCTTAGAAAATCTTCGAAACCATCATTGTCCGGTGAAAAGGTATCATCCGTTAAGGTAAAGATATCACTCCCTCCGCCACCTTGCGGTAAATATTGGGAATTTACATAAGTAGGTGTGGCAAAGCCGGCATTCGAAGAAGCAGAATGCCAATTATCCGGCGTATTGGTGAATATATCAAAATCGATTCTTTCTAATGAAACACCTTTAGGATCATCCAATAATTCGAAATGGTAATCTTCTTTATAATCAAATTTATCGATGACCTCTCCAATCGCCACTAGGGTTACATTACCATAATCGGCATTCAGACTCGGCAATTTATTTTTTAGTAAAACGGCTTCGTTCTCTACATGGTATCTTAATAATATATCTCCTGGGTTTGCCGTCAGAACCACGTAAGTTTGAGGGAAAAGAAGATAATCATGTTCGATGGCTTGTGAAGGCGTACTTGATGCAACGTCATTGTACATGACTAATTCTCCAATATTTACAATTTTATTGGAATTGTTATACAATTCGATAAAATCAGTACCATCTACCTGAGGGTTGAATAATACTTCGTTAATAATAACATCGCCGGGTTCGATGGCTTCTGGCAGAGCAAATTCTGCTGTATTCACCATACCAAATAAATTTCCTACACAGTCTGTTAATCCAGAATTAATTGCCAGAGTATATAATTGGCTGGCAGCAAGGGGAGTATTCGAGTCCAACACTAATTCCACCTGATTATAAAAAGGAGGGATTGGATTGGCGCCTACCACATTGATTCCACCATCAATGGCATAATTTGCTGGATCAGAAGCAAGGGTAAAACTTAACGATTCCGTAAATGAAACAATTACCGCCAATTCACTAGACGGAAACACCCTTGTAAGACCAGGCATATTTTCATCCAACAGATCTTCGAAAATAGAATTTTCCTTTCCAGGTGTGCCACCTAGATCATTATTTGTAGCTCTCCAATTGCTACCGCCCTCACATGGGGAAGATGGGCTAATTCTTTCCAAAGACCAGCCTCCATCGTCTTTGCTTGGATCCTGATACCATGTAAGATCAAATTCAAGCGCATCTATTATATCATCATTAGGTGCCACCAAAGCCACATCATCACCACTATTTGTTAATCCTTGTCCCATATAACTAGATAGTGCTATATTATTTCCTAGTGGATCAAAATTCACACCTTCTTCCTCCTTGTAAACAATGAGATATTCCCCTTTTTTTAATACAACCATCGGAAATACCGACGTATTAGACGTGCCACTTCTCAAAACAAACCCTTCCAAACTAATGACCTTATCACTTCTATTGAATAGTTCGATATACTCTACTTCTGGAAGCCCCTGTACTCCATTAGGATTCGCCATAAATTCATTGATGATAATATCATATCTATTGATGGCCACCGGAATATAATACACGATGGGAACGGTAACAGGAATAATCGCCGTACCATCTGTATTTTCTACATTGCTGATTTCTAAACCATAGGTCGTACCATTTTCGAAACTACCTCCAAAAATCAATTCGACCACCAAAGAACTTAGAACATTGACTGACGTAGGGTTGCCCAATCCTTCGATAAAATAATTATTCGGGTCAACTGCTGTGCTGGGATCCATCGGTACATCAAAGGTTACTTGGACAGCTTGGGTTGATTCGATAATAACCGCTGCCAAAACTTCGGGTTCTGGCAAACTGAAGGGAGCTGTATTATTATTGGTATCAATGTTGACTGCTCCGGTACAATTGTTCAAGCCTGTTGCCGTTACGGTATAGACGACATTTCCCATCAGTGGATTCGCAAAATCAAGAAGAACTTTATTCCCTCCCGTCACAGCGGCAGTAATTGGATTTCCTATTCCATTGTCTATTGTATAGTTCGTGGGATCTTGTCCCGTTACGACATCCAAAGAACTACTGAATGTGATTAAAATTTGAGTAGTTGAGATAATTTCTGCCGAAACAACTTGTAAAGGAGGTTCTCCTCCTGAGGTATCGAAAATAGAATTTTCTAAACCCGGTGTGCCACCGGTAGAACTGTTGGTGACCCTCCAGTTCCCTCCAGATATATCACAAGGGTTTTCCGGGTTGATCATCTCCAAAGAATATCCTCCATCATCTTTATCCGGATCTTGATACCATTCTTTACTATAATTAAGATTGTGAATGAAATCGCCTGCTTCGTTCGCAAAAAGGATTTCGCCACTATCGTTGGTTAAACTAGGGAAACTGGTTACGGCAACTACATTATTGATGGCTAAATTTTGGAAATCTCCAATTTTGCTATCATCACATACCACAACGTATTCTCCTGGTAATAAGATATATCGAGGCAATATTTGAGCAGAGCCTCCATTCGCCGATATTTGATGATTGAGTATATTGATAACTTTATTACTTCTATTGTATAATTCCAAATATTCAGCTTCGGGTAAAACAACGGGTGGATTTTCATCTATCATAATTTCAGTAATCATGATATCAAACGGAGCGGCGGGTTCTGTGCGATAAAAAGATGCAAAATTGACTACTGGATCGATAGAATTCAATCCAGAACAATCATCTACTCCCGTAACCGTTACGGTATATTCTGTATTCGTAGACAAAGGAGTTCCCAATGTGAGGATGACTGTATTCGCTGATAACATAGAAACGGAAGATGCCGCTCCTATTCCATTGTTGATTGTATAATTTGCGGGGTTGGTCCCTGTTGTCCCATCTATCAAACCACTAAACACAACTTGCACTGTCCCATCAGGCAAGACGAATGCTTCCTCTACTTGAAGAACGGAAGACGTCGTATTATCATACACAGAATTTTCCATTCCCGGTGTTCCTCCTGCCACATCCGCAGAGGCGATCCAATTGTCTAAAGGATTGGCACAGAAATTATCTGGATTGATCATTTCCAAAGACCATCCTCCATCATCTTTGACGGGGTCTTGGTACCAAGCATCATCATAAATGACTTCATGAATAATGATTCCATTTTGGTCGGCAAGTGTTACCATATCTCCTGAATTACTCAGCCCCGGAAAACTACCTACGCCTATTACATTACCTATCCCTATACTTTGAAAAGCCATGACCGAACTATCATCACATACCAACACATAAGCACCCGGCAAAAGAATATAAGTCGGCATGAGTTGAGGCGTTCCTCCACTCGAAACCTGATAGTCTTCCAAATTAACGACTTTCCCACTTCTATTGTGGATTTCTACATATTCCAATTCCGGCAAACTTACAACGGGTGAAGGATCTGCCATGATTTCAGTGATTATCAAATCGTAAGCCAGAGCAGGCTCTGTTACGTAGAACATCGCTGTATTGGCATTGGGATCGATACTATTTGTGCCCGTACAATCATTCACACCATTTACCGTAATGGTATATTCTGTATTCGTAGACAAAGGGGAAGCCGGTATAATGACGACCGTATTCGAGTTCAACATGACAACAGACGAGGGCGTTCCTATTCCATTATTAATAGAATAATTGGATGCTGTACTAGCATCACCTACATCAGGTAGACCATTATAGGCTAGTTGGACATTGCCATCAGGAAGGACAAAAGCCGAAACGACCTGCAATATAAAACCCGTCGAATTATCAAAAACTGAGTTTTGGGCTCCGGGTGTTCCGCCTGTCACATCGTTAGAAGCGATCCAATTATCAATGGGATTGGAACAGAAATTATCGGGATTGATTAACTCCAAGGACCATCCTCCATCATCCTTATCCGGATCTTGGTACCAAGCATCATCATACGTGATGGAATGGATGGGATTGCCCATATCATCTGCTAACAAAATGTCGTCTCCTGTATTTCCTAAACCATTGAAACCGAGAACATCAATTACATTCGGAATTCCTGAATTTTGAAAATCGGTTAATTTGCTATCATCACAAATTACAACATAATCGCCGGGCAACATGATATAGGTAGGAAGAAGTTGGGGTGTGTTGCCACTTGATATTTGATAGTTCTCTAGGTTTATTACTTTATTGCTTCTATTGAAAATTTCTATGTATTCTGCTTCGGGTAAACTAACGATTGGTGAAGGATCCGCCATGAATTCGTTGATGACCAAATCGAAGAGAGCCGCCGCTTCTGTTACATAAAAAGTCGCCGAATTGGCATTGGGATCGATGCTATTCAGACCGGTACAATCATTCACACCAGTTACGGTGATGGTGTATTGAGTATTTGTTGCCAAAGAAGACGGAGGTGTTACCACCACCACATTCGGACTAATAACTGAAACCGAAGCCGCTGTACCTATACCATTATTAATCGAATAATTAGAGGCCGTCGCCATGTCGGCAGCATCCGCTAGTCCGATGTATGTTAATTGGATGGTTCCATCAGATAACACAGTTGCACTTTCTACTTGGAGAGTGGATGTTGAAGAATTATCAAAAATAGAATTCTGGCTTCCGGGTGTACCTCCAGATGCATCACTAGATGCCATCCAATTGAGGGAAGGTGTTACACATAAGTCATCGGGGTTGATCATTTCCAGACTAATTCCTCCATCTGTTGCGATCTGATACCAAGCATCATCATAGGTAATTTCGTGGATGATATTTCCATTATCGTCTGCAATGGTAACGACATCGCCCCCGTTGGTCAGTCCGGGCATAGTTGTTACGGCAACTATATTCGTAATGCCCAAAGCTTGGAATGCAGCAACATCACTATCATCACAAACCACTACATATTCACCTGGTAATAATAAATATTGTGGTAACAACTGAGGGGTCGTTCCACTTGAGAATTGATAGTTTTCCAAATCTATGGCATTTCCGCTACGGTTATATATTTCGACATATTCTGCATCGGGCAATCCTATAATGGGTGTAGGATCTGCCATGATTTCAGTAATAATCAAATCATAAGGGGAAGCCATGAATGGCATGATATATTGAAAATTTTGTGTAACTACACCCGACGCCATATTACCCGCCAAATCACTCACAGTAGAACCTACTGTATAGGTAGCCATATCGGTCATGGGAGAAGATAAGGTAATGATAACCGAATTCGGATCATTGGGATCGAGCATGACTGATGCGATGGATAAACCGCCGCTGAGTGTAAAATTACCCGGAACAACACTTCCTGCTGCAATCGGCTCATCAAAAGTAACAGAAATTTCCGTTGCCGAATTGGCTAAAGCGGCCATCATTGTGGGAGCTGTATTGTCTACGAAAATGGGATCCACAAAGAAATCATCAAAAAAGAATTTGTCTTTTCTCGTACTGGTGTAATTACATCTTACACCATAAAAAGTTCCGGTCGGATGGGTGGCATCTGTACCCGTTCCTTGAGATACGAAGTTCGTACCTCCGGTATAATCTGCCAACAGTTCCCAATTTCCGGCCGCATCACGAGTTACCTTTACCCGAACCGTTGGTGTTGTTACATCAATCACATCATCCAAACTGCTAATGATGGGCGTAGAGGATGTTCCGGTTTGCCGGCTTAATTCTACCTTGTCTGCTGTACTTCCCAAAAGAACAAAGTAGCCATTGAGGCTTCCGGTAAAATCCGGTTGGTCGGATGCCAGATATACCCTTGTATAATTGGAAGAAGAAGGATTGAATTCCATCCGCACATAAAACTCCCAAGTGGTCGCTCCTTGTGTGGGAGCAGATAGATATAAACTGGAAACGGGTGAATCGTAATTTACATCGTTCAACTGCAATTCTTGGGCATTGACTTGGAAACGAGTAGCATCTCCTGCCCAAGATGGGTTATTGGTAAAATTACCATCTGAAAAATCATCGGTTAATTGAGCCCAAGCCGCCATAGGAAGCAGCATGGATAAGGTAAAGTAGGTTAGAAATTTCTTCATGGTTGAAAGTTAATGTCTAAAAGATTTCCAATGCCTTTTTTATCCAGGCAAATATTCTGTATTGTTTAGGAGGGTAAAAAATTCCACAGAATTAATCTACCCTAGATTCGAACATTAAAAATAGTAATATTATCTAAGTTATTAATGTGAAATGTAATATCTAGCAAAAGAAAAGCATTTAACTTTTCAATAGCAAAGTGTACAAATTAATGGTTTATAAGATTTTACAATCTATATCTTTCATATTATTGATAGAGGAAGGCAGTCCTTAGAATTACATCTAGTTTAATCAGAAGTATAAATCTTCGATTTGATTGAAAAATTTATTTTATGAACCTTTAATTTTTTTTAGAAAGGTTGTATATTTGCCTTGCTTTTAAAGGAAGTGGTAGTATGAATTTCATACTTAATTGAAATAGAGGACATTATTTATGGTCCGTTCGTCTAGGGGTTAGGACGCCAGGTTTTCATCCTGGTAACACGGG
>JAHDDR010000042.1 GCA_020629255.1 Saprospiraceae bacterium | reverse complement strand
AGCACTAGATCCTAAGTCTAGCATGTCTACCAATTCCATCATACCCGCAATTGGTTTTTCGCATAAGCGGACGCAAAGATAAGTTCTTTTCTTGAGATTTGTAAAAATTTTACAGAAAATAATTAGACATAATGGAAGGCGACTGGGTGATTTAATTTGCATAGCTAATAGCTCCTTTAGCAATAACAATACAATTACATAATATCATTAACAAAGTTTAATAAAAAATTAACTATTTGGATTTGTAAGATTTTGATTGTTTTTTTTATTGAATTAAAATTATCTTATTGGTGTTTAGGTTTTTATGTGTTTAATTTTTTACTCTTTCTTTTTTAGATGGTATTTTTTTGTGTTTTTTTACCATTCATTTTTGAAACATTTGTCGAGGCGACATTAAAGAATACCTATTTATTTTCCTAACTTTCAATTTGTAAGGTAATTTTATTATACACACAGAATTCAAACTAAACATAAAAAACTGCTCCTGAGAATCCCACAGTATTAATCTGTCTGTTTTTAGCAGATGTTTATTTGATTCAAAAACCGTTTTTAAATGGAAACAAACACTACCCAAGCGTATGGGCTTATCAGCCCGTTAATTAATTTCAAGAAAAAATTTAATTTATTCAAAAAGAATAAGCTAAGAGTAGCAATTGGCTTACTGGGAATGTTGTGTTGGAACATCCAATTAAATGCACAATGTGCTTTGGATATCGATATTACAACAGCTTATAACTTTATTGTAGATTCTAACATTGAATCTCCACCGGGAAATAACCCTACAGCAGCGTATATTTCTGCGGAAATTTGCAATACGGGCACAGTAGCGGCATCAGACGTTTTCCTAATGTTAGGAGATGGTACGACTGCTGGTACATTTTCTACGGGGTTCTCACCAGACGGCTATCCTTTTGTGGGTGAATTTAGTCTAACTATGGCAGGGAGTACTTCAGATGCCACTCGTTTTCTTAATGTGCTGGATCCTGGAGAATGTATTGTCCAATATTGGATGGTGGAATATCCGTCTTTAGATGATGCTGGCGATGCCCTTTGGGGAGCAACCAATAATCCGAACGATGATTATCATCTACCCTATGAAATTTGGGCAACATCCAGCGATTGTGGAACAGCTTCAGCTACCCAAGATGCCATTCTTAGGAATGAAATCACTGCATCGGCGAATAAGATCTGGCCAAATGGAGACAATAAAGTTCCAGACGAATATGTGGCAGCAATGCAAGCGGAAGGAATAGCTTTAGGTTGGGATAATGATGGTAATATTCCCTCAGCAGGAGAATGTACCCAATTGGAAGGAGTTTGGTACGATATGGGAGTAGTCAATCAAGGCTTTGATAATGATGGGGATTTTGCTCCGGATTATAATGTTTGGATGCAACCGGTAGGAGATCCGGCTCAATTTAATCCGGATTGTTTTCAATTGGCCAATACTTATGGGTTGTTAATTGTCAAATCAAAGTGCTGTGGAGAAATCCTAATCCCTTTTGAAAATCAACTCTATTTCACCAACCTTCCGGCGAATAGCGGAGTTGTTGGCTTGGTCTTTTATGAATTCAAAGCGTTGGACGGGGCATGTGTGGGTTCTCTTACACCATATCAAGAGGCAGCATCAGGAAGCGATAATGAGAAATTCAATGCAGATTATGGAACAACCATTCCGATAGAAAGTGCAGCTACTGAAATGGATTTTAACAAAAATGTAGATTTTGGAAATCTCGCTGCTTTACCAGGAACATTAACATACACCTTGGATTTTACCAATAATGGCGATGCTGATGTGGGAGCTCCCGATGCTGGGATGCCTTTGGTCGTTCAAGATGCCATTCCGGCAGGAACCGAATACATTGCCGGCTCTGCCGAAGCACTAGTAAATTCTTGTACTTGTGGAGGTACTTATACTGTATTATATTCTACAGATAATGGAGTCACTTGGACAGCAGCAGAACCAGGAGATCCAACAACAGTCACCAATTTACAATGGTGGTTGAGTGAGCCGGTTTCACCAACAGAAGCTGGGCAAGTGCAATTTCAAATTACAGTGCCTTCAGGTTATCCGGGAGCAATTGTCGAAAACATAGGTGGTTTGAGTATTGGTAACCACAGTACCTTTATAGAAGATAATGCACTTACATTTCTACCAGGGACCAACAGCATCGGAGATCAAGTATGGATTGATGATGGTACAGGAGGTGGTACTTCAAGTAATGGTGTAATGGATGGCGGAGAAGTAGGTTTGGATGGTATTGATGTTACATTATATTATGACATAAATGGTAATGGTGTCCTAGACCCTGATGATTACCTATGGGGAACACAAACCACTTCTGGTGGCGGCATGTATGATTTTACAGACCTTCCAGATGGTACATTCTTTGTCGTACCCGATAATACAGGTTTGGCTGCGGCCGGTTGTAATGGCTGTGGTGCTACAACAGATACAGAATATACAGTGACCCTCTCAGGAGGTGGGCAAGATTTTAATGATGCAGACTTCGGTTACATGCAACCCTTGTCCATAACAAAAACATTGGTATCAAGCGACCCGGGATATGAGGGGCAACCCGTTATCTTCGAAATCGATGTAACCAATAATTTGGTAGACAATGAATGTGTAATTGACAATGGGTCTGCTGTAACTTCCAGTGGTGGTGCTTCTTCAGAATCTTCCGTAACTACAGCGAATACAACAAACGCTCTGGGTGCTCCAGATGGTACAACAGCAACTCTAGGTTTTGATGGGAATGATGTAGATCCAACAACTGCGGGTAATATGTGGATGACCATTGAAGTACCTTATACGGTTCCTCCTAATTGTGGGGAAATTACAAGTGCAGTAGGAAAATGGTTCTTCAATATAACCAATACAGTAGTTGATGGTACCGTTCCTTACACAGATGATCAATTGATCTTATTTGCTATCGTCGATGATGGTAATGGAACATTAGAATATGCAACAGACCCGACAGTCCAGATTGTTTTGGGACCAGATGAATTATCAAATTTTGTTTCTCCTAATATAGGATTGTACTCCCTGCCTTTACCTCAATTAATTCTAGACGGGATGAACCAAGGAAATAAAGTTTGGTTGGATATTACTACAGGTGTCGATGCAACAATAGGCACCACACAAGTAGGGGCAACAGATGATATGGCAGAAATACATTTTGATGCTGTAGGCTTACAATTGTTCTGTGATGGAACAACAGTTTGTGATCCCGCTAAGGTTTTAAATCCCGTAGCATTGGAAGATGTTTACGATTCAAATATTTTAGAATATGTTTCTTCGAGCTATCCCATTACCTCTGTAACAACAGATGGAGGAATGGAAACCATTACTTGGGATAATGTAGGACCTATCTTACCCGGAGAAACCCACACGATCACAGTAACATTTGACGGCTTGGAACCAACAGATCTACTGAATGGAGACTTGACAACCAATACGGCTACAGTAACAAGTGCCTCTCTAGGAAATGGTCTGCCAGCCAATACAGGAACAGACAATGCAACAGTTACCATCGAAAATACAGGAACGATCTGTGGTACCATTTGGAGCGATTCGGATGGCGATGGTTGGCAAGGAGCAACAGGACAAGAAGCAGGGGAAGATGGCATACCAGGGGTAGAAATGACCTTGACAGGTTGTACTCAGCCCTTTGCTAATAATGGCTCCTGTGGTGGTACTACCATAACAGAAACCGTCATTACAGATGCAGACGGTAATTATTGCTTTGATGGTCTGATAGAAGGATATGAGTATATCGTTGCTCCAACTACCTCAACGTTACCTGGATCAACATTTACGCAAACAGGAGATCCGGATGATGACCCAACAAATGGCTCTGGAAATGGAGGCACCTGTGGAAATGGTGGAGCTAATTCCCCATGTGATAATGTATGGGATGGTGAAGGAACGGAATTTCAAATTGGAACTAGCACATGGAATGGAGACTCATGGGACGTTACCGGAATCAATTTTGGGTATGTAGTTCCTCCAACCATTTATGGAAATGTATTTGAAGATATAGATGATAGTGGTAGTCCTACTACAGCCGATTATCCTTTAGGGGGTATAACGGTTTATTTGTGTTCTGGCTTGAATACAGATCCATGTAATAGTGGCAATGCTACAGCAACAGCTACTACAGATCCAGAAGGAAATTATATTTTCGAAGACTTGGCAACAGGAGATTATACCATCTCTACCGGTTTTGGAACTGGAACAAGTTACGAGGGAACAAATGGTGTTCCAGAAGGCTTGGATGGAATTATTTCGGTTACTGTCAATTCAGGAGATATCTCGGGCTCCCATGACTTTGGTATTAACCAAACCGGAACATCCATTATTGGAGATACTATTTTTTATGATGTGAGCGGCGATGGCATACAGTCATCTAATGAAGAAGGTATTCCTAATGTGGATGTCAATTTGTATGTGGATGTAGATGGCGACGGAGTGTATAGTGCAGGAGATTATTTGTGGGGTACACAAACAACGACTACAGATGGATGGTACGAATTCAATAATCTTCCACCCTACGATTATGTGGTAGTGGTAGATGGTTCTACACTACCAAGTATTCCATTAACTCAAACAGCCGATCCGGATGGTGCAGGAATTTGTTTGGTCTGTGATGGACAAAGTTATGTAATGGCAGATGGTTCCTCCAGTTATCTGGATGAAGATTTCGGTTATCAACCCATCGGAACAGCAAGCATAGGAGATCAAGTGTATATTGATAACAATGGAGATGGTATACAAGCGGCTACGGATCCGGGTATTCCAAATATTACAGTTGATTTATATGTCGATCTTAACGGAGATGGTACTTATGTCCTTTATTCAAGCACTGAAACGGATGCCAATGGAAATTACCTCTTTGAGAACCTGCCGGATGCAAGTTATTATGTAGAGGTAAATACAGCAGATCCGGATTTCCCGGTAGTCAATGATATACCTTATGCCAATTCTAACGATACCAATGGTGATCCAAATCAATCTATCGTAGTAATTTCGGGCGGTGTGGCAACTAGTGTAGAAGGCACTGCATGCGGAGCCTGTACAAATTTAGATGCAGACTTCGGTTATGCTCCACTCATTAATATTGGAGACCAAGTATATTGGGATGCCAATGGTAACGGAACACAAGATTGGAATGAAGATGGTATTCCTGGAGTGACTGTAGAACTTTGTCCGGAAGGTAGCACCGACCTCGGTGCTGGTCCAGGCACATGTATGTCGTTGGTGACAGATGCGACAGGATATTATCAATTCACCAATGTGTTGCCTCCTCCTTCTGGAGAATCATATACTATTGTAATAGATGAAACGCAACCCGCTCTAGGAGGTTCTTCTCAAACGGGAGATCCTAACTCAGATGGTTTGGCTTGTGATGATCCTCTATTGGTCACTTATGGATATCCCGCTTGTGATAATGTAGATTCCATTAATGTTCCATTAAACTATGGTACGAATTATTCAGCAGGCGATTTCGGCTACCAACCTTATGGTGTAATCGGAGATTATGTCTGGTATGATGCGAATGGCGATGGTATTCAAGATGATGGTGAAACAGGAATTGCAGGAGTACCCGTATATCTTTGTTCATCATCCAATCCATGTACGGCAGCGTCAGGTGATTTAGTCGCTCAAACCACGACAGACTTTGATGGTTATTATACCTTTAGTTTGATTCCAGATGGTAGTTATGTAATAACAGCGGATCCTGGAGCAACATATCAGCCTACATCGGATGGAAGTTTCAATCCAAATGCAGGAAATGAAAGTATAGGAGCCACCTCCACAACATTGACCATGTTTAGTGGTGAAATAACTGATGTTGGTGGAATGCCTTGCACCGATTGCGACCTGAATGTTGATTTCGGCTATGAACTGGCTCCAACAGGAACCAATGAAGTAGCAGGAACCATCTGTATTGACACCAATGCAGACGGTACTTGTGATGCAGACAATAATTTGGAAAGTGTTGAGGTGAGTATTTATCAGATCCTTCCTCCCCCTACTTGTAACTATACTTTGGTTATGCAAGATTCTTGGGGAGATGGATGGAATGGTGGTAGTGCAACCGTAACAATAGATGGAACTCCCACTACTTATACTTTTGATGGTACACAAGGCAGCCCCGCAGGTGATGAATGGATTGTTCCTTTGAGCGTAGCTACAGGTTCTTCCATTTCATTGAGTATTACGAATGGGTCAGCTGCTACAGAAAATTATTATGAATTACAAAACTCCACAGGTAGTGTGATACACTCGGATGGTTCAGTTCCTTGTGTCGGATGTTCACAAAATGATAACTTGAATGCACCGGCAACTGGAGTTGTATTTACAGGTACTGCAGATTGTGGTCCTGTAGAGACTGTCTTGGTTTCTACTACATCCACTGATCCTTCTGGTAATTACACCTTTACAGGTTTGGGAGATGGCAATTATATTGTAGCGGTAAATACCAACCAATCTACATTGATTAATGCTACAAACGGAACAACCACAACGGATGGTAATTCAGGAGGAATTACAGGCGGAGGAACACCTGATTTCACAGATGGTTCTGGAGGTGATACATGGGGCATTACATTAGCTGGTGGCAATGCAAGTAATGTGGATTTTGCCTTTACAGCTCCTGAATATGATTTTGGAGATTTGCCTTCTAGCTACAATGTATTGGTAGATGCGGCGGGTCCATATCACGAGAACCCATCTTCTGGTCAATTCATTTTAGGAACAAATTGGGATGCAGAACCGGATGGTCAAGTTTCAGGAGATGCCTTGAATGATGATTTGACGGGTAATGATGAAGATGGTGTGGATCTCACAAATTTAAGTTCGGCGACCAACGCCAATGTGTTCTTACCCGGCGATAACGTTTGTATCGATGTGACGGTTTCAGGTCCAATAGGTGAAACAGCTTATGTGTATGGTTGGTTAGATTTTGATTTGGATGGAACCTTCTCTGGAGATTTATTAGTCAATGAAGCCATTACTTTATCAACGTCGCCACAAACAACGAACATTTGTATAACCATACCAGCAGATGCTATTGTTGATACGGATCCTGTAGCGACATATGATCTATTTGCTCGTTTCAGGGTCTTTGCTGGAGAACAACTTGTTCCAGAACTTTCCTATAGCGGTTTTGCGTACAATGGAGAAGTAGAAGATTATTTGGTTTCCTATAATCCTTTACCAGTTGAGTTGGCATATTTTGATGCTAAGGATAATGGTTGTACCGCCGTTCTTGAATGGCAGACATTGTCGGAAGAGAATAATAAACATTTCATTATTGAGCACAGTAACAATGGCCGGGATTATACAAGTATCGGTATGGTGGAAGGAGCTGGGAACAGTGCAAGTGCTAATACCTATACCTTCACTCATCGCAACATCGAAAAACTGTTCAATTACTACAGAATCAAGCAAGTTGACTTCGATGGTTCTTATGAAATAACAGAGCCTAAGTTAGTTAGACTGGAAGATTGTAAAGAATTGTTGAATGATGGAAGAGTCTTCTTATACCCAAACCCGACCCAGGGCGTTACGAATATTGAATTCCACAGCTATCATAATGAAACCATCAAATTAGAATTGGTGGATATGGCTGGCCGATTGATCTATTCGAATGAAATCGAATTGCAAACTGGTGTTGTAAACGAACGCTTGGATTTGTCTTCCTATGATTCTGGAGTATTCATTCTGTATGTCACGCACGAGAATGAAGAAAGGAAAGCCTATAGGATTGTCAAAATGAATGAATAATAAATGTGTAAATATTTAGGTTGAATAATTAGCATTTTGCTAAAGTGTGTAAGTAAGGAGGAGTAAGTTTAGGCTTACTCCTCTTTTTTTATTTTTTTTATTTACATATCAATAAATAATTGGTATTTTTAAATGAATGAAGAATAGAACTACATCCATACCACCCAATACAGAAGAAGAAAAGAAACTTATTCGCCGTTCTTATAGGAGGTTGCTCCGTGGAGTGAAATCCAAGCTCAATGCAGAGGATCAAAATAATATCCGTAAAGCATACGAGTTAGCGGTAGATGCTCATAAAACACAAAGGAGGAAATCTGGAGAACCGTACATTTTACATCCCATAGAAGTAGCAAGGATATGTGTGGAAGAAATCGGACTGGGACCCACCGGGATTATCTGTGCCCTTTTGCACGACGTTGTAGAGGATACGGATATTTCACTGAAATATATTGGAGAAGAATTCGGAGGCAAGATAGCCATGATTGTTGATGGTCTCACCAAATTCAAAGATTTGGATACGCTGAGTCCTCAAGCAGAGAACTTCAAGAAAGTGCTTAGCACTATGGCAAAAGATGTACGGGTCGTTTTAATTAAAATGGCAGACCGTCTTCATAATATGAGAACCCTGGGTTCTATGCCTCCTCATAAACAACTGAAAATTGCTTCGGAAACCAATTATATATATGCTCCTCTAGCTCACCGCTTAGGATTATATAATATGAAAACCGAGTTTCAGGATTTGACGATGAAAATCCTCAACCCGGAAGAATATCACGATGTAGCACAAAAACTCAAGGAAACCAAGCGGGATCGAAATCAATATATCAATGAATTCGTAAAACCCTTGGAGCACAAGTTGGATGCAATTGGCGTCCCTTACCGAATTTTCGGTCGCCCCAAATCCATATCATCTATATGGAATAAACTCAAAACAAAAGGAGTTGCATTCGAAGAAATATATGATCTGTTCGCTATCCGAATTATTGTAGATGTTCCTTTGGGTATTGAAAAAAATATTTGTTGGCAAGTTTATACCATTGTTACGGAAACGAACACTCCTATTCCGGAACGCTTAAAGGATTGGATTACCACTCCCAAAGCTAATGGATATGAATCGTTACACACCACCGTAATTGGTCCCAAAGGTCGATTTGTTGAGGTGCAGATACGAAGCGAAAGAATGCACGAAATTGCCGAAAAAGGATTTGCCGCCCATTGGAAATACAAGGGCGTAAAGCAAACGAATTTTGATGTTTTTTCGGTGTGGTTGGATAATGTTCGGGAAATTTTGGACAATCCGGGCAACGATCCCGTAGAGTTCATCAAAGACTTTAAAACGAATCTCTTTAATGAAGAAATATATGTCTTTACTCCGAAAGGAGACATGAAAATTTTACCCGAAGGAGCCACAGCTTTAGATTTTGCCTTTTATATCCATTCGGAAGTGGGCTATCATTGCAAGGCGGTGAAAGTGAATAACCTACTCGTTCCTTTAGGGCACAAATTGAAAAGTGGGGATCAAGTCTCCGTAGAAACCAATAAATCACAAAAACCCAGTGAAAGCTGGCTCAATTATGTGATTACCGGAAAGGCAAGATCTAAAATCCGTTCCTCGATGAAAGAAGAGGTACGGAAGAAAGGGGAAATGGGTAAGGAAACTTTGATGCGGAAAATGAAAAACATCAAGGCCGATTTCGAATCCAATGCAGATATGCTGGTTACTCACTTTGGTTTTGTTTCTCGCCCCGATTTATATTATGCCATTTTCAAGGAAGAGTTGAACATCCAGCAGGAATTGAAGAAATTCAAGGTGGAAGGAGGTAAACTCACCTTGATTGAGGAGGAAAAGAAAGAAACAAAAAAGGCAGAGAAATCTGGGGTCGCTTCAACGAAAGGAAGAAGGAATTTCAAAGGCAAGCCGCTTCTATTGATAGACAACAAACCTGCTAGTCAATTCAAACATTCTTTGGCAACTTGCTGTGCTCCTGTTTTAGGTGATCCTGTCTTTGCTTACATTACAGCACAAGGAGAAGCCAAGATTCACCGGAATACCTGCCCGAATGCCGAACACCTCATGGCAAATTATGCTTACCGAATGATGAAAGCCGAATGGGTGGATTCCGACAATACCGATTTTGTGACAACGCTACTCATTACGGGTATCGATGGTCGGGGAGTGGCTCAAAAAATCACCGGCTTCATTACCAATGATCTCAAACTGGATATGCGATCCATTTCTATGGATGGGAACCAAGGGTTTTTCCAAGGAAGGATTAAAGTGGTAGTGAAGAACAAGGATCAACTTCATCTTACCATGAAGTCTCTCAAGGAAATGGACGGCGTTTATTCTGTAATTCGAGAAGAATAGGCATCTTTCATTGATTATTTTATCTTTTCTTATCTTTTCTTTATTTCATATTCATATGGAGGGATTAACACTAATGTTTTTTATCAGTATATAACAAAGTGAAAAACAAATGAATTCACATCTTCATTTGTTGGCATGTGACAAATCAAAGAGAACACATATAATGAACTTGAATCAGTTTAAATTATATGTGTTTTTTTGCTTAAAATAATGTCACAAATTTACTACCTTTGTTAAGGTGGGGTTAATGTTTTGTATTCTCGTGTTCAATAGAGGATAGTTAAGATTCATAGACCTATATTAATGAATGATTTATACCTTTAAATTTAAGTTATTTAAATTTTTTTAAATTTGTTATAGGAGTAAATCATTAATTGTTAGTGTTTTATGGTGTTTATGGCTTAAGGTTTGCAAGGAATTAAGTACTAAAAGAGATAAAAAGTGTTACTTAGTTTTATAGCGAAATAAGCAAATGAGATGAAAATGCATAACGACAAAAATTGGAACAATAAGAACTTGGAAGTGTTGGCAGATCAGTTTGAGGTCATGTCACAAAAAGGAACGGTGGGTTTTTATGAGGAAGCGGTAATCGAAAGTCTCGTAGAATACTTCTGGAACAACAATAGAATCGACATGGCACAATGTGCTGCACAATGGGGTATAGACTTGTATCCCTATTCTTCTTCCATCATATATCTCAATGCACAGCTTTTATATTTCCGAAAAAAATATCCATCTGCATTACATGAGTTAGATAGAGCCATCGCTTTGGATCCAATGGATTCCGAAAGTAGATTGTTGAAGGCGAGAATTCTCATCGAAATGGAACGGTATGATCAAGCTTCAGAAACCTTGGAGAATATATCGAATTTCGAAGGTTCTACCAACCACGAGGCTACTATCCACTTATGTTATGCGGCTATTTACGAAAACTTAGACAGACACGCTGATATGTTCGATTCATTATGTAACGCCCTCCGCTTGGATTGGGACAATGAAGAGATTGTTGAACGCTTAGGACTTTGTGTTGAATTTTCTCAAAGACATGAAGATCATATTCATTTTCTTCAAGAATATTTGGATGAACGTCCCTATTCATCCATAGCATGGTATAATCTGGGGCACTCTTATTGGTATCAGAAAGATTACGAAAATGCTTCAGATGCCTTCGAATATGCTTTTTATATCGATAAATATTTTCAACAAGCTTACGTGGATTGTGCGGAAGTGTTCATAAAAATGGGATTGTACGAAAGAGCCTTGTCTTGTTTCGAAGATGCAATGGAGTATTGCCCGAAAGATGGCGAGTTGTATATAGGCCGTGGAAATTCCCTTTTCATGATGAAGGATTATGAAAAAGCTCTTGTGGCCTATTCTGAAGCAACATTGGTTGCACCAAAGAATCCGGATGGCTACTATGGCAAGGGATTGTGCCTGATGGAAATGAAATGTGCAAAACAAGCATTGGAAGCTTTCGGATTAGCGTGTAAGTTAGATGATCGAAGAGAAGAATTTGCAGCAGCTCTAGGGGAAGCGTATTATTCTTTAGGAAATATGGGAAAAGCTTCTGAAGCCTTTAATAGAGCCATCGAATTGGCACCTGAAATGAGCGAATACTGGGTGAGGCTCATTACCTTTTTAATGGATGAAGAACGATATGATGAGGCTTTGGAAAACCTGAATGGTGCTTTTCTAAATACCTATGGCACAGAATTAATGTACTGCCATGCGGCTTATTGCTTCAAGACAGGTAATAGAAAAGAGGGAATGGATCTTTTAGAAGGAGCAATGATTGAAAACTATAATATGCACGAATCATTTTTGGATTTATGCCCATATTTGGAAAAAGACAATGAAATCATGGCTTTTATTGCGACACATCGTCCTTTAGATACCCATTGAGATTTTTAGATTTTTGTTGTTCGATTAATTCACTGATCAAATAACCATTGATGCGGAGCCCTTCGATTTCACAGCCATCCATTTCTACATGTTTGAGGTTGACCTCGTTCCATTTCCCGAAACTGAAATTACATTTCGAAATTTGAGCACCCACGCAATTCGAAGATTTGATCTCCATGGATTTCACTTCGCATTTTTTAAGGCTCAAGTGGTGAAGGAATGACTTTCGGATTCGAAAGTTATCAATAATACATTGGATGAATTCCTTCGACTTGAAAGAGAAATTTTGTTTCTTCTCCATAAGCTCTGATTTATGAAGCGTTTTTTGAGAAACTATCTGGATTTAACAAATTTTAATTGTGAAACCCGGATAGCTTTTGAGATAACCAATATTTAAATATACCTATTACTTCATCATTTTGCCAATTTTCCTCAATATTCTCGACAGATAAAATTTCTTCAAATAATTCGTCTTGGGCATATCCTTCCCTCAAGGCTTCTGAATAAGGTATGTGACTAAACGTTACCATAGAATATAAGGGGATAAAATCATCCGGATATTGTTCGTGTAACCAAGCAGCAATTTTTTTCCTCAATAAAAATTTTGGATCGCCGACTAAATCCCGCATCTCAATAAAATTGCGTAAAGCCAAGTCCGAAATAGCATTGGCATCCTCAATTCTAGTATCATTGAATTCTTTGATGATTTCTGTCCAATTCTCTTGGTGCTTGTCGGCTAAATCATCCAAAATAGAACAATCTTCAAAACCCGAATTCATGCCTTGTCCATAAAAAGGAACAATAGCGTGGGACGCATCCCCCATTAATAATACTTTATTTTGCCATTGCCAGGGGACACATTTAATCGTAACTAAATTAGATGTTGGATTATTCTTGAAATCTTCCAATAAAGTAGGCATCAAAGGTACAGCATCGGCAAAATAGGTGTTGAAGAAATTCAAAATCTCCTCATCTGATTGTAATTTCTCAAAAGAAATTTCTCCTTCAAAAGGAAGAAAAAGAGTACAAGTAAAACTTTTATCCGGGTTGGGAAGACCAATCAGCATGAATTCTCCCCTAGGCCAGATGTGCAATGCGTTAGATGCAAGGGCGAATTTTCCATCTTTGGCAGGAATGGTTAATTCTTTATAACCATGTGGTAAATAATATTGGGAATAATTGAAACGGGGTGTTTTTTGCAAAGAGCCTCGTAGGGCAGAAAAGGCACCATCTGCACCGAAAATAAAAGAGGCATTCTCAGAAAATTCCTCTCCAGTTGATGTATTTTCAAACTGTATTGTTCCTCTTTTTGTATCCAATCCTATACAAGGCGTATCAAAATGGAAGGTAACATCTCCTTGCTGTTCGGCAAGATTCATCAATTCTCGGTTCAGTCCGGCTCTTGAAACCGAATATATCGCCTGATCTTCCTTGCCATACGCTTGGAATGTGAGTTCTCCTGAAATACTGTGCATCATCCGTCCCTCCATTGCCAGGGCATTCTTTAATATTTCTTCTTGGATGCCTGCTTTTTCCAAGGCTTTCCATCCTCGGTTGCTCATGGCAAGATTGATGGATCGTCCTCCGTCTCCAACCATTTTACGCATGTCGGCCCGACGTTCATATACATCAACTTTATATCCTCTTTTAGCAAGTAAGATGGCCCAAAGTGAGCCAACCAAACCTGCTCCTGAAATAATAATCCTATCTTTCATAAATCAAATTAAGTAAGAATGCTGAATGCCAAAAATTGTGTTCCAAAACCAATGAAGTATCCTCCATATAAATCCATAGGTTGATGGGCTTCCAAAATCAAACGGGCAGTACCGACTAATCCTGAAAGGAGTATCATGACCATTAATAAAAAATTCATATTGATGGTAGCTATGCCAAATTGGAACGAACCATAACTGAAAAACATCATCGTAATAACGACCATGCCTAAAAGCCCCCCCATGCCTAGGGCATGAAGACTAATTTTAGAAAATACATTGATAAAAAAAGCGAGGCAAAGAGCCATTGTAGATCCCACCATGAAAATAGTGAACCCATTGGGTATGGAAGAATCATTATAAAAATTATAACTCATCCAAGAATACAAGGAGATACAAACCATTAAAGGACCAATCCGCTCTTTTCTATCTTCCATTTCTAGGGTATTGATGAATCCTAATAGTTTCATCATCAATACTCCAATGAGAGGAAGGAATAAAGTGGAAAAAAATATTTGTAAGATAAAAATGGCGTTATCCTGAATATCATTTTTTCCAAAAAGATAAGGATTGATGAGCGATATTAATATGGCCATATAAGTCACCACAAATAAAGGGTGGAATAAGAAAGATATGGCGTAGGCTATCGTTTTCATTCAATATTTTTGACAAAGGTAAATTTATTCTTGGTTCATTATAAAATTCCGAAGAGCCAATTCATAACCCTGTAAACCCATTCCTATAATAACGCCTTTACAATGAGCCGAAAAATAAGAATGATGCCGGAATGTTTCCCTCGCATATACATTAGAAATATGAACTTCGATAGCAGGTGTAGTAATGGCAGCAACCGCATCACCAATCGCCACCGAGGTGTGTGTGTATGCTCCACCATTTAATACAATGCCATCATAATCAAAACCGATTTCATGCAGCTTATCTAAAATTTCTCCTTCATGATTGCTCTGGAAATATTCCAAATCTATTTGAGGGAAATTGGATTTTAAAGACGTGAAAAAATCTTCAAAAGAGGTAGAACCATAAATCTCGGGCTGCCTTTTCCCCAACAAATTTAAATTCGGTCCATTAATGATGATGATTTTCATATTCTTAATTGGATTTCAAATATTCTTTTACCCTCAAGATCGCATTTTCTCTCACATTCACATAAAAAAGATTAAAATCTCCAACATGATAATTTTTCATCTTAATAAAAGCACTGCCAAAAAATTTCGGTTTGGTAATCCATAGCACACCCTGATGTACTTGTGCATCGGCTAATTGAGGTTTGATTTTATCAAATTTATATAAAACAGAACCTTTATTCAGTTCCTTTGGAGCATATATGGTATCCGTTGTCCAAGTAAGAGGATTCGTGACTATATAATTGTTGTCACTGGAATGATTTCGGGGTAAATGCCCCTTTTCCCAAGTACGCCAAGAGCAGATACAAGCAGTTTGGGTCGGAGTTTCACAAGCTTTGATATCTTCAAAATAATCTCCGGGAACTTCAATGCCAACGGTATAAGCCGCGACCAATTTTTTGAGCAAAGGTTTGCCATCGAAAAATTCCTTCATCAAGGGGCCGGCATGAGTGGTACCCTGGCTGTGCGAAGCAATAATAATCGGACGACCCTTATTGTGGTGTTTCAAATAATATTCGAAAGCTGCTTTCACATCCGAATAGGCTAAAGCAAAAGCTTTTTTATGAGCCAGCTTGTCGGATGTAAAATAAGCGTGTATATGTGCTTGACGATACCTCGGAGCAAAGACTCTTCCCGCACCATTAAAAATGCTCGCTTGGTTAAGAATCGTCGATTCGTCTACCTTTTTATTAAATTCAGGGTCGTTAACAGGGGCATTCCAATGATCTTGCCCTTTTTCACCGCCGGTATAGATTGTAGGATGCAAGAAAAAAACATCGGCTGAAGCCGTTGCCTGATTATTGGTCAACGATTTATCAGGTGTTCTATCCGCAGGATCATCCTTGTCGGGATGGGCTGCCCAATATTGCAATTGGGAATAATCAGGTGCGGAGGGCGTGGGAATATTGTCAAAAGAAGATTGTGGTAAATATCTTTTTTTCGAACAAGCTGTTGTAAAAAGAAGTATTACAATAAAAGGAAAAAGAAAAAATTTATTCATGATTAGGAATAAGATGAAAAAATATTTTTTAAATCAATGTTTGTAGGTGCCATCCGGTAGAACTGTCGGGAAACTATATTGAGGATCAGTCAATAAAGAATAAATAGGAAGATCCATGTCTTGCACCAATTCGGGTGTATTTAAATCCCATTCTTGTTGGATTTCAGCTAGCCTGTTTTCTTGAGCTCCTAGAAGGGAAGTCATCGCCCAATAAATATATTCGGTTGCCATACAACGATAGTCGCAAGTTGGATCATCATATGTGTACCAAGCATTAGGAGGGTAGGGGTTTGGGATCGATGTAAAATGACCACCTCTGGCAATATCCATTGCATTCGTTAATGACGTGTTCGAGTTTTCGCCAAAAACAGAAGGGTAAGCTTTTGCATAACCGGAATGTGTAATAACATGCCAAACTTCCTCTAAGGAAGCATCAAACCTACCTGTTTGACCATTGGTATGCCAAGCGGGTATGGTTTCGTCTGCTCCCAAATCTTGTGCATTGAGATTGATTTGTGATTCGGATTTCCACATGAAAAGCGCAGCATTATTGTCTAACAAAGTAGACATAAGGATAGGGTTGTCGACGGTTCCATCTTCATCATTATCCAGATATTGAGCCATGATATTTGCCGCATGAAGCAATTTAGAATCTTCAACATTAGAATAAGCATAAATGGGGATGCCAAAAACATCCACTTTTCTATTGGTGGATGTAAATCCAGAATCAGAATGGGCAACGATAGTGAAATTAGGATCGTTTCCTGGAGAAATGTTTTCCGAAGAAGAATTTGTCTTTTCTTTGCAAGAAATGGATAAAGATAATATAAGACTTATCAATACGATTGATTTATTCATCATGTCCTTTGTGTTTTAATAGATGTTATCACGAAAAGTTTTTTTGTAAAATGGCCGAGGTATTTTTAACGAAGTATAGAACAAAAAGAATATTCATTTAATAAGTGATTTAAGTTGTCCTAGTACTTAATTTTTAAATGTCTTAATTATGTATTCCAAATACTCAAATTTCCAAGTATTGAAGTCATGCCCCGAAACAAATTCCTTCCACTCTAATTCAATATTATTTGATTTTAATTTTTCAATGAAACGGATATTGTCATTGAAGATATTCGTTTCATATCTGCCGGCACCCATATAGAACCGAGGGTAATGATCATGGTTGAAATTTATGGGATAGGAATACTCGGAGATATAATCTGCTGTTGAAAAAGCAATAATTTCTTCAAATGTTTCTGGATGGTTTATTCCTGCATACATGCAAAAAGCAGCACCATTAGAAAAACCATACATGTATCTTTTTCCATTCCATTCTTTAATGCCCTTTTCAATGGTTACAAGTATTTCCTTAAAGAAAAAATCCTCATGCTTGGAGAAATGTTCATTTTCTTCTCCATTGTCCACATATTCTTTATAACGATTTTCAGAGCTAGCATGTACCCCAACCATCTTTATGGGCTTGATTATCTTTTCAGTAATCAATTGATCGACATATGGAGCATAATGCTCTACGATAATTCCATCTGTTAAATAAACTATGGGAGTTTTCTCATTTACTATTTTTGGTGTATATATCGTCAGTTTTCGATTTTCTCCTAAAAATCCACTATTGATTTCCGTATGGGTAAGAGTACCCTTTAATTCATTTGCCTTAGAGTATCCAATCTGTTTATTTTTACCTACCCAAATAAAGAATTTTTCTTCATCAGGAGGGGAATACTCCTTTTTTATCATTTTATTGTTCTCATCTTTTTGATGAATGATAATGTCGTAACTGAAAATCCCTTCTTCCAGATCGGGTATATATAGTTCTCCTTCAAATTCTGTTGGGGAATTCTGTTTTAGAACCAAATGAAGGCCTTCAAACATTTTGAATTGGACAACATCTGCTTTTCCGTTGTATTTTACAATTAATTTGTCGTCCACTTGAGTCAGTTCATGCCTAAAGGATTGCGTGACATTTTTTTTACAAGAAACAAATAGCATGACTATGAATAGTAGATAAATAATTGTTCTCATTTTGATATAAATTTACAATGCCTTTAACACCAAACATCAACAATGGTTTTGGCAGCGATGAAAATATATTCTCGTGCTGTTTTGGTGATGATTTCTTCATCATCATCAGAGAGAATATCTTCTACGAAAGCCAATAGATCTTCTTGAGGTGTTTTTTCGAAAAACACATCCAATTTTTTTCTGAAATCCAAATGTTGCAGCTCTTCGATTTGACTCCAATTTTTATCTTCTGCTTCCCCAAGCTGATCGGGAGATACTGGAGAAGGCTCTTGTCCGTTATGGGTTTTTAAGTACGATTTTCGGATAACCATTACAATGTATAACAGTAAATTCCGTTCCTTTTCAGTCAATAATTTCATGTTATCTGAAAACAAATAACCCAAGACCACTGGTTGCTTCGTTTCAAATTCTTTGATGAACCGTTCATAACCGTCCTCATTTTGAGTACCCATCGATTCTATCGCCGCATCTATGATTTTTTCAGGAATCATTATTAAATATTTATTAAATAAGATTAAAGTCAATTTAAAGAAAGTTAATGCACAACCATTCAGCAAGTTTGGCATTATCTTAGATAATAATATGTTGTTCCGGTTTTATTCTGGAATACAAAATTACATCTATTAAACTCAAGTTATAATGAAACGTGCCATATTCGTCCTCATTATGGGGATATTGTTCATTTCTCAAGCAACGAAAGCACAAGATACATTAAAGGACTTCCTGAAAGAACATCATCCCAATGCTAAAAAGGTTGAAGAGGGACTGTTTTACCAAATCGAAGAAAAAGGAGATGGAGCAAAACCCAAAGAAGGGGAATACCTCGTTGTCGAATTTGAAGGAAAAAGGCTCGATGGAACCACTTTCGACAAATCCGAAGAAGAACCTTTCGTTTTCCAATTAGGATATAGACAAGTCATCAAAGGTTGGGATCAAGCATTGCCCTTGTTTAGTATGGGGAGCAAAGTAAAATTATTCCTTGCCCCGGAATGGGCATACCATAAAGTGGGTGCAGGCAAATTAGTTCCTCCAGATACTCCGGTCATGTTCGATTTGAAAATTTTAGAAGTATTAGATAATAATGCTTACGATAAGTACATGACAGCATTAGAGGAAAGAGAAAAAGAACGGTATCAGAGAAGGATTGTAGAACAATTTGATGCAGATAAAAAGGCGATTCATGAATACTGCATGGACAATAAAATCAAGACAAAAAGATCTAGAGAAGGAGTAAGTTATGCCGTGACTAAAAAAGGGAAAGGGGCTTATCCGAAAAAGGGAGATATTGTTGTTGTGGAATATAAAGGTTATTTGACTAATGGTGAGATGTTTGAGGAATCGAAAGGCAAAAAACCCTTTCAATTCGAAGTGGGAACCGGTAGGGTGATTAAAGGTTTGGATGAAACCATTGTTTCATTTAATGAAGGGTCTGAAGGAAAAATCCTCGTGCCTTCCAAACTGGCTTATGGTCCGATGGAAATAGACGAAGAAGGAATTTTCATTCCGGCTCATTCCATTTTAATTTTTGATGTCAAGGTTTTGGAGGTTGTTTCATCTCGAACAGAAACCGAGGTAAGTACAACCGAAAGCAAAAGCAGCAAATCAAAAAAGAAGAAGAAAAAGAAATAGCGGATAATAATTCAAGTTGCGTTGCAACTTGAAACCATAGCCAAATAGTCGGATAGACCATAGAATTTAAGGATATTCTATGGTCTATTTGTTATCTAACTATGGACGTTGCGGATTTTTCGCAATTTAGATTACTAGATGAAGTGTAAAGTCTATTCCGAAAGGTATGGGCTTTTTTTATTAACGGATTAAATAGTCCTTTTACCATTTTATTAACGGATTTAGAAAAGAGAACGCATTACCTTGCATCTAAACAAACGAATAAAAAATGAAAAAGCTCGTAGCACTTTTTATATTTTTTGGATGGATGGGTATGGTTCTGGCTCAAGTTCCAACCACTCCTGGGACAGATGGCAATGAAAACGGAAATCAAGGAGAAAACCCAGTTCCACCTCAAGCGCCCCAAGAAGAAATTGAGATAGAAAGCCCGAAGCCAGACAAACCGAAGCCGGAAATAAGTATTCCCATACCACCTGTACCACCGGTTCCGAACCCTAATCCGGTTCCTTCCCCAAATCCGATACCACAACCACCGGTACCATCCACTCCACCCGTGCCTCCAAGTCCTCCGAGCCCGCCTTCTCCCCCTGCTCCTGAATCTCCACAAGAAGGAGGAACGGAAGATGGTTTAAGAACCCAAACGCAAGGAGGTTGGGGCTCAAGTCCAAATGGAAACAACCCCGGAAAATATTTACATGATCATTTTGACCGGGCATTTCCTAGTGGAGTTACAATAGGAAATGGCTTCACATTGAAATTTACATCGGCACAAGCCATTACAGATTTTCTTCCTTCGGGAGGGAAGCCACAGGCTTTGAAAAAAAGTGAAGTCAATCCTTCCCGTTTGGGAAATAATTTGGCAGCCCAAACCCTAGCATTAACCATTTCTGTCGGAATGGATCGCCATTTGAATGGAGGAAGATTAGCCAACTTGAGAATCACGAAGGGAACGTTAAGTGGAACATCTGTAAGAGATTTATTGACGATGGCGAATCAAGCCTTAGGAGGCCGAGCTAGTTCCTTTACGGTTTCTGAACTCAACGATGCTCTTACTAAATGTAACGAGTCTTTTGTAGATGGAAAAAGGAACACGGGTTTCTTATCTTCAGGTACGGTTAGTACCTCAACAACTTCGGGGACAACAATTAGCAGCCCTGTTCGACCTTCTCATAAACCGGGCAAAGGGAAAAAAGATAAGGATAAAAAGAAAGACAAGGAAAAAGAGAAGAAAGGAAAAGATAAAGCGAAGGATAAGCAGAAAGGCAAAGGGCATTCCAAAGAGAAAGGGAAAAACAAATAATGATTTTTTTAACTTTAGGGGGCTGCGTAACATACATCAGTTATTAAAATGGATGTATGACATGAGCCTTTTGAGTCGATACCAATGCAGGTGAAACAGAAGCCATGATTTCGTTTTCTAAAATATGTAAAAGACGTTTTTTTGTAAAATTGTCGTGAGTTATCATTCCAATATCTCGAACAGGAATGGGACTTTCCAAGTTATAGATATAATCCGGATGAATGAAATTAAACTGAAGAGTGGCTAATCGGGGCAGCAGAGTAAGACCTTTGTTCACTTTTACAAGTTCAATTAAAGAATGGATGGAGCCACTTCTAAAAACTAAATTCCCTCTAATTGTTCTATTCTTTTTTAGATGGCATATTTTCTCAATTTGGCTGGATAAACAATGGCTTTCTTCTAAAAGCCAAAGCCGATGAATATCTATATCCTGAATCTTGTATTTTTGATTGGAGGGTGTCTGTTCCCGAGCATCATACACTAAGAAATCTTCTTGGAATAAACTTTTTTCTTTTAATTCTTTGTCGTTGATGGGCAAGGAAAGAATGCCCACATCCAACTCTCTTAATTTTAATCGTTTAATGATTTCATATGTGGTGATTTCATTAATATCGAAAGTTACTTTGGGGTATTTGCTAACCAAATTATCCAAAAATAAAGGAAGAAGAAAAGGAGCCAAGGTAGGAATGATACCCACCTTTAATATACCATAGAATTCATCTTTTGTTTCTTGAATCAATTCAGATAAATTTTCATATTCATTATAAATCACCTTGAATTGTCGAATTAATTTTTCTCCGGCTTCTGTTAGCTGGATGGGCTTTGATTTTCGATCAAACAATTCCAGATCCATCTGATTTTCCAATTTCTTAATCATCGTACTCAGTGTACTTTGAGTAATGTGGCACATTCTTGCGGCTTCACTAAAACTTCCCGTTTTCTCTAAAGCAAGGACATATTGTATTTGACTAATCGTTATTGACATTATCAATAGTTGTATTAATTATTTAGTTTGTGTCAATAAAGATAGGGTGGTAAGTTTGCAGGATTAAATAAAATTCAAATCTTTTTCTAAATCATAATCATATAAAATATGGAAGACAATTCTAAAAAGGGAGATATCAGTAAATGTCCTTTCCACAATGGCAAAAAACAAACAACTGCCGGAGGAGGAACCACCAATCGCGATTGGTGGCCCAATCAATTAAAATTAAACATTCTAAAACAGCATACCAATAAGACCAACCCAATGGATGAAGACTTCAATTATATTGAAGCATTCCAATCATTGGATTATGATGGTTTGAAAAAAGATTTGCATGATTTGATGACCGATTCGAAAGAGTGGTGGCCCGCCGATTTCGGACACTATGGTCCTTTCTTTATCCGAATGGCATGGCACAGTGCCGGAACCTATAGAACCGGAGATGGTCGCGGGGGTGGGGGTACAGGTCAGCAAAGATTTGCACCATTAAACAGTTGGCCGGATAATGGAAACTTAGACAAGGCAAGAAGACTGTTGTGGCCCATCAAACAAAAATATGGAAATAAAATCTCATGGGCCGACTTGATGATATTGACAGGAAACGTGGCATTGGAATCTATGGGTTTCAAGACTTTTGGCTTTGCAGGTGGTAGAGAAGACGTTTGGGAACCAGAGGAAGATGTGTATTGGGGAGCAGAAACAGAATGGGAAGCAGGCAATAAAAGATATTCTGGAGAAAGAGATTTGGAAAATCCACTGGCTGCGGTTCAGATGGGATTGATTTATGTCAACCCAGAAGGCCCGGAAGGAAATCCGGATCCTATTGCTGCGGCTAAGGACATAAGAGAAACCTTTGCCAGAATGGCGATGAATGATGAAGAAACCGTAGCATTGATTGCTGGCGGGCATACGTTTGGAAAAACACACGGTGCGGGCGATGCGGCATTAGTGGGGGCTGAGCCAGAGGCTGCTCCTATAGAATTTCAAGGTTTAGGTTGGAAAAACGCCCATGGTTCTGGTATGGCAGGCGATGCCATTACCAGCGGTTTGGAAGTGACTTGGACACAAAAGCCAACACAATGGTCTCACTTATTCTTCAAGAACTTATTCGAAAATGAATGGGTACTAACGAAGAGTCCGGCAGGAGCCAATCAATGGGTGGCGAAAGATGCCAATGCCGATGTACCGGATGCACACAAGGAAGGCCAACATCATAAACCGGCTATGTTGACAACTGATTTATCACTTCGTTTTGATCCGGCTTATGAGAAAATTTCTAAGAGATTTTATGAAAATCCGGAACAATTCGAAGATGCTTTTGCCAGAGCTTGGTTTAAATTGACCCATAGGGATATGGGGCCGAAAATCAGATATTATGGTCCGGAAGTGCCACAAGAAGATTTAATCTGGCAAGATCCTTTACCGGCTTCTCCTTCAGAAACCATCAGCACAGAAGATGTATCTGCATTGAAGCAAGAAATATTGAAGTCAGGATTGACAGTATCTGAAATGGTGGGTACAGCATGGGCATCGGCTTCTACCTATAGAGGGTCTGATATGCGTGGCGGAGCCAACGGAGCCAGAATTAGACTAGCACCTCAAAAGTTTTGGAAGGCTAATAATCCAAGTCAATTGGATAAAGTACTGGATGTGTACCAAAAGATTCAAAATGGTTATGGTAAATCAGTTTCTTTAGCCGATTTGATTGTCTTGGGTGGTTGCGCAGCCATAGAAAAAGCTTCTGCTGATGCAGGTTGTGTTGTACGAGTTCCGTTCTCTCCAGGAAGAGTGGATGCATCACAAGAGCAAACAGATGTTGATTCTTTTGCGGTCTTAGAACCGGCTGCGGATGGTTTTAGAAATTATTTGAAATCGAAGTACTCAGTTGGTTCGGAGCATTTGTTGGTAGACAAAGCTCAGTTGATGACCTTAACGGCTCCTGAAATGACGGTTTTGGTAGGGGGATTAAGAGTGTTGGGTGCCAATGCGAATGATTCAAAACATGGTGTATTTACAGAAAATGTAGGCCGATTGACCAATGATTTCTTCGTAAACCTTTTGGATATGGATACCGCTTGGAAAGCAGTTAACGAAGAAAGGGAAGTATTCGAAGGAACATCAAGGACAACTGGTAAAACAAAATGGACCGCTACTCGTGCGGATTTGGTCTTCGGATCGAATTCGATTTTAAGAGCAGTAGCAGAAGTGTACGCTTGTTCTGATTCGAAAGAAAAATTTGTCAGGGATTTTGTAAAAGCCTGGGCGAAAGTAATGGATTTGGATCGCTTTGATTTGAATTAAAGATCAACTTATGATAGAATAATATTCTATTGAGGGTCGTCTAAGTAAAATTGGGCGACCTTTTATTTGGGGGACTTGTAATGATTTATTTAAATGTAATAAAAGCACTACCATCTCCCTTCCAATCCGATTTGGAAATAGGAGGATTCAAATAATATTGATTTAGGATATCAGCATGTTCCAAATCGACGAAGCCAACAGATTGACTTAGGATGTATCCTTTTTTACCATCTTCGGTCTGGACAAAAAACCAGTTTTCGATTTTTTTCTTTCCCCCTTCTACCACATAATTTTCATAATGTTTGATGAGGGTTAAAGCTGCTCCTTTTTGGATATGAGCCAAGGTTCTTCCTTCCTTTTTGGGCGATTCTTTTATAACCGCCCCCGAAGCCCATGTACCGCCTTGGGGTGAAATGTGGGTTCTCCCATAAGGGTTCTTGAAAGATTTGGTTCGTTTATCCCAATAATAAGTGGAAGTTACATATTCCATACAACGTTCTTGTCTGGGATAACGAGCATCCGTATCCAGCTTTTGGGAATACAAATCACAAGTCATATAATTTAAATAGGAAATCCGTATGGATTGTTTTTCGATTTCAACATGTTTATAAAGGGCAGGGGAGGGCACACCTGTTTCATAGGATAATCCCAAACTTTCTTGAAAGATAGAAACCAAAGTGCCTGCTTTGAAGGAATAGATTTCCAATTCTCTTTCGATAATGTGGCTGCCTATATTTTTCGTACCTCTCTGTACAATGAATTCTGGATGACCATCGCCGGTAATGTCTAAAGACTTTACATTTTTGATGGTCGTTTCTCCTCTGGCACTTTCCCCGGAGCATTTCATGAGGACGGATCGCCCTCTTGGATTAGTCACCACTAAATAATATTCATTATACAAGGGATTCATATAATCCTGAGCATGGAAATTATCCCGACCATGAATAGCAGCAATCCAAGTAACGGCATTATCAAAACCATTGCCCAATTGCATTCGTTTCCGATGATAGGGGCGAAGGGCAGGAGCTAGTTCTTGCTGTTCTACATAAATGGCAAGACCGTCTCCAAAAATCCATCCTACTTGTTGGTCGGGCGTTTCAACCTTGTACCATTTGAATTTTTGCTTCTGATCCGCATCCGGATGTTCATGTTCACTTTGTTCCAATATTTTGAACATATCCCCTTCCTTATAAATATGGTTGGAATGTTCAACAAAAGAACTATCACCATATAACATCACCTGATTCAATGCCGTAGCAGAACTATCATTAATCGTAATGGCCTCCATTTGGTGATAAGCCAAAAATAAAATGGTGTATAGAATTATTTGCTTCTTCATGTCTTTAGCTATGCAATTAACAAGCCGCAAACATAGTACTAGCGAATTCTGTGCCGATTTTTATGATTTTTTTAACAATATGTAAAATCAATGTAATGAAGCCCTAAAGTTAGGTTGGACGAACTTTAGGGCTTCAAGAATAATAAGTGTATGATTAGAGTAAAGTCTATTGCTTTACAAAACGGTATCGAAACGAACCAATTTTTCAAACCGTTGGATTCTCTCGGTCAGTAATTGATCATTAATTTCGGTCAGTTTTTGGATTCCGAATTTCTCCACACAGAAAGAAGCAAGAGCAGAACCGGCAACGATGGCCTTTTTCATTCCTTCGAAAGTAGTGTCTCCCGTTTTGGCGATATATCCCATAAAGCCACCGGCAAAAGTATCCCCGGCACCCGTAGGATCAAAAACCTCTTTCAGGGGAAGGGCAGGAGCATAAAATATATTTTCTCCATGGAACAGCAATGCACCATGCTCACCCTTTTTGATGACCAATATTTTGGGCCCCATTCCGATAATTTTCTCTGCGGCTGTTACCAAAGAATATTCTCCGGATAATTGTCTGGCTTCTTCATCGTTGATGATTAAGATATCAATCTTTTTAATGACAGCCAACAAATCACCCAAGGCAACATCCATCCAGAAATTCATGGTATCCAATGCAATGAGCTTAGGTTGGGCTTCTAATTGTTCGATAACCCTCATTTGTACTTGAGGAGTAAGATTGCCCAGCATCACATAATCCACATTCTTGAAAGATTCGGGAAGGATTGGATCAAAATCTGCTAATACATTCAATTGAGTATCTAAAGTATCCCGACCATTCATATTGGTATGATACTTCCCTGCCCAAAAAAAAGATTTCTCTCCTTCCTTGATTTGCAATCCTTTCAAATTAACACCTCGGGCTTCCAATCTATCCAGTTCTGATTGAGGAAAGTCATCACCAATAACAGAAACCAATTTAACATCTGAAGTGAAATATGAAGCAGCCCATGAGATGTAAGTAGCTGCTCCACCTACAATTTTACCTGCTTTTCCAAAGGGGGTTTCAATGTCATCGAATGCAACTGTTCCAACTGTCAATAAGCTCATTATTATAGAAAATTTATTTTTTTTAATAAAATTGTCCACAAATATTGCACAATTCTTTAAGATAGCATAAATTTGCATCGCTTTAAAAGCAAAAAGACCTAGAAGAAGGAACTTTCACAATCTTAATAAGATTGTATAAAATATAAATGCCTCTTTAGCTCAGTTGGTTAGAGCGCCGGACTGTTAATCCGTAGGTCCAA
>JAHDDR010000236.1 GCA_020629255.1 Saprospiraceae bacterium | reverse complement strand
CTAAGCCGGAACTACCATAATCATCATACATGTCTTCGGCAGAACGGGAGAATTTCTGGAACATTTTATCCAATTGTTCTTTTTCGATTCCGTTGCCCGTATCCTTGACAGTTAATAAAAGGGTCAGTTTATCCTTAACCAATTCGTGCATCTTTACATTGATGTCAATGCTGCCTTCATCGGTATATTTTAATGCTGTACTGATGAGGTTGGTGATAACCTGATTCAGACGAGTCGGATCGCCGTTCAGTTCCTGTGGCATTTTTGTATCATAATGGACATTCAGGCTGATGCCTTTGTCTTTCGCCGGAAGGCTGAACCTATCCTTGATTTCTTCCAATGTTTTAAGCACAGAAAAATCAATATTATCAAAACTGATTTTACCCGCCTCGATGTTGGAGAAGTCTAAAACATCATTGATGAAAACAACCAGATTGTTAGCGGAAAACTGAAGGGTCCTCAAATTTTCTACTTGATCCTTCCTAGGATCATTAGTCAATAGAAGGTGGGTCAATCCGCTGATGATATTTAGAGGAGTTCTCATTTCATTACTCATAGTCGCCAAGAAACGATCCCGTGCAAAAGAAGATTGTTCTATGGATTCCCTCTCTGCCATTTCATTGACCAATTTCCCGTTCAATTCATCAAGCGAAGCATTCTTTTCTTCAATGACTTTATTCTGGTTGGCAATTTCTTGATTCTTATTGGTCAATAATAAATTATCTGCCTTTTTTCTACGGAAACTATTATACAACACACCTAGCAGAGAAAGAGCCAACAGGGATAACACGATTAGAAAATTGCGGATATTCCGATTGTTCTTCCCTTCAAGTTGTAACCGGTCTATTTTATTTTGTTTTTCCCGAGCATCGAATTTGGAATCATACATGGCAGCGAGGTCAAGCGTTGCCTTATTCTTTTCTATTTTTTGGAACTCATCTTTTGATGAAGAATAGCGTTTAAAATACGCCAAACTTGTATCGGTATTCCCCAATGATTCATAGCCTTCGGCAATACGTTTTAAAATGGCAGGTGTTTCTTTTATAGGAGTGATGTTCTCCAAAACTTTACCCGCTTGTTCGAAGGCAAGGGAAGCTTCTCTCTTCTTGCCCATCTTAATATGATTGAAACCCATACTTTTATAGGTTTCGGCCAGTCCCGTTTTGTCATCTATTTTCTGTTGGATGTCCAAGGCTCTTTGATAAAAGTTAATGGCATCTTCGGGGAAATCCTGCAAATAATAAACTTCCCCCATGGTATGATACACTTCAGCAATATTGTACTGATCGCCCAAACCCTGATAGGTCTCCATGGTTGAACGGAGGTAAATCATGGCACTTTCATAATCTTTGAGATTGATATCATAGCCCGCAATTTCCCGTGCGGTACGGGCGGCGTTTTCGTAATTCTTATTTTCGATTTCTAATTTGAAGGAACGACTTAGGAATTGTTTGGCAGGTCCGTACTCTGGTATTTCTTTTTGTAGATAGGCTTCCCCCAAATTTTTATAGACCTTTGCCAGTGCTTCTTTCTTGCTTAGGTTCTTTAAGGTTTCTTCTGCCTTCTTGAATTTTTCTATGGCCTGTGGGATTTCATCCTTAAGGAGAAAAATTTCTCCAATATTGTTATTAGATACAGCAATACCATGTTTATCATCCAACCCTTTAAAAATATCCAAAGCTTTGAAAAAGGAACTCATGGCGTTTTCATCGTCCTTTTTGCTTTGATATACTTTTCCCAAATTATTGTGGGCAGTAGCGAAACCAAGTTGGTAATTCAAAGTTTGGGCACCCTCCAAAGCTTCATAAGCATAATCTTTGGCTTTGTCTCCTTGGTGGATGCTTAGATATTCCACTGAAAGTTGGTTAAGGATATCTACTTTGCTTTCCTTACTCGTTTTGGCTTTCGCCGATTCTAAACTATCAATGACTGTTTGGTTGCCGTACAGGGAGGTACAGACCATGATAAGGAGGAATAGAATCTGATAAAAATACTTGAATTTCATCTTGAACATTTAAACTTGCCAAACCCTATAAATTAAGACTTAATTTTAATTAGGGTTTGAAATGGTTTTATATCAAAGTAGTTTGAGGATATTTACGGGATATATTACAAAAATGTTGCCTTAATTGATAGCATTTCCATATATGTATAAAAAAAGGGGGAAACCCTACTCAGTTCCCCCCTTTTTTTATAAAAATCAAGCTGTGTTTTCCTACAATCGTCTGATGACCATGGCAGATGCACCACCTCCTCCATTGCATATAGCGGCAAGACCGATTTCTCCATCATTCTGATGAAGGACATTGTTCAAGGTAGAAAGAATCCTTGCACCAGAAGTTCCAAGCGGGTGACCGATAGAAACAGCACCTCCAAAAACATTGGCTTTTGCTGGATCTACATCCAATACCTTATTGAATGCCAAAGCGACGACAGAGAAAGCTTCGTTCACTTCAAAGAAATCAATATCGCTCATTTGCAAACCGGCTCTTTTCAGTGCCAAAGGAGCAGCTAAAGTAGGAGCCGTAGTGAACCATTCGGGTTCTTGGGCAGCATCAGCGAAAGATAAAATTTCTGCTACGGGAGTCAATCCCAATTCTTTTACTTTTTCTTCGCTGGCCAAAATCAGACAAGAAGCTCCATCATTAATGGTAGAAGCATTGGCTGCAGTTACGGTACCATCTTTAGTAAAAACGGCTCTAAGTTGAGGTATCTTTTCAAACCTTACTTTTTTATACTCTTCATCTTCTGTCACCAGAATCGGATCCTTCTTTCTTTGAGGAACAGAAACCGGGATGATTTCCTCTTTTAATTTCCCCAATTCAGTTGCAGCAGCAGCTCTTTTATAAGAATTGATGGCATATTCATCTTGTTCTTCTCTAGAAATATCATATTTCTTAGCCGTATTGTCGGCACAAATACCCATGGCACTTTGGTTGTAGGCATCTCTCAAACCATCTTTTTCCAAACCATCAACCAATTCGCCACCACCATATTTATGTCCCCAACGAGCCTTGGGTATATAATAAGGTATGTTGCTCATGCTCTCCATTCCTCCGGCTACTACAATATCATTAGCACCCAACATAATACTTTGTGCTCCGAACATCACAGATTTCATACCAGACGAACATACTTTGTTTACCGTGGTACAAGGTACATTTACACCAATCCCGGCACCAATGGCTGCTTGGCGTGCAGGAGCTTGCCCTAAATTAGCAGAACATACATTTCCCATGAATACCTCATTCACATGTGAAGCATCCACACCGGCTTTTTCCAAACTTCCTTTTATGGCAAAACTACCAAGCTGTGTGGCCGAAAATCCAGATAATATTCCACCGAAACTTCCGAGGGGCGTTCTCACAGCAGATACGATATATACTTTTTTCATAAGATATATTTGTTTTATTTTTTGATATGAAACAGATAAGATAATAAAACACTATCCAAGGAAAATGAGTTGAAGGAACCGCTTTCTTTTTCTAAGTGTTCTGAATTTGACGGCAAAAATAGCAACTTTGCATGAAAATCAGATATTCAAATCAAAACTCATAGGAAAAAGAGTTTTTAGAATTAAATTAAAAACCATGTTTGTAGATACCCATGCCCATCTTTATTTGGAACAATTTGACAAAGATATCCAAGAAATGATGGTACAGGCACAGGAAAAAGGGGTAGAGAAAATCTATCTGCCGAATATTGATAGCGGTTCAATTGAAAGGATGCTGGCATTAGAAAGTAAATATGAAGGAAGGTGCTTTGCCATGATGGGATTGCACCCTTGTTCTGTTAAAGAGGACTATGAACGGGAACTAAATATAGTGAAAGAATGGTTGGATAAGCGTCCCTTCTGTGCCATCGGCGAAATTGGTATTGATTTATACTGGGACAAAACGTTCTTTGAAGAGCAAAAAAAAGCTTTTAGGATTCAGATACAATGGGCAAAAGAAATGAAATTGCCGATTGTTATCCATGCCCGTGAGAGTATGGATGAAATCATGGAAATTGTAAAAGATGAGAATGATGAAAATCTTCGTGGGATTTTCCATTGTTTTTCGGGGCATATCGAGCAGGCTCGTGAAGTCGTAGAACTAGGAGGGTTCCTCATCGGAATAGGAGGTGTGTTGACATTCAAGAATTCCGGAAAGATGATGAGGGAGGTGGTCGAATCGGTAGACTTGGAATATTTGGTACTGGAAACGGACTCACCCTATCTGGCACCCACACCCTACAGAGGAAAACGGAATGAAAGTACATACATTCCACTCATCGCATCCCATTTGGCAGCCTTAAAAGGCTGTTCAATCGAGAAAATTGCCGCTGTAACATCAAATAATTCGGAAAAACTTTTCTCACCTTTTGTATAATTGACGAAATAATCTAATTTTACCGCTGCACCAATACAAGATTGGACTAAATATCATCATATTTATGAAAATCTTGCTTGGTTAGGAGCTTAAATGAAGGCTCTTTTTGCAGTTTAGAGGAGAGGTGCCAGAGTGGTTGATCGGGCTACCCTGGAAAGGTAGTGTACTCG
>JAHDDR010000041.1 GCA_020629255.1 Saprospiraceae bacterium | reverse complement strand
TAGAAAGAAAAAGAATAAGAAGTAATTAGAATACCATGGCTAGATCATTAAAAAAAGGACCATACGTGTTCCACAAGTTGTTGAAAAAACTTGAAAAAGCTAAGGAATCAAAAAAGAAGACCGTAATCAAAACTTGGTCTCGTGCTTCGATGATTATTCCGAATATGGTGGGTGAAACCATAGCTGTCCACAATGGAAAAACATTTGTACCTGTTTTCGTAACAGAGAATATGGTAGGTCATAAATTGGGCGAATTCGCCCCCACCCGTACCTTCAGAGGTCACGGTGGTAAGAAGAAATAATAGGCATTAAGCTAAACTTTTTAAACCGAAAGTAATGGAAGCGGTAGCCAAGCTCAATAATTGTCCGATGTCAGCTCGTAAAATGAGACTCGTAGTTGATGTCATCAGAGATAAGGGTGTTGATGAAGCCCTTAACATATTGAAATATACCAAGAAAGAAGCTGCGGTATGGTTGGAAAAATTGTTGTTGTCAGCAATTGCCAACTGGGAAAATAAAGCAGGTTACGGATTGGATGCTGATGAGTATGATTTATACATCAAAACCATCTATTCCAATCAAGGAACTATGCTAAAAAGATTCCGCCCGGCACCTCATGGTCGTGCTCACAGAATTCGTAAGCATACCAACCATGTAACTCTTGTAGTAGAAAACAGAATTCCTATCGATGAGGATAGCGAAGATGTTGAAGTGGAAGAGTTAGAAGAAGCAACAGAAGAATAATTCAATCTAGAAAATTAGTTTATACACCTTATGGGTCAGAAAACAAATCCAATTGGTAATAGGCTGGGAATCATTAGAGGCTGGGACTCTAACTGGTTCGGTGGCAAAGACTTCGGTAAAAAAGTAGTTGAAGATGAAAAAATCAGAAACTACTTGCGTGCAAGGGTAAAACGTGGGGGCATAGCTCGTATCGTTATCGAAAGAACCTTGAAACGTATCACGGTCACTATCTATACCTCTCGTCCAGGTATCATTATCGGTCAGAAAGGACGTGAAGTGGATAGCATCAGAGAGGAGCTTCGTAAATTGACAGGGAAGGATGTTCAAATCAACATAGTTGAAATCCGTAAACCTGAATTGGATGCCTACATCGTAGGTGAATCCATTGCAAAGCAAATCGAAGGTCGTATCAATTACCGTCGTGCTATTAAAATGTCTATCCAATCTACAATGAGAGCCGGAGCTGAAGGAATCAAAGTCCGTATTTCTGGTAGATTGAATGGAGCGGAGATGGCTCGTTCGGAAGAATATAAAGATGGACGTACTCCTTTGCATACTTTCCGTGCGGATATTGATTATGCTTTAGTTGAAGCATTGACCGTATATGGAAAGATTGGCGTGAAAGTGTGGATCTGTAAAGGAGAAGTGCTAGGTAAAAGAGACCTTTCTCCAAATGTTGGCGTTTCCAAGAAGAAAGGAGGCGGAAATCGTGGTGGAAACCGTGGCGGTGGAAGAGGCGGAAATCGTGGTGGAAACCGTGGCGGTGGAAGAGGCGGAAACCGCAGATAAAATACTCACGGCGAAAATCGCTGAAAACAACAATAAATTCGGATATATTCCGTACCTTTGCCAAGCTTTTCGGGAAGGGGTGTCTTTCACCCACGGAAAGTCTGCAAAAAGAACATATTTAATCGAAGAAATTAGTTTAAGATGTTACAGCCTAAACGCGTAAAATATAGGAAGCAGCAAAAAGGAAGGAACCGTGGCCTAGCCCACAGAGGAAGTTCTATTTCTTTCGGTTCTTTTGGCTTGAAATCCTTGGATGCTGGACGAATCACTAACCGTCAGATTGAAGCGGCTCGTATTGCAATGACCCGTTACATGAAAAGGGAAGGTAAAGTTTGGATTCGTATTTTTCCGGACAAACCCATTACAAGTAAACCTTTGGAGGTACGTATGGGTAAAGGTAAGGGAGCCTTGGATCATTGGGTGGCTGTTATCAAACCAGGTAGAATCCTATTCGAAATGGATGGAGTACCCATGGAAGTAGCCCAAGAAGCTTTGCGACTAGCGGCTCAGAAATTACCTGTTAGAACTAAAACTGTAGTTAGAAGAGATTATCAAGGATAATCCCTTTACGACGAATAAAGTAAGAAGCGATGGCTAGTAAGAAATATGAAGAATTGAACGCAATGTCTGTTGACGAATTACAGGCTGAGTTGAAGGAAACAAGAGATTTCCTACAAAAAAAGCGTTTCGAGCATGCGATTAAAGGATTGGATAATCCATTAATCCTAAGAAATGTAAGAAGGGATGTTGCTCGCATCAATACCGTTCTTAGACAAAGAGAAATTGCAAATATGTCGGATGAAGAAAAAGCTCTTCGCTCGAAAATTTCTAAAAGAAGGAGAAGAAAAGGTTAAACCTAGTAAAATAGTCCATAACAATGGAAGAGAATAAAAGAAATCTAAGGAAAACACGTATTGGGGTCGTGACCAGTGATAAAATGGATAAAACCATTGCGGTTACCGTGGCTCGTACAAAACGTCACCCTATTTACGGTAAACCTTTGAAAAGAAGTAAGAAATTCTTGGCTCACGATGAAAACAATGATTGTGGGATAGGAGATACGGTCAAAATCATGGAAACCCGCCCTTTGAGTAAATCAAAGAGATGGCGTTTGGTGGAGATCATCGAAAAAGCAAAATAATTTTTGATAACGGGAATAACCGTTTGAATAACATTATAAATATTATCAGACATGATACAGCAGGAATCAAGACTTAGAGTAGCGGACAACAGTGGTGCCAAAGAGGTATTGTGTATCCGTGTTTTGGGTGGTTCCAAACGTCGTTACGCTTCTATCGGTGATGAAATCGTAGTAACGGTTAAGGATGCTTCACCAGGAGGTATCAAGAAAGGTAGCGTTTCACGTGCCGTTGTGGTGAGAACTAAAAAGGAAATCCGTAGAAAAGACGGATCCTATATCAGATTCGATGATAATGCTGTAGTCTTGTTGACTCAAGCTGGAGAACCAAGAGGAACTCGTATTTTCGGACCTGTTGCTCGTGAATTACGGGATAGGGATTATATGAGAATCGTTTCTCTAGCTCCTGAAGTATTATAATTAAAGTACAGGTTAAACGATATTAACATGTCTAAGAAAGTAAAACATAGCCACGCATCTGGCAAGATTCATATCAAAAAAGGTGATATGGTCTTCGTAATTGCTGGATCTGATAAAAACTTGGAAAAACCTAGAGAAGTCCTCCAGGTAATTCCCAAGGAATATAGAGCTGTTGTTGAAGATGTAAATATGGTCAAGAAGCATACCAAGCCGACCGAAACGAACCCTGGAGGTATCAATGAAGTACCTGCACCGGTTCATATTTCAAACCTTATGTTGGTAGATCCTAAGTCTGGAACACCAACCAGAATAGGTAGGAAATTGGTAGATGGTAAACTTGTCCGTTATTCTAAGAAATCTGGAGAAATCATTAAGTAATGAGTTATACACCTCGTCTGAAGAAAAAATATGTAGAGGAAGTGGCTCCTAAACTAATGGAGGAGTTCCAATACAAAACTGTAATGCAAATTCCTCGCTTGGTCAAAATTACATTGAACCAAGGGGTAGGAGGTGCAACTGCAGATAAAAAATTGGTAGATACTGCCGTAAAGGAAATGACAATGATTGCCGGCCAAAAGGCTGTTGCAACAATTGCCAAGAAATCGGTATCTAACTTTAAGTTAAGAGAAGGAATGCCTATTGGCTCTAAGGTAACCCTTAGAGGAACCCAAATGTTCGAATTCCTTGACCGTCTTATCAGTATCGCTTTACCACGGGTTCGTGACTTTAGAGGTATTAATGATAAAAGTTTCGACGGAAGAGGTAATTATTCAATGGGTATTACAGAGCAAATCATATTTCCCGAAATCGATATCGATAAGGTGAATAAGATTACAGGAATGGATGTTTCTTTTGTGACCACCGCGAATACAGATGCCGAAGCTTTGGCTCTTTTGAAGGGGATGGGAATGCCATTCAAAAATCAATAATAGAAAAAAATTACTATGTCTAAGAAATCAATCATAGCACGTCAGAGGAAGAGAGAAAGAATAGTCGCTAAATATGCCGACTTGAGGGCTCAACTTAAGAAAGAGGGTCGTTATGACGAACTAGATAAATTGCCTAAGAATGCGTCTCCGGTTCGCTTGAAGAACCGTTGCCTTCTTACCGGAAGACCGAAAGGATACATGAGGATGTTTGGCATCAGCCGTGTAGCTTTCCGTAAAATGGCGAACGAAGGGAAAATTCCTGGAGTTACGAAGGCAAGCTGGTAAATTTATTGATTAAAGGAAAAATCTTCTGTTCAAATGTTGATAACGGATCCAATAGGTGATTACCTAACAAGAATAAGAAACGCTCAATTGGCTGGGCACAGGATGACAGAAATACCTGCATCCAAAATGAAAAAAGCCATAACCGAAATCTTATACGATCAAGGATATATCTTGAAGTATAAATTTGCCGAAGATGAAGGCAAAGCAGGTTTGATTAAGATCGCATTGAAATACGATCAAAAAACAAAAGAACCTGTAATTAAAGGTTTGGGAAGAATCAGTAAGCCGGGTTTGAGGAAATATGCAAAATCGGATGAAGTACCTCGTATCATTAATGGTTTGGGTATATGCATCGTTTCTACCAATAAAGGTATCCTTACTGATAAGGATTGCAGAAAACAAAACGTAGGTGGCGAATTATTGTGCTACGTTTATTAATATCGAAAAATTCATTTTGAAATGTCTCGAATAGGAAAAATGCCCATAGTTATTCCCGCTGGAGTAGAATTCTCCATTGATGATGCTAATGTGGTAACAGTTAAGGGGCCTAAAGGCGAATTGAAACAACAAGTTGATCCAGACATCAAATTGGAATTGAAGGATGGGGAAGTGAATGTTTCCCGCCCAACCGATCAAGGTCGCCATCGTTCCTTACATGGACTTTATCGTTCTTTGGTAGCCAATATGGTAACAGGAGTATCGGAAGGTTATGTAAAAGAAATGGAGTTGGAAGGAGTAGGATATCGTTGTAATAATACAGGCAATTTGCTAGAATTGTTGTTGGGATATTCTCACCCGATTTATTTCTATGTTCCTGATGATTTGAAATTGGAAACCAAAATGGAAAAAGGGCAAAGACCTTCTATCCGTTTGGAAGGAGTAGATAAGCAATTGGTAGGTCAAGTAGCCGCTAAAATACGTGCCTTCAGAAAACCTGAACCTTATAAAGGAAAAGGTATTCGTTTCAAAGGCGAAGTGTTGCGTAGAAAAGCTGGTAAAACCGCTGCCAAATAATAATCAATTAATATTTCTAGTAGTACTCATAATTTGGGGTCATGCAACGAAAGAATGTAAGTAAGAGACAAAAAATCCACTGGAGGATTAAACGTAAGATAAAAGGAACTCCTTCTCGTCCTAGGATTTCTGTATTCAGAAGTAATAAAGCCATCTATGCTCAGGTTATTGACGACTTGAATGGATATACGCTTTGTTCCGCTTCTTCGAAAGAAGGTAGTGTGGATACAACCACTAACAAAACTGTTCAAGCAGGGGAAGTGGGCAAAATCTTGGCAGATAGAGCAAAAGCAGCAGGAATCGAATCTGTTGTATTTGATAGAAGTGGATACTTGTACCACGGTCGTGTGAAAGCATTGGCTGATGGAGCAAGAGAAGGAGGCTTAAAATTCTAAATTTCAATATTAATTTATAATGGCGAATAAAAGACCGGATAGAATAAAACCTGCAGAAATTGAATTGAAGGAAAAATTGGTAAACCTTAACCGTGTGGCGAAGGTAACCAAAGGTGGGCGAACCTTCAGCTTTGCTGCCGTAGTCGTTGTTGGAGATGGAAACGGAACTGTAGGGCATGGTTTGGGAAAAGCTCGTGATGTATCTGAAGCAATTAAAAAAGCAGTAGATGACGCGAAGAAAAACCTAATCAAAGTACCCTTATTCAAAGGAACCATCCCTCACGAACAAAAAGGTCGTTACGGTGCAGGTAAGGTTTTGATTAAGCCAGCCTCTGATGGTACAGGTTTGATTGCAGGTGGTGCGATGCGTGCCGTTTTGGAAATTTGTGGAGTGCAAAATGTTTTGGGTAAATCCCAAGGATCTTCAAATCCACATAACGTAATTAAAGCAACCGTGGATGCTTTGGCTAAATTGCGTTCTCCACACGAAATTGCTCGTCAAAGAGGTATTTCTGTGAAAAAACTTTTCAACGGGTAATCAAAATCCATCCAATCAATCACTATAAAGAAATCAATAGCGATGGCTAAGGTAAAAATTACACAAATTAGAAGCATTATTGGACGTCCTCAATCTCAGAAGGATACCATGAGAGCATTGGGCTTGAGAAAAATGAATCAATCCAAAGAAGTCGAAGTAAATCCGATGACTAAAGGGATGATTGATAAAATAGCCCACCTTATTACAATAGAAGAATTATAAAATATTCAGCTTAAGCTGATAAAATCGTCATCCGATGGAATTGCATAATTTGAAACCTGCAAAAGGTTCTACCAAAAATAGAAAAAGAGTAGGAAGAGGACAAGGGTCTGGTAGAGGTGGAACATCTACAAGAGGACACAAAGGGGCTAAGTCTCGTTCGGGATACAGCAGAAAGCGTAACTTCGAAGGTGGACAAATGCCTTTGCAGATGCGTCTTCCTAAAAGAGGCTTCAAAAGCCCGAATAGAGTGGAGTATGTACCGTTCAACTTGACTCGCCTTCAAGCGATTTCAGAAAAATACAATACTACCACAATTTCTCCCGAGATGCTTTATGAAAATGGCATCATCAAGAAAAGAGATAAAATCAAGGTCTTGGGTGGAGGAGAAATGACAGCAAAATTAAATTTGACGGTCCACGGTTGTTCTGAATCTGCAAAACAAGCAGTCGAAGGCCTTGGAGGTTCCATAACTATCCTATAAATCAATTCAATGAAGAAGCTATTTACTACCCTTCGCAACATTTGGAGCATTGAGGATCTGAGAAAACGAATTTTGTTTACCCTCGGGCTACTGCTCGTGTACCGATTAGGTTCGTTTGTTGTTTTACCGGGAGTAAACGGAGGTGTTTTATCCGAAGTCATTAAAAGTAATACGAATCCTAATGATATCGTAGGACTTTTGGCCATGTTTACAGGAGGTGCATTTACGCAAGCCTCCGTTTTTGCTTTGGGTATCATGCCATATATCTCAGCTTCGATCATTGTTCAATTATTAGGATTTGCTGTCCCTTACTTCCAAAAACTTCAGAAAACTGAGGGAGAGGCAGGAAGAAAGAAAATCAATCAGATTACTCGTCTTCTTACTGTCGCCATTACATTGGTTCAAGGAGGGGGGTATTTGACATATATCCGCTCAATGAATAGTATGGCTCCTGCTGGACAATTCGTCGTTTCACCGGATTTACACCCTGCAATCTTCTGGATTTCAGGTATCATCATCCTTTCCACAGGAACGATTTTCGCAATGTGGTTAGGTGAGAAGATTACAGATAGAGGTATTGGAAATGGTGTATCATTATTGATTACCATTGGTATCATCGCTGCATTGCCAGTTGCATTCTTTACAGAATTGACTTCTAATCTAGGATTTGTATTTGTTGTAGAAATGATTGCTTTGATTGCTGTATTAATGGTAACCATCATGCTTGTCCAAGCAATACGGAAAATACCCATTCAATATGCGAAAAGAGCCGTCGGGAGAAAAGGAGCAATGATTCCGGTAGCAGGACAAAGAGACAGTATCCCTTTGAAAGTGATTGCTGCAGGTGTAATGCCTATCATCTTTGCCCAAGCTTTGATGTTCCTTCCGGCAACAGCAGTTCAATATATGACTCAAGGAGGTGAATCTACAGCAGGCGGTTTATTAACTGCCCTTACAGATTTCACGTCATTACCTTATAATATCATCTACTTCTTCTTGGTTGTTCTATTTACATATGTATATACAGCCTTGATTGTAGATCCAAAGAATTACGCAGAATATTTGAAAAGGCAAAATGCGTTTATTCCAGGTATCAAACCCGGAACAAAAACAGCTGAGTTCATTGATTCTGTAGTAACTCGAATTACTTTACCGGGATCTGTATTCCTCGGTTTAATTTCTATCCTTCCTGCAATCGTTGCTGCCTTTGGTGTGAATGTTGCTTTTGCCATGTTCTTTGGAGGTACTTCATTACTTATCATAGTAGGAGTGGTTCTGGATACATTGCAACAGATAGAAAGCCACCTTGTAATGAGGAAATATGACGGTTTGGTGAAATCTGGTCGTTTGAGAGGAAGAAGTGGAGTTCAAGGTATTGGAGCTAGTATGTAATTCCTCATGCAGAAAACAAAACAGATATTCTTCAAGACAGATGAAGAAGTTGAGTGCATAAGGGAAAACTGCCTTATCGTTTCAAAAGCATTGGCTTTGGTGGCTTCATTAATCAAACCGGGTATAACAGGTGCTTATTTGGATAATGAAGCTGAAACCCTTATTAGGGATTTAAAATCAGAACCTGGATTCAAAGGACTCTATGGTTTTCCCGCAACGCTTTGTATTTCTGTAAATGAAGGAGTCGTTCATGGCATTCCTACCAAACAAGAATTCAAGGATGGGGATGTCGTATCCATAGATTGCGGTTCAAAATGGAACGGCTTTTATGGAGATGCCGCCTACACTTTTGCCCTAGGTAATGTTTCAGAACCTGTCATGGAATTGTTGAGTGTTACAAAAACAGCTTTATATAAAGGTATAGAGCAAGCCGTTCATGGAAAGAGGGTAGGAGATATTGGATTTGCCATCCAACAATATTGTGAAAGAGAACATGGATATGGGGTAGTGAGAGAACTAGTAGGGCACGGATTGGGACGCTCCATGCATGAAGCGCCGGAAGTTCCCAATTATGGAAGAAGAGGAAGAGGGGTATTATTGAAGGATGGATTGGTCATTGCAATAGAGCCAATGATTAATTTGGGAAAGAGAGATGTGGTTCAATCAGAAGATGGTTGGACAATTATAACAAAGGATAGAAAGCCATCCGCTCATTATGAACATACGGTTGTTGTGAGGAAAAATAAGGCCGATATACTATCAAATCATGATTTAATTGAAGAGCAAATAAAAAATAATCCAGAAATTAATGAAATTTTTGCGAAAAATTAAGATATTTGCACTCCGAAATCAGAATTTAATAGTTATTTATGGCAAAACAAGATTTGATAAAACAAGACGGTACCGTCGAAGAAGCCCTATCCAATGCGATGTTTAGAGTTCGCTTGGAAAACAATCATCAAATCATAGCCACTATTTCAGGTAAGATGAGAATGAATTACATCAGAATTCTTCCTGGAGATAAAGTTGCAGTAGAAATGTCTCCTTATGATTTAGGTCGGGGACGTATTACATATAGGTACAAATAAGAGTATCATGAAAGTAAGAGCATCAGTAAAGAAACGTTCTGCAGATTGCAAAATCGTACGCAGAAAAGGAAAGATTTACATCATTAATAAGAAAAATCCTAGGTTTAAACAACGTCAAGGATAATAAAAGAGAAGAAAAATGGCTCGAATTGCAGGTGTAGATTTACCAAGACAGAAAAGAGGTGTTGTCAGCTTGACATATATCTTCGGCATAGGACCTACCTTAGCCAAGGAAATATTAGCAAAAGCTGAAATTAGCGAAGACACTAAAGTAAACGATTGGAACGATGAAAATATTCGTAAAATCTCTCAAATTATTCAAGATGAATATACCGTAGAGGGAGAATTACGTTCAGAAGTCCAAACGAACATCAAACGCTTGATGGATATCGCAAGCTACAGAGGTCTTCGTCATAGAAAAGGTTTGCCTTTAAGAGGACAAAAGACCAAAACCAACGCCCGTACTCGTAAGGGTAAAAAGAAAACAGTAGCTAATAAAAAGAAAGTTACTAAATAATTTTTTTGTATAGTTTAGAACGATCCAAAGGATTATGGCTAAGAGACAGAAAGTAAAAAAGAAGAATGTAAAAATAGAACCAGAAGGTTTGGTTTACATTAAAGCTAGTTTTAATAATATCATCATTACCTTGACGAACAAGCAAGGGCAAGTGATTTCTTGGGCTTCTGCTGGTAAAGCAGGATTTAAAGGTTCTAAGAAAAACACACCTTATGCAGCTTCTGTAGCATCTGCCGATGCAGCAAAAGAAGCATATGATTTAGGTATGAGAACCGCTACTGTTTATGTGAAAGGACCGGGAACGGGTCGTGAAGCAGCTATTAGAGCAGTAGACAATGCAGGAATCAAAGTAACGAAAATCAAAGATGTTACTCCTGTTCCTCATAATGGTTGTCGTCCACCTAAACGTCGTCGAGTATAATTTTATTAATACCCTTAGAGTAAGAAGGAAATGGCAAGATATACAGGACCTAAGACTAAGAAAGCCCGTGCATTCGGAGAAGCAATTTACGGATTCGACAAAAGTTACGAACGTAAGAAATACCCTCCGGGTCAACATGGTAACTCCAGAAGGAGAAAACAAAAGTCTGATTATGCCCTCCAATTAATGGAGAAGCAAAAAGCGAAGTACACTTATGGTGTATTGGAACGTCAGTTCCGTAATTTATTCGAAAAAGCGAGCCGTAGAAGTGGTGTAACGGGTGTTTTGTTATTGCAATTCCTAGAATCTCGTCTGGATAACGTTGTTTTCCGTATGGGATTGGCTCCAACAAGAAGAGCTGCTCGCCAATTGGTTTCTCACAAACACATTGTATTGAACGGTGTGGTTACTAATATCCCTTCTTGTCATGTAAGACCTGGTGATGTTGTAGGAGTTAGAGGGAAATCACAAGGGTTATTAACAGTACGAGAAGCTGTAGGAACCAAAGGCAATGCCGGCAAATACGGTTGGATGGAATTTTCATCGGATAAGATGGAAGGTACATTTCTTGCCTACCCAGAAAGAGATCAAATTCCTGAAAATATCAATGAGCAGCTCATCGTAGAGCTTTACTCTAAATAATATTTTTTTGAAATCAATTAGGGTTTGGCAATATGATGGTGTACCAACATATTGTCAAACTCATTTTATGTCATAAAGCATTTTCTCCAAAGCATTTCCGCATATGAGTATATTGAACTTCCAACAACCTGACAAAATCATCCTGAATAAGGCAACAGAATTTGAAGGATCTTTCGAATTCAAACCATTAGAACCAGGATTTGGTCAAACTGTCGGTAACTCTCTAAGAAGAATTCTTTTGTCTTCTTTGGAGGGTTTTTCCATTTCTGCTATCAGAATAGCAGGAGTAGAACACGAATTTGCTACTATTAGAGGTGTAGTAGAAGATGTAGTGGATATTATCTTGAATCTGAAACAAGTAAGAATCAAACAATTGATTTCGGATGAAGAGATTACAGAAGAAAAAATATACTTGACTATTTCCGGAAAGGAAGAATTCAAGGCGGGTGATATTGAAGAACATACAAATGTCTTCAAAGTAATGAACCCTGAGATGTTGATTTGTACCATGGAACCTTCCGTGAATCTAGAAATGGAGTTCACAATTACAAAAGGAAGAGGATATGTTCCTGCAGATGAGAATTTACCAAAAGATGCTCCGATTGGTGTAATTCCTATCGATGCTATTTATACACCCATCAAAAATGTGGCATATAGAATTGAAAACACAAGGGTAGGGCAGAGAACCGATTACGAAAAATTGAGCATCGATGTAAAAACAGATGGAACCATCCATCCAGAAGACGCAATCAAACAAGCCGCTCGCATCATGATTCAACATTTGATGTTGATCACAGATGAAAACATCAAGTTCGATACAGGTACAAGCCAAGAAGAAAACATCGTAGATGAGCACATCCTACACATGAGAAAGTTATTGAAAACTTCTCTAGAAGATTTGGATTTGTCTGTACGTGCATATAACTGCTTGAAAGCAGCCAAAATCAACAGCCTATCAGAATTGGTTCGTTATGAAACACACGAATTATTGAAGTTCAGAAACTTCGGTAAGAAATCATTGGTGGAAATTGAAGAACTATTGGTAGAAAAAGGATTGACATTCGGAATGGACTTGTCTAAGTACAAGTTAGACGAAGAATAATAGAATAACAATACCACAGTAGGTTATCCCTTAAGAAAAGGATAGGTCAGTTTTTATAACTAGGCAATAACATACTTCTATTACGAATTGAACCTGCCAAAGCAAAAATGGAAGTAAAGTGTTGCGAAGATAAATTTTTTGAATAATGAGACACGGTAAAAAATTCAACCATCTCGGTAGAAAAGTCGGGCATAGAAAAGCTCTTTTAAAAAACCTGACTATCAATTTGATCGAACACAAAAGGATCAAAACAACTTTGGCCAAAGCAAAAGCCTTACGTAAACACGTAGAACCGATTTTGACTAAAGCCAAAAGTAATACGACGCATACTCGTCGTGTTGTATTCAGCTACATCCAAAACAAAGAAGCGGTGAAAGAACTATATAGTACTATCGCTCCTAAAATTGGTGACCGTCCAGGGGGATACACCAGAGTAATCCGTACAGGATTCCGTCGTTCGGATGGCGCAGAAATGGCAATGATCGAGTTGGTAGACTTCAATGAAGTATATACAGGTAAGATTGAAAAAGCATCTACCACGAAAAAGCGTACTCGTAGAGGTAAGAAGAAAAAAGAGGAGACAACTCCGGTTGCAGAAGAAAAAGCAGAAGACATCGTTGAGGATACAACAAACGAAGAAACTGCCGACGACAACGCAGAATAAGAATATGACTTTTGATCAATCATATAAGCGACAATTCTATCTAAAGAATTGTCGCTTTTTTTATTCCCGAAAAATTGGAAATACTATATTTGCACCAACTAAAAAATCACCTTCAATATGAAGCAAGTACCTGCGGTTTTGATTCTAGAAGATGGCTCGGTTTTCAAAGGAAAATCTGCCGGTAAAATAGGAACCACCACCGGCGAAATCTGTTTCAATACAGGAATGACAGGCTATCAGGAAATCTTTACAGATCCTTCTTATTACGGACAAATTTTGGTGGCAACCAATGCCCATATTGGTAATTATGGAATCATGGATGCTGAAAAAGAATCCGATACTATAAAAATTGCCGGACTGATTTGCAAAAACTTCACGTGGGATTATTCCCGCTATTTAGCCGACGAATCCATCCAAGATTATTTTGAAAGACATGAACTTGTAGGTATCTGTGATATCGATTCTAGAGCAATAGTGAGGCATGTTAGAGATAAGGGAGCCATGAACGCCATCATTTCTTCAGAAGACAAGACCATTGAAGAATTGAAGAAAGAATTGGCTCAAGTACCGGGAATGGAAGGCTTGGAATTAGCTTCCAAAGTGACGACCCAAGAACCGTATGAAATGGGGGAAGAAAACGAAGGAAAAAAAATTGCTGTTCTTGATTTTGGCACCAAGAAAAACATCCTTAGAAATTTCACCAAAAGAGGGGCAAAACTCAAAGTATTTCCGGCAACCGCTTCTTTTGAAGAAATCAAAGCTTGGAACCCGGATGGCTATTTCTTTTCCAATGGTCCTGGGGATCCTGCAGCTATGGACTACGCCATTAAAACAGCCAAGCAAATTTTAGAAGAAGACAAACCCGTTTTCGGAATTTGCTTAGGACATCAACTCTTAGCATTAGCCGTAGATATTCCTACCTATAAAATGCATCATGGGCACAGAGGGATCAACCATCCGGTAAAGAACTTGTTGACTAGTAAATGTGAAATCACAAGCCAGAATCATGGATTTGGTGTGAGCCCCGATGCCATAAAAGAAAATGCAGATAAAGTAGAAGTAACACATATTAATTTGAATGATCAAACCATAGAAGGAATCCGAGTGAAAGGGAAAAAAGCTTTTTCAGTACAATATCACCCAGAAGCAGCCCCGGGACCACACGATTCCCGATACCTCTTTGATCAATTCATCGAAATGTTATAATAATATACCCTAGTATAGGGCATTCAGAACTATAAAAAATATCCAACAAAAATATGAGTGAAATTATCGATATGATTGCTCGGGAAATCCTCGATTCCAGAGGGAACCCAACAATAGAAGTAGAAGTATTGACTGAAGAAGGTTTTATAGGAAGAGCAGCGGTTCCTTCTGGTGCATCTACAGGGAAATACGAAGCAGTCGAATTAAGAGACGGCGAAGATCGCTACCTCGGTAAAGGCGTAAAAAGAGCCGTAGAGAATGTAGAGGAAATCTTATTCCCGGCATTAGAGGGTATTGATATTTTTGATCAAAGATTGATTGACGCCATCATGTTAAGTGAAGATGGTACAACCAATAAATCGAAGATTGGAGCCAATGCTATTTTAGGTGTTTCATTGGCAGTGGCGAAGGCAGCTGCAAATGAAGCGGGGCTACCTTTGTATAGGTACGTTGGAGGAGCTAACGCCCACACTATGCCTGTTCCTATGATGAACATTTTGAACGGAGGATCTCATGCGGATAATAGCATCGATTTCCAAGAATTCATGATCATGCCGGTAGGTGCCGATTCTTTCAAACAAGCCTTGAGGATGGGAGCGGAGATTTTCCACAACCTCAAGAAAGTATTAAAATCCAAAGGCTATTCTACCAATGTAGGAGATGAAGGAGGCTTTGCACCAAACATCAAATCCAATGAAGAAGCCATCGAAACGGTACTTCAGGCGATAGAGAAATCAGGCTATAAGCCCGGAGAAGAAATTTTCATAGCTATGGATGCGGCAGCATCAGAATTTTATGATGCCAAAGAAAAAGTATATCATTTTCATAAATCGGATGGAAGAAAATTGACTTCCTCTGAAATGGTGGATTACTGGAAAGATTGGTCGGCAAAATATCCGATAGCATCCATCGAAGATGGTTTGGATGAAGACGATTGGAAAGGTTGGAAAAAATTAAATAAAACCATTGGTAAAAGAGTCCAATTGGTCGGTGATGATTTATTTGTGACCAATACAGTCCGATTACAAAGAGGTATTGATGAAAAATCGGCCAATTCTATTTTAATAAAAGTGAATCAAATCGGTTCCTTAACGGAGACTATTAATGCTGTGAATTTGGCAACCCGCCATTCCATGACCAGTGTAATGAGCCATCGTTCGGGAGAAACTGAAGATGTTACCATTGCCGATTTGGCAGTAGCATTAAATACCGGTCAAATCAAAACGGGGTCACTCTCTCGTTCGGATAGGGTCGCAAAATATAACCAGTTGCTTCGTATAGAAGAAGAATTGGGTGAAATGGCATATTATCCGGGAACAAGAATCCTTAGGAAGTAATGTTGCGGGTTCTCTTTTCACATGAGTCCGAAAAATGATTACCTTTGCATTGTTTTGGGATAATCAAATTTGATGTATGGCTAGGAGAACCAATCCATTAGAACCTATTTTGAGTAGGATACCGGCTCCCTTGAGGAACAAGTATATCATTACCCTCATCATATTCTTGCTCATCATGCTTTTTTTCAATAAAATCAATCCATTGACACAATGGAACCTGCAAGGAACAAAAGAAGAATTGCAAGAAAAAAAAGCATATTATGAAAAAGAATTGGAAGATGTGAATCTGGATCGAAGGGATAGCCGAAGGGACATCGAGAAATTCGCCCGGGAAAAGTATTACATGAAAAAAGACAACGAAGATGTTTTCATCATTGTAGATGAAGAAGAAAATTTGGAAAAATAAATCATAAACCACAAGATAAAATATGTCTGTATTAGTCAATAAAGATTCTAAAATCATCGTACAAGGATTTACCGGAAAAGAAGGATCATTCCATGCCGAACAAATGATCGAATATGGAACGCCGGTTGTAGGAGGTGTAACTCCGGGTAAAGGAGGACAAACTCATTTGGGTAAACCGGTATTCAATACGGTAGCTGAAGCGGTAGGTAAGGTAGGGGCAGATACGTCCATTATTTTCGTGCCACCTCGTTTTGCCGCGGATGCGATTATGGAATCCGCTGCTGCTGGTATCAAAGTGATAATTTGTATTACAGAGGGAATTCCCGTTCAGGATATGGTGAAAGTAAGAGCCTTCATCGATAAATATGATTGCCAATTGGTCGGACCGAATTGTCCGGGAGTGATTACGCCGGGAGAAGCTAAGGTGGGGATTATGCCTGGCTTCATTTTCAAGAAAGGCCGAGTAGGCGTTGTTTCCAAATCCGGTACATTGACTTATGAAGCTGCTGATCAAATTGTAAAAGCAGGTTTGGGAATTTCTACAGCCATAGGTATTGGAGGTGATCCAATAATCGGTACACCGACCAAAGAAGCCATCGAATTATTAATGAATGATCCCGAAACGGATGCCATTGTTATGATTGGTGAAATTGGAGGTAATTACGAAGCATTGGCATCGGAATACATCAAGAAAACAGGAAATAAAAAACCAGTGGTTGGCTTCATAGCAGGGCAAACAGCTCCTAAGGGGCGTACCATGGGACACGCAGGAGCCATTATCGGAGGCAAGGATGATACAGCAGAAGCCAAAATGAAAATAATGGCGGCTTGTGGTATTCACGTCGTTTCTTCTCCGGCCAAAATTGGAGAAACCATGGCTAAAGCCTTGAAGGGGGAAATTTAATCCATGTCTGTTATTGATTTTAAAAAGTGTTGTTCCAAACTAATTGGAACAACACTTTTTTTATGGGATATACTCACATTTTAATAAGGGGAGGTCAGAAAAATATTATAATTGAAGATGACGTACCGGGCTAGATTTAATCCTTGTAAATGATATCCGATACCTTATTTAATAAATAAGGTATCGGATATTTATAAATAGGCATAGCTTTTTCAACCCAATTTTTATAATTTTATACCAATTATGGAAAACCAAGGAGTTGAGAAATACCGCCGCATGTTCAATGTAGAATTGCCCCAGAGCGATTCTATGGATGATTATCTGGATTTCATCCTCACCAATATTCGACCCATGAGCGAAGATTTGAGGGAAACCGAATTCTGGCTCAATAAGAGATGGATAGAAATAAGGGACGATTTGAGTTTCCACGAAGCAGTACTTCATATATTCGGAGAAGATGGAGAGTACATGATATCTGTAGATGGCAATATAAGCAAAGGAGAGTGGAGGGATATCAGTAGCCCGAATACGATTATACTACAACACGGTGCTAGACATGAATTATATGATTTAGCATTTCTCAACGAAGAATTCTTTATTCTTAAAAAACATGGCGATCAGAAAAGAAAAGGACATACCAAATATTTTGTATTAGGAAAGGAATCTTCCGTTAGAAATTTGGAATGGAGGGATGCTATGGAATATCTGTTCAATGTCTACAGAAGTAATTCCCGCTGGACGACCTATCTCGGTATTGTTATTTTCATATTGGCACTCATATTAATCCTATCAATTATATGATGATTCCAATACATTAGAAACCAATTATTTTTGATATTATACTTCACGGAATCAGGAGTCAAAATTTACAACAAAACAACTTTTTTTATGTCACATATGGATCGGTTTTCATATGTTAAAGTTTAAATATTTGTGACATCTTCGTAGCTGGGATATAAAATTTGGCATCTTTTTTTCTATTCCATCATTAATTCAATTATGTCACAGATATTCGCTTTTTTAGTGCGATCTACAGAGGATTTACCACATAATTGTTCAAGAAAAACAAATATACTTTATTATATTTGCGAGTGAGGGGTGTTATGAATAATCTCATCTTTTCTTCACTCATCAAAAACCTTATATAAAACCCTACTAATTGAAGGCTTGAATCACCTTTAATTACATATGATTCCAACTGAAACAACATAGAGGCAATAATTGTAAACTGAATCTTTTTTAAACAATCTTACAGATGAGGAAAATTTTATTTCTGAGTATCTTCTTCTTACTCAACCTATCTTTCGTATATGCACAAAACAGTCCGGTAAAATGGTCTTTCGAAGCCGAAAAAGTAGCAGATAATGAATATGAAATCATTGCTACGGCCGATATACAAGAAGGTTGGGCAGTATATTCCAACGAAATGGAAAATGCTTCGGGTCCCATCCCAACGCAAGTGATGATAGAAAAAGATTCAGATTTAAAATTAGTCGGTGATGTGAAAGAAACCGGAAATAAAAAGAAAGTTTACGATGAAATGTTCGAAATGGAATTGGTAAAACTTTCAGGAAGAACCACCTTTCGACAAAGAGTGAAGGTGACGGGAGGTTTGGATGAAGTATACGGACAAATTACTTTTATGACATGCTGCGAAAGTAGCTGTCTCCCTCCCAAAGATATCGCCTTTGCCATTCCTTTGGATTAAATCGTTAATAAAATCATAAATAAAAGAAGGGAGTAAACGTTTTGAAACATGTTTGTATCCTAAAATATGTATCTTTTATTTTGAATATTCAAATAATTGATCGGCAGTAAGTACTTTTGGTGCTTACTGCCGATTGTAGTTTAGGGATTTGGAGTTTCCAACCACTTTTTTTCCCTGTTCAAACAGAATTTTGATACGTATTACAATTAAAAAATCGGATTGACATTAAAAGGAAATAAGTCAATTCAATTAAAATGGTAAACCAGAATTTATGATGAAGCAATTTCTTAGTCTAATAACAGTATTCGTTGCAGCTTGCTTTCAATTACTGAATGCCCAAGTCCATAATCCAGTAAAATGGACATTCGATGCCAAACATGTAGAAGGCAATAAATATGATTTAATCTTTAAAGCCACCATAGAAGATGGTTGGTATATCTACTCTCAGTATCTGGAAAGTGACGATGGTCCGGTAAAAACATCCTTTACCTACGAATCTCCTTCGGATCTTAAAATGGTGGGAAAGAACCAGGAAAAGAGTTCAGACAGAAAAGAGGGCTTTGACGATATTTTCGAAATGAATCTAATCAAATTCGGAAAGTCTGCAACGTTTACCCAAACAATAGAAACAAAAGATGCTGCAACTCCTATAAAAGGATATTTGGAATTCATGGTCTGTGATCATGAAAAATGCCTCCCTCCAGATGAAGTAGACTTCGAAATCAAATTACCAAAGGCTGCCAATACCGGTACCAGCGGAACATCTCCGCCCCCAACTCCTGCTCCTGCACCTACACCTACGCCAACTCCAACTCCAACTCCAACAGTTCCTTCTACCCCTAAGCCTGTAACCACACAACCTGCTGCGCCTCAACCCGCCCCCGCCCCTAAGCCTCAACCCACTCCTACACCCAAGCCTCAACCCGCACCTCCAAAATCTACAACATCTTCTTCCGAGAATACATCCTCTACAAATCCAATTGCAGCCCATACGGCAGAAGAACCAAAGAAAGTCGAAGAAAAAACAGAAGAAGTTACTGAAAATACGTCACCAGAAGAAAATACAACGGCAAATAATGGCGTACTCGAACCGGTGAAATGGTCGGTCAGTACAAAAAAAATAGGAGAGAACGAATATGAAGTACGCTACATTGCCAAAATGGATAAAGGCTGGTATGTGTACTCCCAATATCTGGAAAGCGATGATGGTCCTATAAAAACCTCCTTCAATTATGATGTGGATGAAAAGAATTACAATCTCTCCGGAAAAATAGAGGAAGAAAGCAAAGGAAGGGTAGAAGGAAGGGATGACATTTTTGATATGAATGTCATAAAATTCAAAGACCAAGTAGATTTCGTTCAGAAAATAAAAGTGGAAGATCCTTCAAAACCCCTTAAAGGCTACTTAGAGTACATGACATGTGATGACGAAAAATGCCTACCTCCCACAGAAGTAGAATTTTCCTTGGATTTGAGAGAAGACAGACAAGATGCTACCTTAGCAATGGCGACAACAGAAGATGGAGGAAATGCTCCGACAGATAACTCTCCAGAAGGGCAACTCGTAACAGCAGGAAAAGGTACACCCGTAGAGGAAACCTTCGATATAAAATACAAGGATGATGATTGTTCCGGCATCCAAACAGAAAAAGGAAATCTATCCTATATCCAAACCTTCATCAAAGGATTTATTGGTGGATTGATAGCCCTATTAACGCCTTGTGTTTTTCCAATGATTCCCCTTACGGTCAGCTATTTTTTGAAAGGAGGAAAAGATAAGAAAAAAGGATTTCGGGATGCATTCATCTATGGATTATCCATCATTATACTCTATACAGGTCTAGGGACATTGATTACCTTGATTTGGGGAGCCGACGCCCTCAATGCAATGGCTTCCAATGCTTGGTTTAATTTAGGCTTGGCCGTTTTATTGGTGGTATTTGCCATCTCATTTTTCGGTTATTTTGAAATCGCTCTTCCTGCCAAATGGGCAGATCGTACCGATGCACTGGCAGACAAAGGTGGTCTGATTGGTATTCTGGCCATGGCAGCCACATTGGCGATTGTATCCTTCTCGTGTACGGGACCCATTATCGGAGTACTATTGGTAGATGCGGTATCCCAAGTCAATTCTGGAGGTTTCCAATTAGGACCGGTTATCGGGATGTTTGGATTCTCTGTGGCATTGGCATTGCCCTTTGCTCTTTTTGCGGCTTTCCCAAGTATGCTCCAATCCCTTCCCAAATCCGGAGGATGGATGGATGACCTCAAAGTCTCTTTAGGTTTTGTTGAGGTGGCATTGGCATTAAAATTCCTAGCCGTTTTCTCTTTGATGATGAAATCAAAACTAGGCGGTGCCATGATTTTACCCTATGAAGCTTTCGTAGCTCTTTGGGTCTTGATAGCCCTTCTTTGGGCCTTCTATTGGTTCAATTGGTTCCGATTCAAGCATACCCCTAAATTGAATAAAATCCCATCCATCAGAATGATATTCGGTGGATTGTGCTTGGGCTTGGCCGCCTATTGCCTAACCGGATTCCAAACTACGAATGAAGGCTTTTTCAAACCCAATTGGCTTATGAGTGGGATGGCACCTCCGGCGGGGCATTCCTATCTCAAACCCACAAAATGCCCACATGGTATAGATTGTTATGATGATTATTTCGTCGCCAAGGCAGAAGCCAAGAAAAAGAATGTTCCTTTGTTTATCGATTTCACAGGGCACAGTTGTGAAAACTGTAGGAGGAATGAAGAAAACGTATGGCCCTTGGAAAACATCCTCAATAAATTGAAAAATGATATGGTTGTCGTTTCCCTATATGTGGATGACCCTCAAAAATTGGAGACACCCTACCGTTCATCATTCAATAATAAGAATCGTCGTAAGGTGGGGCAAAAATGGGCGGATTTCCAAATCGTACACATGGGAAGCAATTCACAACCCTTATATGTAATGGCTCATATTGATAAACAGAACAATGCCGTCTTCCTCAACCAACCCATGGGAGGTCTGATAACCAATTCCAATTCATTCCAGGATTTCCTAGAATGTGGTATCCAGCGGCAAAAAGAAATTAAAGATCAATAGAAAAGAATTTTAATGATTATAAAACGGAGGGTGCATCAAGCACCCTCCGTTTTATAATACCAAACATCAAACAAAAAAGCCCCTTAGTCTAAATAGATAGGAAACTTAGCAGAGATAATCATATATTTGGGATTGTTCTTGAAAAGAATTAGAATTATGATTACAATCTCAAAAAAACAAACATCTGATTTCTCCGAATGAATCGATCCGTCGTCATAGCACTATTTTCTACTGCGATACTCCTTATCGTACTCTTTGCCATTTTCGGTTCCGGCTCATCCAAGAAATTTGACTGGAGAGAATCCTACAAGAAAAAAAGTGTCCAACCCTATGGTACCCATGTAATTCGTAAAATGTTGGAAGGGTACAATCCCAATCAGAAACTGAAAGAAATAACAAAAAATTTACCCACGGATCTTACTATCAAAACAGATGCTGAAGTAGCCGATAATTATGTATTCATTGGTGAAGCCATGTACTTGGATACCGCAGATGTAGAAAGATTGCTGGAATTCGTTTCCCAAGGGAATAATGCTTTTATTTCAAGCAAATCCATTCCCCATGATTTAATGTTCCATCTTTATTATTATGAGTGTATGGATTTTGATGGTTTGGATGTTCCCTGGAATGATTATTTTGTCATCCAAGACACCATGATTACCATGGAATTCCATCATCCCGACTTGAAAGACTCTTTGGAATATGATTATAAATACATCTACAAAAACCAGACAAAATCCTATCGTTGGCATTATATAGATTCTTCTTATTTCTGTGATATGGAATATGGTCTCACAGAATTAGGAGCCTACTCTTTTCCTTCGGCGACAAATCAGGAATATGCCAATTTTGCTATGATGCGGTATGTCAATCCCGATGACCCAACCGCTCCGGGCGGGATGGTTTATCTACACACCAATCCCATAGCATTTACGAATTTTCAAATGGTAGATGAAATCGGTAAAAAATATGTCGATAAAGTATTTTCCCACCTATCAGAAGGAGATATTTATTGGGATGCTTATAGTCAAATCAAGGAAAATATTAGTAGGAGAAGAAACAGCATCCGACAAAACGCTGCCGAGTTGACCCTTTCCAACGAAACGCCCCTGAAATATGTTTTGGAAAACAAACACCTCTCTTGGGCTTGGTACACTTTATTGGGAATGATGGTCTTTTACCTGATGTTCCGTTCTAAGAGGAAACAGCGAATTATTCCGGTAGAACACGAAAACACGAATACCTCCTTAGAATTTATTTCAACGATAGGAGCCTTGTATTTCAATAAACAGAACCACAAGAAACTTTGCCAACAGAAAATGAAGATATTCCTTTCTTTCATTAGAAACAAATACGGAATTTCTACCAAGAAAAGGGATAAACAATTCATAGAACAATTATCAAAGAGAACAGGAGTTCCTACGTCTACCTTCAATGATATTTTTAAGTATTATGATAATATCAACGGTTCTTCAGTAGTTTCTGATGAAACGCTGAAAGGGTTCCACAAAGCGATGGAAGAAGTGTACGAACAATGCAAATAATTTGAATAGCTAGAAAAAATCAAAATATGGACGATAATTTTAATCAACCAGAAGAAAATACACCAGCATGGGTACAAAAAAATGTACCGGAAGTAGAAAAAATCAGTGAGGCTGTGGATCGCATCAAAGATGAGATCCAGAAGGTTATTATCGGGCAGGATGAAGAAATCGAACTGATGTTGGCGGGCTTACTCACAGGCGGACATATATTATTGGAAGGTGTACCCGGAATTGCCAAAACACTTACCGCCAAATTAATGGCAAAAGCCTTGAATGTAGATTTTTCCCGTATCCAATTTACGCCGGATCTCATGCCTTCGGATGTTATCGGAACAACCGTCTATAACATGAAGACTTCCGATTTCACGTTTAGTGCAGGACCCGTATTTTCGAACATTGTTTTGATAGATGAAATCAACAGGGCGCCGGCCAAAACCCAAGCCGCTTTGTTCGAGTCGATGGAAGAAAAACAAGTAACAGTGGATGGAACGACCCACCTACTAAAGTTCCCGTTTTTTGTAATTGCCACCCAAAACCCGATCGAACAAGAAGGAACATACAAATTGCCGGAAGCCCAACTGGATCGTTTCCTTTTTAAATTGAATTTGAAATATCCCAATTTAGAAAATGAACAATTAATTCTTCGTCGGTTCAAGGAAGATTTTTCCAATCAGCAACAAAAGGATGTGAAACCCATTTTCAATGCTACTGAAATTCAGGAGTATTCTAAAATCATAGAAAAAGTCCACATTAAAGAAGAACTATTGGATTACATTGCAAAGATTGTCCACGATACTCGGAATCACGGAGATTTGTTCCTTGGAGCATCGCCTCGGGCATCTTTGGCTATCATGAAAACATCCAAAGCGATTGCTGCCATGAACGGCCGTGATTTCGTAACACCGGATGATATCAAATATGTAGCTTATCCCGTCATGAATCATAGAATTATCCTAACGCCGGAAAGAGAAATGGAAGGGACCGAAACTTCGGATGTCATTGACGAAATATTAAAAAGGATTGAAGTCCCTAGATAAGTTCATCAATCATTCCAAATAACAAAATATGTTTGATTTTACATCTTTTTGGGAAGACAAAGAAACGGCTGTTTATTTTTTAATTTTCTTAATAGTCGTCGGATGCCTTTGGTTACTATACAAAGGGATGAAAGATGTATATCTAACCGGTCGGTTTTTTGCCATTGCTTCCTTAGTTGTTGTTCTTTTTGCCGCCTCTTATTTTTTGAATGATCTAACATTTTTCCAGAGTAGAGGATTCGACCCCATTGTTTTTCCTTGGGCTATTCTTTGCTTTTTATTAGTGTTGGTCATGGTAGATGCCCTTTTGCTATTTGCCAATAAGCGTCCCTTGAAAATCAGGAGGCATTTGCCTCGGGTTTTTTCCTTAGGAGATCCGAATCCGATTAGAATAACCGTAGAAAATATTTCCAACCAAAAATTTGATGTATCTGCTGTCGATGAAATTCCCATTGAATTCCAAAAAAGGGATTTCGAATTCAATTTTGATTTAGAACCTTTTGAGGAAAGGGAAATTAGTTATGAACTCAATCCGAAAGTAAGGGGGGAATACCATTTTGGACATGTGAATGTTTTTTTGACTTCCACATTAGGAATCCTACAAAGACGTTACGAGCATAAATTTCCGATGACCTTACCCGTTTATCCTTCTTTAATCCAAATGAAAAATTTCGAATTGAAGGCTTTCGATAAAGTGACAATGGACAAAGGGGGCGTGAAACGGATGAGGAGAATCGGACATAGTTATGAGTTTGAGCAAATCAAGGATTATGTAAGAGGAGACGATTATCGGAGTGTGAATTGGAAAGCGACCAGCCGTTCGGGAAAACTCATGGTCAACCAATACGAAGATGAACGGGCACAACAAGTCTATTGCATCATCGACAAAAGCCGGAACATGAAAATGCCCTTCGAAGGCTTGAGTTTGATGGATTATGCTGTGAATGCAACCTTGGTTATTTCCAATATTGCCCTAAAAAAACACGATAGGGCGGGAATGATGACTTTTTCAGACATCATCGGTTCTACTATTAAAGCAGATCGCCGAGCCAACCAACTTAATAATATTCTTCAGACATTATATCGGGAAAAGGAAAGGAATCTGGAAGCGAATTACGAATTGTTATACCGTGCCGTCCGTAACCTGATTTCAGGCAGAAGCCTCATATTCCTCTTTACGAACTTTGAAAGCATGTATGCCCTCGAAAGAGTATTGCCCTTATTAAGGCGGATGAACAATCAACATTTACTGGTCGTTGTATTTTTTGAGAATTCCGAAATCAGGGATTATGCCGATAAAAAAGTAGAAACAGTAGAAGAAATTTATCACCAAACAGTGGCAAAAAAATTCATATACGAAAAGGAGCAGATTGTCTCGAAACTTAAACAATATGGTATCCAAGCAATACTAACCAAGCCAGAGGATCTCTCAATGAACTCTGTCAATAAATATCTGGAATTGAAATCTAGAGGATTAATTTGAGTCGAAGAACAAAATAAAATTGTTAATACAGGAAGCGATTATAATTTTCAGTCGTTATCCTTTATATTTGCGTAAAATTTTCAAACCATAAAAACATTTCAAAGATGAAATTTGCAAAATTCTTTACAGTATGTGCAATTGTAGCTGCTGCTTGTGTACTTTCTTTGTCTTCTTGTAAAAAAGATACTTGCTACACATGTGCAGGTGCTTCAATTTGTGAAGATGATTGGGATAACAATGCTTTAAACACAACAGGTTTGTCATTAGCTGAGTATGTTGATGCTCTTAATGCACTACAACCTGGAACATGTACTGAAGATTAAGATAATCTTCCCAAGAAGAAAAAAGGGTTTGGAGTTGCTCCAGACCCTTTCTTTTTTTCAAAAGGTTTATATTTATGGCGAAAAACTATAATATATGAAACATGTACTTTTTTTTCTATTTCTTTTGCTTCCATTTTTCTTGATAAGCCAACAAGACGAACAGGAGAAAGATGCCTTCTTCATCAAAGATATTTACAATAAAACATTAACGGAAGGACAATCGTATGATTGGTTAATGTATCTGACGAAACAAATAGGGGGGAGGTTGAGCGGTTCGCCCGCCGCCGCCGCCGCCATCGAATATACCCGTCAATTGATGGTATCTATGGATATGGATTCGGTTTGGTTACAACCCTGTATGGTACCACATTGGGTCAGAGGTGAAAAAGAGGAATGCAGAATGATTTCCACCCGTTTGGGAACAATGGATTTGGCTTGTTTGGCTTTAGGAAATTCGATAGGAACCGGCCCCAGTGGTGTTTCTGCCGAAGTTGTTGAAGTTCAATCCATAGATGAAGCGGAAGAATTGGGTAAACAAGGAAAAATAAAAGGAAAGATTGTTTTTTATAACCGTCCTTTCGATCAAACCCAAATTAATACGATGGCGGCTTATGGTGGTGCTGTTGATCAACGAGTGGTAGGACCTACAATGGCGGCTAAATATGGAGCGATCGGAGCCGTCGTTCGTTCCATGACCAATAAAACCGATGATATACCCCACACCGGAGTAACCTATTATAGGGATGGTCATGAATGCCCTGCGGTTGCTATTAGTACTATGGCAGCAGACCAGCTAGAAGAAGCTCTCAAACACGAAAAGGTTAGGGTTTATTTTAGAACCAACTGCAAGAATTTGGATCCCATACTTTCTTATAATGTGATTGGTGAAATTAAAGGAACCGAAAAGCCTGATGAAATCATATTGGTAAGTGGTCATTTGGATTCTTGGGATGTAGGTACCGGTGCCCATGATGATGGTTCGGGTTGCGTACACTCTTTGGAAGTTATCAATGTATTGAAAAAACTCAATTATAAACCAAAGAGAACCCTTCGTTGCGTAATGTATATGAACGAAGAAAACGGAGGGGAAGGAGCCAATACGTATCGAGATGTATCCAACGAAAAGAAAGAATATCATATGGCAGCCATAGAATCGGATAGGGGAGGATTCACCCCAAGAGGATTCACCGCCGATGGTCATGATGATATTTTTAATGATAAATTCAAGAGAGTCATCGAATGGTTGCCTTTATTAGAACCCTATGGGTTGAACTTGCGGAAAGGAGGTTCAGGAGCAGATGTCAGTAAACTTAAAGGTCAGAAAGGTTTGCTTTTTGGTTTCGAACCGGATAGCCAACGTTATTTTGATTATCATCATACTCCGGCAGACGCCCCGGATGTAGTGAATAAAAGAGAGTTGGAATTAGGAGCGGCAGCGATTACCGCCTTGGTTTATCTTTTGGATAAATATGGTTTAGGAGATTAATAAAAAATAAAAAGCGGCTATCTCATTGAGATAGCCGCTTGCTTTTAAAAGTGGTAGTCCGTACGGGAATCGAACCCGTGTTACCAGGATGAAAACCTGGCGTCCTA
>JAHDDR010000040.1 GCA_020629255.1 Saprospiraceae bacterium | reverse complement strand
TGTGTCATCTTTAGAGATGGCCAAATTCATGAGTGATTTAGATCTTCTTTAAAAATGTCCATGTAGGCTTTTTTAGAGTCTGCATGGATATTTTTTTCTTTCATTGTTAAAAAAAAATGTCATGTGTAAAAGAATAGATAATTGTTCAATATGCTCCGAGAAAAGCAAAGGTTCGTATATCAGATTAATTAATAATTCTATTGTGTCTCCTATATCATCAGAGGAAGTATTTTTTGTTTGTACAAATTGTGCTTCGGATAGAATGAAAAAAAGTATCTTTAAATATTTAACGGCCTTGGTGGTGTTAATTTTTTTTCCTTGGTTATGTTATCGTTGGATACTGGTTTCCGAGTTTTCCGGAGGTTTGCTTATTGGTTTGTTTGCCTTTTTTCTTCTACCTGTTTATTTGTGCCTTGTTAAAACATCTTTTTATAAGTTGTTGCAAACATTCTCCCCACAAAAAAATAGAGAGAACACAATACGGGAACATTGCGGACTCCAAGATAATTTTAAAGGAGTGGAGTTAAAATAAAAAGGTTAGGGATATAAAGTATCCCTAACTATTTTTGATTCTAAATAATCTGTAAACCTATTTGGGGTCCTTCCTTTTCATGTTTAGATAATTATGGTTTTGAAATTATTAATGGTTGATGCAAGATTTCTTTATCTAATATTATTTGCAAATAGTAAATCCCCGGATTTAAGTGGTCTAAAGGTTGCCAAGAAAATGTACTATTTCCGGGGTTGAATATTCCGTTAAAAATGCTTTGGGTTTTCTTTCCATTAATATCCAATAATGAGATATGGGCAATAGTTTTTTGGGTTAACTCAAATTGTATATGATTCTCTAGAATGATAGGGTTGGGATATACTTGAATTTTGTGAGCTGTTTTTATTTCAGAAGTGGATACAGGAGAACCAGCACCGATAATTTCAAAACTATCTATATACCAACCACAGCGAGTGGGATGAATGCTACTGGATATTAAGAATCCGAATCGAATATCATTTCCTTTGTATTCGGATAAGTCCCAACCAAATTGGACCCATCCACCGGAGGCATCATTCAGTTCCGTCCCTATATTTTCCCAATTTCCGTTATTTACAGAAACTTGTACCCAGCCGTTGGCAACAAAACCTAAATCATACCAGTGTTGGAATTTTAAAAAGGGGTGTTCCGCATTTTCATTGATATGGATTGTTGGGCTGACCAATCGACTATTCGCATTTGTAGGGTAATTACCTTCGGGTACTGTCGCCATAACAGACGTACCTTCATTTGGTGAAGTACATGTAGTGGACGTTCCTGTGCCCCATATTCCATTTGTAGCATACCATAAACTTTCCGAATCATTCTGTTCAAAACTGGTGTTGCCAGTAAAGGAATTATTTTTTATATCAATACGGATCTCGTCTAGGTAGTATCCTAACCTAGTAGGATGTATGCTCGATGAAAAATAATAACCAAGTTTGATCTCCATCCCCTGATATGCTGTTAGATCCGCTTTATACTTTGACCAAATTCCGGAGTCATCATCAAAATCATTAGAAAGAATGATCCACGAATCGCCATTGTCCAAACTTATTGATAAGTGTGCTTTTGCAACAAAACCTATGTCATAATAATGCCAAAAATCAAGTTCAATTCTTTGTTCTTCATCAACAGTTGGTAGACTGATATTTGGAGATACCAAATAGGAGTTGGCATTGGTGGGATAATTACCATTTAAAATGGTTCCTGCTACGTTGTTGCCTTCATAAACTTGTACTCCTGTACTAGGCGTTCCTACTTGAAAACTTCCGTTTGTAACTTGCCAAAATCCTTGCCCATTTTCGAAGTTTTCATAAAATATATTTTGGGAAAATGATATTTGCAATAAAAAAAATGCCCAAAATAAATTTAATATTTTCTTTTTTTGAGTATTCATGATGTAACTATTAAATTGTTTTAAAATATAATTTCGCCTACTTCATAAATACAAAGAAATAACAATTGTATTTTATAGACTATATTCGCCTAATATGAAAGTCAAACTAGGGTTCTAATATCAACCAAGCGAAGAGCCATTGGGGAATACCAATGGCTCTTCGCTTGGTTATGAATCAAAAAATGCTTCCACATCTTCTTTTACTTTCGATAAAGCATTTTGGTCAATAGAAAAATCAATTTCTTTGATTTTCATTTCATCAAACCATTTTTTCCAAACGGCTTTAATAATGTCAAATTCATAATGAACGCCTTCTGTTGGAGATAATTCTGTCATGAAAACTTGCAGATTCGAATATTGTTTTCCTGTGGATTTCAAGCCGTAATCATATTTGTCGAACATTTCTTTCCAGTTACCTTTGTAACCTCGAAGCCTTTTTAGGAAATCAAAATTAGAAAAACGATATTTACCGCCACCTACCTCATATTTCAAAGCCGACTGTTCGAATTCCATATATCCATCCGTAATTAAAAGTAATTTGTTGCTGGAATTTTCTATATAGTAGCTTGGAAGTAAATCATAAAAAAAACGCCAAATATCCGCTCCCGAAAAATGATGAGGTTTCGTTTTATTTTTTAATGTCTCATCATATAATTTATTTAATGTCTCATCAAAATTCTTTTCAAAACTGTCAAAAACTTTTTTCTTTTTATTGACAGGTAAGGCATTTAAATTAATTCTCAGTTGGTTTTCATAATCAGCTTTATTGATCCCCATGTTTTTTTGAGGAGCAATAAGTACTTGGAGAACATCATTAGATTTAATATAATATTGGTTTTTTACACCTTTTTTAAAACTTTGGAAGGCTGCCTTGATATTCGCGATGTCCCGTTCTTTTTGATTTTCGCTCAATGTTCTATCCGATAAATCTAACAATACAATGTAATTATTTTTGGAATTAATAACAGGTTCGGGCTTAGGATCAAAACAATTGCTTAGACCAATGAAAAACACAAGAATAAATAATATATATAATGACTGGTTCATAATTTATGGATTTTATACCCCACAACCTGAATTTTTAAATAGGTTGTAGAGTGGTTTAGAATGATTGGATGGATTTCTTACTATTTCCCTTTCAAGAATTCGCTTAGAATGTCATTGATTTCTTTTATCTTATTTTCTAATTCTTCTTCAGTGTTATCTTGGATAAAAGAAATAGCTTCAACATATCCTTCTGCAAATTTTCGAATATAAGAATGGTTGACAGTGTAGGGTTCACTACTCATCTCAGAATTTAATTTTTCAATTTGTTCCTCCGCGATATTGATTTCACCATTTAGTTTGTTATTTTTAGAGTCTAGATCAATCAGTAGATCTTCTAGATAGTCTTTCTTTTGTTGTAACTCCCTGCCGGGATTTCTTTTACGCCACTCAAGCTGTGCAAAATGGGTTAGAATGGACCAAAACAAAAAACTAATCAATCCTAATAAAATAACAATATAGAAGTTTATATCTATGTACCATACGTTAGTGTAATCTTGGATTTCTCCTGTATCCAAAATAAAGCTTAATCCGAGTTTTACTTGCTGATGGATTTTAAAGGCTAAAAACCCATCGGCAAGAGCGGTAATGAGAAGCACGCCCAAAAGACCGAAGAACTTCCAAAAGGGTTTTGTTTTAGAGTCTAAGAGGGTATGAAGGACCATTCCGAATGCAAAAAAAACTATAGGTATAAGTATCAGCATTACATTTGTTTTCAAGGCTTCTATCATGTCCTGATAACTGGGTAGAATGGGTACACTTAAGGTTTCTCCCGAAATCAGACTCTCTACATTAACCCCATACAAGGCACTTTTAGCAATGGCAGAATAAAAAAACAAAAGATAAAAGGTAAGAGGTATGATTACGAACAAAAGACCCAGAAACCTAGATAAAGAAAACAAACTAACATCTTGTCTAGATTTATTATTGTTTTCAATGATTCTCCTTGAATCTAAATCCAATTCTTTTTCTCTTTGTTGGATTTGAGAAGCAAGTAAATTTTTTTTTAATTTAAGTTCTTTTAATCTGTTTGAGAGCGTATCAATTTTTATTTGAATGTCTATTCTGAAATTTTGTTCTTGTAATTCAGTTAAAATATTTTTGGCTTTTTCATAGATTCCGGGAAGTAACAATTTAAATGCTTCTATACTTCCATTATTTTTGATGCCCTCAAGTTTGCCCCATTTTTTAAAAAACTCATCATCATTATGTTGAGTAATGTTTTGATTTAATACATCGTTCATTTTTCTCACAGTTTTGGTTAACGAATTTGAAACAATTAGACTGCAAGTTGCCCTATTTTTTATTTGGTTTTACTAGCACCCGAATATTAATAAAGAAGCTGCCATCCGATTTCGGAGGCAACTTCCTTATCGCAGTTTCAAATGCGTTACTTTTAAAATTCTTAGGGATGTGGGTTTGATTCAATTTTATCTGTTACAAAGAAATCTATCAATTTTAAAAAAAAGCTATCACTCTGATATAGTAATTGTTTTTATTCCAACAGAATTTTGAATTATTATTTCACTTAAAAGTTTTTAAATTATGCGTTATTTAAATTATTTTTTATTTGTATTGTTGATTCTTTTTTCTGTTGCCTGTCGAGCGGATTCAGAAAAGGTGATGGCAGAAAATGAAACTCTGCCAGAAGTTAAATTCATTAAGGAAATAGAAGAGATTGAAGAAGAAATTCTAATTGTAGAAAAGGAATATACTTCTAAAGAATCGGAGACGAAATTTTTGGATTTGATTAAGGAGCTGCAAAAAAAACATGTATTTGATAGTTTTGGAAAATTATCCGGAGAATGTTTTACCGATCGAGATCTGGAGTATTTTTTGAGTATGAATATTTCGGCTAATATTTATCAGGATTTGATTGAAGATTCATATGTCCAACAGATTGTAATGAGTATTGAAAATTGGGATGTTTTCAAAAAGAAAGCATTGAATTATTACGAAAGAACCTGGAGTGAGAATGGAGTAGTTTCTAGAGCCGGACAGACAATGGCCGGTTCCGAGGCCGAGAAATTAATTGCAGAAGCAGTTGTAAAAGCTGCGGATAAAATAATTCGAGAAAATTAAATTTTAAACAAAAAAGGGTGTGGAATTTTCTACACTCTTTCTTTTTTTATTTTTTCTTTATCGTCTTTATTTCGATACAACCATGCCAGAACCAAAAAACTAGGTGGTGCCATGATGGCAGTAGGTAATGTCGACTCAAAAGGTTTGGGCGTCCCTTTCATGCTGTGAATAATGAATACAGCTGAAATAGTGACCATGCTTGCCAGCACCGTTCCCCAGAAAATGCCTGCCCACTTATTTTCTACTTTTACTGCCACTACTTCGCTTAGACGAACGCAGGCCCCGCCAAAAAAGAAGGTGTAAACTGCTTGCTTAAATGCAGCAATACTTGCTAATTGCCAGCCGAATTGGTAATTTACATAATATACCATGCTGCCCATGATAATCGCACCGGCAATAGCGGTTTTAAGGTTGATGAAATCTCTGAGTTTAAGTGACATGGAGCAAAGGTAGGAAAGAATTATTAGAATAAAGGAGTCAGAATTTATTTTAAGTTTTTATTTTACACTAATTTTTCTAGATGAATGATTACATACAAAATATAAGAACCAAGCTTGGGCAGGATAAATTTATTCATCCTGCTGCAAGAATAATTGTTGAAAACGATAGGAATGAAATATTGGTTGTTGAAAGATTAGACAATGGAAAAATAGGAATTCCTGCCGGAAGTTTGGAAGAGAATGAAACGATCGAAGAATGCATTATTCGCGAAGTTTATGAAGAAACAGGTTTGGAAATTATTGAATTGGAGGTAATCGGAATTAGTACGAATCCTCAATTGGAAACGGTATCATATAATAATGGTGATAAGATTCAATATTTTACCATCGAATTTTATTCCAATAAATGGGAGGGGCATATCGAAGTGCAGGATAAAAACGAAATTAAGGATTCAAAATTTGTAGAGGTTCAAAAAATTTCACAATTACCCAAAAATGAATTGTCTGCATTTGAAAGTTTAGCCTATTACCAAAAGAATAAAAAAATTATGTTGAAATAAATTTAAAATATACTTAAATTACGCTTTTCTAAAATGAATGCTTCTGGACAAAGGTTGCAAATATTAAAAAACCAGAAATGAAAAAAATCCTAATTATCGGCGGTACAAAATTTGTTGGTAGGAATGTATTGGAAAAATTGATTCCTAGCCAAAAATATGATATCACATTATTTAATAGGGGAGTTACCTCTATTCAGGTACCGTCTAGTATAAAAAGAATTTATGGAGATCGGAAAAAGGAGGAAGATTTAAAACTTATATGTAATCAATATTGGGATTGTATCATTGATGTTTCCGGTTATTGGCCCCACACATTCGAAAAGCAACTCGAACTCCAAAAAGGAAAAGTAGGTCGTTATATTTATATTTCTACTTGTAGCCATTATGAATTTACACCCGAAAATCCCCACCCGATAAAAGAAGAAGAACCCATTGTTGCTTGTACGTTGGAAGAAAAAATAAATGATGATCGGTTTCAGTTTTATAATGAAAAAAAAGCGGAATGTGAACGTATTTTACAAGATCAAAATAATTTGGATTATCTAATTCTGAGACCCGGGCTTATTATAGGGAAATACGATTATACGGATCGATTATATTATTGGTTTTATAAATTGAAAACCCAAGAAGAATTATTAATGGCGAACAATGGAACAGGCAAGATTTCTTATTCTGATGTAGAAGACTTAGCTGGAATCATTTGCCAAGCTATCGAAATAAAAAATAATAAATATAAGGTTTATAATACGCCTTCATTCGAAACAGGATTAATTGATTTTATTTCTTTTGCCCGAGAAAAATTATCAAAGAAAATTGAAATATATTCTGCCACAACGGACTTGCTAGATCAACATGATGTAAAACCCTGGGTCGGCCTGCCGCTTTGGGTGGATGGAGATTTTTTAATTACGGATGGATCAAGGATGAAATCAGATTTTAATTTCCAAACAAAATCTATTGAGCAATCTGTCGATGGGCTTATTTCATTTTATAGTGAAATAAAAAAATGGGAGCCACCTGAAATGAGTTCTTTAACAATTTCGAAAGAAAAAGAAATAGAATTAATTCAAAAACTTAAAAATAATGACCAAGCTTAACCGAAAAACATGTATTAAATTTGATAGCGATCCTTCTTTACATACTATTGATTATCTGAAGGGAATAATCGAAGATGCCAGTTTGCTAACCTTGTTTTACACAAGAGAAATCACACCTGAAGAATTGCATTGGCAATATGCTGAAAATTGGAATACGGTTGGAGCATTGTTGTCCCATATTGTTGCCACTCGTCATTATTTTAGAATTATTTTTGTTGAAGACCGAGATTTTGTGGGCGATGAAAAATCTAAAATTGTGCCCGGACTAGAAATGGGTAAACATCTTCCGGATTTAATGACCAACGATCCTTTGTCGTTTTATGTCCAACAACTAGAAGAATCAAAAGCGATGCTTTTGCAATCAATAGATCAATTGTCTCCATCCGATTTTTATAAAAAAAGAGAGGGGTATAATCCAGAAACGGGGCACAATTTAGCTTGGACACTTTATCACCTCGCCGAAGATGAAGTGCATCATAGAGGGCAGATAAGTATCATTCGGAAATTATATAAAACGATACATTGAGCAACATCCCTAAATGTTCTTTTTTAAAAGAAAATAGCTCAACTCGAAACAGATGACTTAATGTCACGTATGTAATATGGTGACTAAAAAAGAGTCGTTAAAAAATAATCAAAAAAATGATAAATAAAATAATTGTATTCATTGTGTTAGTGTTATTTATTTTTGGCACAGCTCATTCCCAATCCAAAATACATTTAGGAGCAAAAGGAGGGTATATTAATAGTGGCTTTCTAGGGAACGAAGCCGATGGTATGGAAAAAAGGGCAGGAGTGTCCTTTGGACTTTTTTTTCATACCATCTCCAAAAAAGGTTTTTTTGGCATCCAACCCGAAATACTATATGCCCAAAAAGGAGCATCCCTTACACAAGGAAATTTTAAAGAAGATTATTTATTCCATTATATGGAAACACCCATTATGTTTAAAATTTCTATTCCGATAAAAGTAGTACACATTAAAGCACTAATAGGGCCTTATGCCGGATTCAAAATCCAGGAAGATATTCTCCAAACCAATTTATTGACAGGAGAAGAAAAAAAACTGACAGATGATACGTCGGGTTTTGATTTTGGATTGACTGGTGGCGGCGGATTGGATTTTTTACTAGGACCCATTATGCTGACTGGAGATGTAAGATATAATATGGGTTTCAAAGAATTGGATGGCATTAATAATTTAAATGATATTAAAAATGCTAACTTTTCGGTTAATATTGGAATCGGAATTAAAATATAAAATTGAAAAACATAAAAAGGAAAAGATTATTTTTTTTCATCTTGATAATTCTACTAGGATTTTTGATTCCCCAAAATCTAGAAATGCCCGTAGAAGACGCAACATCAAATGATTACAATAAAGATACCTTTTGGTATTATCCTTGGGGTAGATCCGGAACCCATAAAGGCGTAGATGTTTTTGCCAAGAAAGGTAGAACAATCAATTCTTCAACTTTAGGCATTGTACTCTATTCCGGTAAAATAAAAATGGGAGGAAACGTGGTGCTTGTTTTAGGTCCAAAATGGAGATTGCATTATTATGCCCACTTGGATGAAATCAATACATCCGGATTTCAATGGGTTAATAAAAATACAAAAATAGGTACCGTCGGTGATTCTGGAAATGCAAAAGGAAAACCACCCCATCTGCATTATTCCATCGCAACCATTTTTCCATACATTTGGAGAATCGATAATGATGTGCAAGGCTGGAAAAAAATGTTCTACCTCAATCCGATAGATTATTTTTAATTTAATATGGATTAAAAATTAGAGAAATATTTTTAAGAAAATAACTACCACCGACCATCCGGATCAGAAACATGGTTCGGTGCTAACTCCTCACCTTGTATCGGTTGATCACAATGACTCGGTTTTCTCTGAGACAATCTCAAATCAATCTGATCCCCAGTTTTCATGAATTGCCCTGGAATATAATGAGGGAATTGTGCCACCACATAAGCAGAAGCAGAATCCTGAACCGAACCATCAACAGTTATGGTACCCAACATTAAATCATGGCCCGAACGAATTTTAAATAAGGCTTCAGAATACCTTAGGCAGATAAGTCTAGGAATTTGAGTCGGACCCGCATCAAACTCCTCGGCAATAACCAAATGGATCGAATCCCCAATACGAGCCATAGCATTAGCTTGGTCAAAGCCATCTTCACCATCAATAACTTTTCCTTTATATATCACTTCTTTTATTGTACCCTGTGCATCCGTATCAATAACTCTTTTTACAATCGAATGTTTGAATTCATAAGTACTCAAAACCTGTTCGGCGTGTTTATAATTATTACCATATAATTTTGGAATTTCCCGTTTGGGTCTTTCAGAACTATTTACCGTCAAATAAATTAGCCGACCCTCTTTTGCCCGTGCTTGGGGTTTGGGATCTTGATGCAGCACAATGCCTAATTCCTTACCATTGATGAAGGTGGTATCATTGACTACAATTTCGAATCTAGAATCTTTGGCTTCCCGCATAACGTCATCTACATGCTGATCCCTGAAATCGGGCACTTCGTAGGTCTGTCCGTGGTTCGACATGCATTTCAACATGCTGAAAGAAAACCATAATAAAAGAGAGGTTGCCAATATCATACCCAAACAATTCAAGAACACCCGAGGGGTAGATCCAAAAATGAATAAGCGTTTGAAAAAACTAGGCTTGGTATTGTTTGTTTCGCTCATGAAAACCGAATTCTAAAATTTTGTCAATAAATTCAAAAGGTTTATAACCATTGATGCCGCACTGATGGAAAATACAAGTCGCCGGAGTCATTCCCGGCAAAGAATTGATTTCAATAATCAAAGTCTCTGCTTGACCATCTTCAAAAATCCGCACAAAGGCATCAATCCTACAATAACCCTTTACATTTAAAATAGTAGCTGCTTCCTTCAGGGTGTTTTTTACTTGTTGTGCAATGGACGCATACGCTTCGGGTTGGGGCGAAAACCTCGCCGGTGTGATGTTCTGTCCTTCCCCTGCCAAGAATTTCTCCTCCAAAGATAACACCTCTCCGCCAGCTAATGCCTCAGAAGGCTCGAATATTTCGTAAGTCCATCCATCTTCACTGGCGTGGGTTAACATGCCACCCGTCACTTCTAGAAAATGGGAAGCCCCATTTCGGGTGATTAATTCTTCAATTAAAACCACATTTTTCCTCGGGAATTCCTCTTTGAAACCCAACTTTAATATTTGTCGGGCCGCCTCGGGCAAGGCTTCATCTTTCCGATACATGGTTTGGAAAAAAGCATCCAATTGTTCCCGAGTTCGAATCATTTTTACAGCAGAACTACAGCCATCATCCACCGGTTTGGCAATTAGAGGGAAACCGAATTCCTGTTCAATTTTATCCAATTCCCCTTTCGGGTGATTCATATAATCTGCTTGTTGACTTAAATATTGCTTTGCCACACTGAAACCATGGCCCTTTAGAAGTTGTAAGGTATCATATTTATTGATGGTGACCTGGGAAGAATCCGGACCAGAACCATTATAAGGCAAACCGACTTTTTCCAATTCTTTTTGTATTGTACCATCTTCACCCGGGCGTCCATGTAAAGCGATGAAAACACCATCCACTTTATCGGCCAAATCATAAATACTTAATTTTTGAGGCTCGAAAACAACATCGGTAGAAGCATACTTAACAGTAAGTCCATGACATTCTCCTTTTATTTTTTCTACTAAAGGATGCTTCTTGAAATAAAGGATTTTATCACGGATATCATCCGCATTATCCTTTAATAATAAATTGATGGGAATTTGATACAATTCGAAAGATTGGCTATCACCTAAGAGAAAAACAGGAATAGGAGCATATTTATCCGAACTTGCCAATTTTTCAAAAATATTCCTTCCACTTTCCACACTGATATGTCTTTCGAAAGAATAACCGCCCATAATAACGGCGATGCTTTTTTGTTTTTTATTGTTCTTTTTTAATCGTTGGATATTTTGATCCAATTCCTCCATCAAGGAAATAAAATGATTTTTGACCAAAGCTGTTTCAGCTCGTTCTTGCAAAGAAGTTCGAATTAAATACGTCAGGAATTGACTGGGATTCAATCCGATTTCCGCCGCTTGATGGAAGAAGAAAGAAGAAGGCAACATACCCGAAGTTGTATTCGGATCGTTGAGGTAAATAATTCCCTCATCATTAATGAAACCATCAATGCGGGCATATACATTGAACTCCAAATATTCAAAAAGTCGTACACATTCTGTTCGGATATTTTCGATGTCCGAATCAGGGAGATTGATAGGAGTGATTTTACGGGAAAGTCCGGGTAAATATTTGGAACGGTAATCAAATACTTCACCTCCTTTTACAATTTCCGTAGGCGGAAGAGCCGTCACCCGACCATCTTCTTGGCGAATGACAATACAAGAAAACTCCCTACCTTTTATAAAGCCTTCAAGAATCACTTTTTGCTCCAATAAATGGGCGTGTAATTTAATGGATTTCTTTTGAGACAACATATCATTCAATGCCTCCAACAATTCTTCCGGGTGGTGGTACTCATTGCCTTCATCGTCCTGCATCGGAAAACCCAAACCACTTCTAATATCTGTGATGTCCCGAATCTCCTCAATTTTTTCTTCTTGTGATTTTGAATTCCAATTTTCAGCTAAAATAGTTTCTATGAAAAAAGCAGCATCCACTTTTTCTTCAAAACCCGATTGGCCCGTTTCTTCACCAATAATGGATACTCCAATGGAAGAACCTTGGTTCGCTGGCCGAATAACCAAAGGATATTGGATTTTATCGACTGCTTCTTTATATAAATTTTCTTGCTGTTTTCCCGACAACCATTGTTCCCGTTCAATCACCATGACTTCGGGCGTAGGAAATCCTCCAACAGACATCACCTTTTTCTGAAAAGCCTTATCCATTCCAATAGAACAAGCTCTTATTCCACTTCCGGTGTAAGGGATACCCATCCCTTCCAACATTCCTTGTATTTGCCCATCTTCGCCATATTCGCCATGAAGAGCAAGAAAAGCGATATCCATCAATTCGGATAATTCGTTGATTTCGACCTTTCGACCAACTTTGGAGATCAGATCTTCCATGTTGGGCAAAGGGCTCAAACTTTCAAGATAGACTTGGAACGCATGGGACGATTCGGGAAGGAACTCCACAGGAGGATAAAAATCTCGGATGGTTCCTTTATAAAGGTAAGACCAATCCAAGAGAATAAGATTTTTGAAACTATCCACAAAAATCGGGATGGGTTCAAAAAGGGATTTATCCAAATTATCATAAACGGTTCGCCCTCCAGCAAAAGAGATTTCACGTTCTCGAGAAGGGCCACCAAAGAAAATTCCTACTTTCATTCTGTTTTTTATGTCTTCAATTCTTTGTGGAAACAAAGAATCCAAAGCACAAATATAGGATATAATCAAGGAAGTCTGACTGTATTTCGAGTGTTCGTACCTAAATTTTGAGTATTTGCCGTGAACAATTCTTTGAATTTCTTCTTCATGTTATAGAATTCTAATTACAGCTTGAATTTGTTACTTTTGCATCCCCTCTAAAATCAAATGAAATTCTTCACCCTTTTTGTTGAATTTATTTGACTTTGATATGAATCGTATATTTTACAAAGGATTTTTTTTATTGGCTTTAGCCATAATAATACTAGCAAATTCCAATAATCCTCCCAATGGAAGAACCGGAGCTCCCGGGGATTCACTTTGTACGGACTGCCATAATGTTTCCGGAACATTTACCGGAGGCGTTCAGATCAGTGGCTTACCTTCGGATATTTTACCCAACACCAATTATCCCATTACGGTTGAGGTGTCTAATTATAACGGAGGAGCAGCCAGAGCCGGTTTCCAATTGGTGGCATTGGATGGAAGCAACAATAATATCGGAACACTCTCATCTAGTAACGCCAATGTTGCCATTACCAACGATGCACCCAGTGGACGGACATACGCAGAACACGACCCCGCTCAAAGTTTCAGTGGGAATACAGTAAGCTATAATTTTAATTGGACATCACCAGCAAATATTGGTGAAAATATAACCATGTATGCTTCGGGATTGGTCGCTAACGGAACAAGTACGATCAATGATAATGTGTTCACAACCTCTAGCACAGGTGTGGTAGTGGCGCCTCCTCCGCCTTCTGTTTTTCTTGCAGTTTTGCAGGATCCAAGTTGTTTTGGTGGTACGGATGGCAGCCTAGAGGCCGTTGCTTCTGGCGGTACACCGGGCTATACTTATGCTTGGTCGAATAATTCAGGAAATGTTGCCATAAATACCGGAATTGGAGCAGGAACATATATGGTTACCGTTACCGATGCCGCGGGCATGACGGCAACAGCATCAGGAACGTTGAGCCAACCTTCAGAAATAGATGCAAATATGTCGTCTACGAACTCTACGACTTGTAATACATGTTCAGGAAGTGCAACGGTTTCTGCAAGTGGAGGGACTGGGAATCTGGACTATTCATGGTCGAATGGTTCTACAGATGCTGTGGCAAATAACTTATGTCCCGATGTTTATACAGTAACGATAAGTGATGGTGCGGGTTGTTCTATTACAGCGAGTACGCAAATTGCTCTGGAGGTAAATTTGGAAGCTTCTGCTTCTGTCTCTAATGTTACTTGTTTCAATGGTGATGATGGCTCTGTAACAATTACTCCAACGGGAGGAACTTCACCTTATTCCTACCAATGGTCGAATGGGGATGATATGGCAACCGTAGTAGGTTTAAGTGCCGGTCTTTATACCGTAACGGTTATGGATGCAACGGAATGTATATATATGATAAACAGTATTATACTACAACAACCTACAGCTATTACAGGGAGTGTAAGTACCACCAACGAAACCACCAATGGAGGAATGGATGGTACAGCAATGGTAAATGTAAGTGGGGGAGTTCCTCCGTATTCTTATGATTGGTCGAATGGAGAGATGGTACAAGCCATTTCTAATTTATCGCCTAATTTATATTCCGTAACGATTACAGATGCAAATGGTTGCAATGAAGTCTTTTCGGGGAATGTAAATGGTGTAAATTGTAATTTGTCTGCTTCTGTTGTTATGACCAATCCCATTTCTTGTTATGGAGGAAACGATGGTGCGGTTACTGTGAATGCGGCGAATGGGCAAAACCCCTTTACCTATATATGGAATACTGGCGATGAAACGCAATCCATTTCTGGTTTGTCGGCGGATAGTTATGAAGTAACTGTTACCGATGCTGAAAATTGTGTTTCTATAGCCAATATTACCTTGTCGGAACCTTCTGAATTATTGGCAACAATAGATATTCAAACCATTGTTCATTGTAATGGAGATACAGATGCTTCTCTTTTTGTTAGTGCTATGGGAGGAGTAACACCTTATTCTTATACATGGTCTAGCGGAGGAGATATGGATGTGGAAAATAACCTGTCTACTGGAACATATACGGTTACCGTTACCGATGCTAACCTTTGTACGACGACTAGCGAAGCAACTTTAAGCCAACCCGACGAACTTATAGTGCAAGTGGTGAATATTATCGATGAAACAGATAATAATTTCGATGGTTCTATAGAACTATCAGCAATGGGAGGGACGCCGCCTTATGAATATTCTATAGATGGAGGTTCGTTTTTTGGGTTTGACAATGTTTTTACAAATTTAGGTTCGGGAGATTATTTCATTATGGCAAGAGATATCAATGGTTGTTCTTCTACCTCGGAAACCGTTACAATAGATACTGTTGTAGATATTATGGATTTGAGTTTGCAAAATAAAATTCAAATATATCCAAATCCAACTAAAAATTGGATGAATATTAATTTAGATATAACGAGTATTACATACTCTTTTGTAGAACTGATGGATGTAACGGGTAAAAGTATTTTATCTCAGGAATTAAAATCAGGAAATAATGTAATTGAATTGTCTAATTTGAATCAAGGTATTTATTTCTGTAAAATCCATGTGGATGATAAATGGATGTATAAAAAGATCATGTTGCATTAAAATATATTCATATTTGTTGGTATTTTACGAAGACTTCCGAAGTTTACTTTTGTATATTTCGGAAGTCTTTTTTTATCATAAATGATGAATCAATGACAAAAAAAATATATTACTTTTTCCTTGTGATATTGTTCCTTTCTTTTGGCTGTAATAAAGATGATGGAGACAAAAATACAGGTAAAGGGGAGGAATGCTCTTGGAATTCCAATCCCGAAAGCATTTTCCATGGTGGAGAGAATAGAGAGTATGTATTATACGTTCCCGATTCTTACGATGGATCTACTCCTGTGCCATTAATGATGAATTTTCATGGTTTTGGAGGAAGTGCCGGCGATTATATGTTGGATGCTGACATGAGGGGACTTGCAGAATCTGAAGTTTTTATTTTAGTATATCCCCAAGGAAGTTGCTTAGATGGAACTTCCCATTGGAACCCGGCTTTGCCTGGAGGTGACAATAAAAGTGATGCGGATGATTTGGGATTTATTGAAGCCATGATTACAGATCTTTCCAATCGTTATGCCATCGATATGGAAAGGGTATATGCTTGTGGATATTCGAATGGAGGAATGCTTGCTTATGGTCTTGCTTGTTTTCAAAGTGATTGGATTGCTGCTATCGGTGCCGTATCGGGAACGATGCTGGATACGGGTTGTGTGCCTTCTCATCCCATTCCGCTTATAAATATTCATGGAACAACTGATGGCGTTTTACCCTATAATGGAAGTTCTGAATATAATTCTGTAGAGCAGACCCTCAATTTTTGGATCGATTTTAATCATACCGATGCTACACCCATCATCCATAATTTAAATAGTGGAAACATTGAAGTCGAGCATTTTGTATATGAAAATGGAGATAGCATGACATCCGTAGAGCATTATAAAATTGTAAACGGAGAGCATGTTTGGTTTGATTTGGATATCAATGGTTCAAATACCGATCGCCTTATCTGGGATTTCGTGTCTAAATATGATATTCATGGATTGAGGTAGTGTTCAAGTAAATTTAACATGTTGTTTATGTGTCCTTCTCCTATTAGGACGTTATGGGTGAAAAAATATATGTTATTACGAATCATTATTTTTTTGCCCTTTCTTTTTTTTATGACTACTTGCCACCCGAATGATGCAGGAGAAAACCAAGGAGCTTTTTCTATTCCGTCATTTTTATCATCTCTGGATAATGAATCAAATTTATCATATGATATTCGGGAAGTAAAGGATTCAACAAGTTATCAAAAGGCCTATGTTGAGACAAAAAATCAAATCTTAGAAAAAAGAAATATTTTTCGAAATCAACAAAGTCGAGGAATTCTCAATCTAAAAGAAGTTGAAAATTATTTTTTATCCGCTATGCGAGATTCTATTTTTCCCTATTGGTATGGAACCCCTTGGGATTTTAATGGACATACAGATTTGCCTAGAGAAGATCATGTGGCTTGTGGTTATTTTGTCTCAACCCCCTTGAAACATATCGGCCTTAATGTGAATCGTTTTAAATTGGCACAACAAGGAGCTACGAATATTATGAAGTCGTTATGTAATGGACGTGATTTTTTCAGAACTACATCTTTGGAGAAATTGGATCAATACTTAAATGAACAAAATAAAGAAGGCTTGTATGTTATTGGCTTGTCTTTTCACGTCGGATTTATTTCTAGGGAAAATGGAAAAAATTATTTCATACATTCCAGTTATTTAGATCCTGTTGCTGTCTGTAAAGAAGAGTTAGTTCATTCTCCAGCGATTAAAAGTTCGGAAGATTATATTTTGGGGGAATTATCTATGAATACCACTTTTTTGAAAAAATGGGTTTCGGGTAGTAGGGTAGTGGTGGTGCAGTGAGTAGGTTTTAAGTCTACAAAACGTATAAATTATTATATCTTTTTAATGCTTTCGGCCTTGAGGCTTTTAGTTGAAACATAGCAGGAAATACGTTAAGGATTCAAAACTGTTTGAGCTGAAAATCAAGTAAAGTTAGGAACTGTCCATTTTGTACTACTGAAGATAAAATGGGGTTAAAGCGAATTTTTTGAATGTAGTATTTATAAAATGTTTCAGCGTAAAGAAAGACTCACAGCCTTGATTTTTTCGTCCTTTCGTATTAAGACAAAAGGACAAAGTTTTGATAAGGAACGGATTAACTTTTTTCGGAATTTCTTCTCTATTCTATCAAAAAAATAATAGCATAGAGAAGAAAATAAAAAACATGATGTGAAAAAAAAATATTCTATTCTCCCCTTATTTTTTAGACAATTTAACTACTTGGAATTCCTCCTCATTTTTTAATTGGAGATAATAAATACCTGAGGGTAAATTCTTATCCATTTGAATGGTGAATTCTTGTTGGGAATTATTGGTTTCTAGTATATTAGAATAAATGGTTTTTCCTAAGACATCGAAAATGTTGATTTCTAGTTTTTGATTCGAATTCGTAATGATTTTAATTTGTTCATTAAATGGATTCGGGAAAATAGAAACAATGGGTTTCGAAGTTTGAATCCTTACACTTTTCATATCAGAATATTCATAAGAACCATCGAGGTCGATCATTTTTAATCGATAATAATGAGTTCCTTGTTTTAGATTTTTATGTATGAATTCATAAGAACCGCTGCCGGTTCCTTCCATAAAATCAAGTGCCCTCCATTGTAAGGCATTTTTAGAATATTCGATTTCATATCCTAAAAAATTATCTTCGATAGCAGAAGACCAATACAAAAATGCATCATGATCTCTTACTCGTACATCAAAGCTGATTAATTCTACAGGAACAGGGACGGTATATGAAATATCCAAAAAGGGTCGGGCATCACCCATATATTCCGCTAATGATTCTGTGGTAACGTCTGTGTCCATGATGGCATCACCATCATTAAAATCAATATAATCTGCACCCGCATCGTTGTTTGGGAAATAAATTCTGAATTGAGTGGTTCCGGTTTTGTTCACCGCTGCCATTCCGGCGGCATTCAAATCAATTCGTAGGGCATAACCATCTGCACTTACCGTACCGTGGAAACAACCGGCATCTATTGCATCTGCACTAGCCGTTGCATCTGAATTTTCTACTGCCACAAGTCCGAAAGTTCCGGATTTTACATCCACCATCGGAGCACCAATTGTACCGGAAGTAAATGGATTGACATTGCTGATAGCATTCCTTAAAAGATAAAGGCTGGTAGATGTGATCGTAGCATCGTCGGGCAGGTTGCTGGTGTCGAAAGAAAGTATTCCGTAATAATTTTGATTGACTTGCCTATCGCCGACTCTCACCGCATCGGTTCCCATCATGTTGCCCGTCGTCCAACCATCTTCTGCCCCTCCATTCGAAAAATAAGTGGCATTTATTCCATTTCGATATAAAGGCAAAAAATAATTTTTAGTTTGATTAATAATTTTATATTCATAGGCCTCGGCATCCAAATGAATGGGGTCAGGAGCTGTTCTAAAATTAGATCTTAGTGTCGGTACATTCGGATTTCCACCATAAAAAGTGGCACTGAAGGGTTCATCTGGATCGGGGAAGGGTAATGTTCCCGGTGCATTGCTTCCGTCTCCATAATAATAATGGGAGAGACCGATGCTATTGTCATAAAACAATTGAGGTTCTTCGTCGAGCCAGGTGAGTCGTTCTGTCTCGATGGTTATCATCATTTGATTCAGTTCGGCATCCGTGATCAATGGAGATGTATCACTGTAACTCAAATCTCTTCTTTTGGGACAAGCATAAAACGCACACCATAAAAGTCCCACATCGAAATTCGGATAATCATAACTTGAAATTAAAATTTTAAGATCGGGACGAACAGCAAGTACATCATTAATGATCGTAAATGTATTATTTTTAATGGTATTGAAAAGAGCGGCTTCAGAACCGGCCACATCATCATCCATGTTTTGGTACCAACCTCCTAAGGAACGACCCGCTAGAATATCATTACCACCAATGCTTAGTACCAATGTTTCGACATCTGGATTGGCATTTAATTCCGTAATGATGTTGGCAATCCAAGGATAACTTACTTTATTGGCCCAATCGCTGGCGAGGCTGCCCGAAACAGCATATTCGGGTCCAGTATATGGAGGAGAAGGGTCGGGGCGAGAACCCAGTGATTGGCTCAACATGAGTTTGTCTCCAATTCCGAATTTATCGAAAATGATATTGTAGGTTCCATCATCCCACATGTATTGTGCCCAAGAATCTCCAGCTAAAAGAGCTTTGTTGGTATTGGTTCCTGTAGGGCAAACTTGTGCAAATAAAATAGCAGAAAAAAGCATGCTGAGGCATGTGAGTAGAGTGGTTCTCATGGTGAAAATTTAGTTTTATGTATTTTTGGCTATAAGGGGCATTAAAAATAATACAATTTACCCTTTTTCCCAAACGCTAATTTTTAGGAGCTGACGGATTGAATTTATAAATAGCCAAAGGAGGAATAGGTCGGAAAATTAAAATAGGAATCTAAGAAGTCTTCTCTGCTTCCAATTGCGTTTTTACCGATCGTTTAAACCGTTCGATACAATTATTCAAACTACCATAAAAATATCCACCCGAAGCATTTTTATGACCGCCCCCTTTGAAATATTTCGTGGCAATTTCTTGAACGGAAAAATCACCTTTGGAACGCAAGGATAATTTAATAATAGAAGGTTGCTCCTTGATGAAAGCGGCTATTTTCACTTTCTTCATTTTAAGAATCTGATTCACGATTCCCTCCGTATCTCCCCGTTTGATATCGAATTTTTCAAAATCGTCTTTCGTTAACCAAATGATACCGGTTTCCAACTCATCGATCACCTCCATTCTATTATACAGACAATGACCCAACAAACGAAGCTCTTTTTCATTCATACTATTGAAAATTTCTTCTTGTATGAAATCGTTGTTGGCTCCTCGCTCTAATAGTGATGCGGCAACCCGTAACGTACTCGGATAAATATTGTATTTGAAAGAACCCGTATCCGTAATGATACCTGTAAGCAAACAATCGGCGATTTTACCATCTATCAGTTGGGATTGCCCAAGCATGCTGATGAAATCGAAAATCAATTCGCAAGTAGAACTCGAATCGGTTTTGGATAACATGTGATCAGCAAATCCTTCAGGGTACATGTGGTGGTCAATCATGATTTTAACGGCCTTGGAATCGGAAATGGCTTGTTCCATTGGATCCACTCGATCCAAGGCATTGAAATCCAAGCAAAAAATCACATCTGTATTATCAATACAACGAATCGCAAAATCCTTGTCCAAATCGCAGATGGTAATTTTATCAGCATCCGGCATCCAAGCGACGAAATCCGGATATTCCGAAGGAAAAATCACGTTGACTTTATGTCCTTGGTTTTTGAGAAACCAATACAAACCCAAGGAAGAACCAATGGCATCGCCATCCGGGTTCCGATGAGACAAAATTACAATGTCTTTGGGTATGCTTAATAAAGATTTTATGTCGCTTATATTCTCCATGTAGTCATGTATTTCTGTGTCGAATGCTTGGGTGCAATTCAAAATCCATACAAAAGTATAAAATTTGTTAACAAGATGATGCGTACTAATTGACAAAATTAAAGTCTTAGAATAAAGTCATTTGATTTTCAAGGGGCTTGGGTCCTCTCACTTGTGCATTGGGGATGTGTTTTTCAGTTTGGGAGGTAAGATATTGGGCAAGTTCAGGAGCCAAGATGTTATCTGGTTCATGGGTAAAGAAATAGACTTCTTGTAAACCTTTATCGACCCATTTTTTTAAGGTTTGCACCCATTCTTCGATGCGGGAGTAATCGGAATCGATTAACCCGTTTCCTACAAAACGAATCATGGCAATGGGGGTGGTTAATCTCATGTGTAGCACATCCCTTCTTCCAGCCACATCTGTAATGACGGTAGAGATATTGTATTTTTCCAACATCTTGAAAAGAGAAGTGCTACTTTCTTGGGTTCTAAACCAATCTTCATGTCTGACTTCCAAAGCCAAAGGAATGTCCATGTCCCATTCGGAAAGAAACCGTTCTAAAATGGGCAATCGATCTTCTTTGAAATAAGGCGGCATTTGCATGAAACAACAACCCATTTTAGAACCTAAACCTTTGATTTCCCTAGAGAATATTTCTATTTTTTCTCCACTTAAACCCATGTCTCTACGATGACTGATAGATTGGGGGATTTTAGGGCAAAAGACAAAATCGGAGGGTGTTTCATCGCACCATTTGTCAATCATAGTGGCTTGGGGAATCCGATAATGTGTGGTGTTGAGTTCTATGGTATTGAATTGTTTTCCGTAGGCTTTGAGATAGCCTTTTGCTGTTGTTCCTTTTGGATACCATTTTCCGACCCATTCCTTCATGCCCCAGCCGGTGGCTCCAATAAAAACTTTTGGAGGATTTTTTCTTTCTGGGAGATGTTGTAAAATCAATTCCGTACCCGAAGGAATTTCTGGTAAATTAAAATTGACATGGGATACATCCTGTAGTTTTCCAAATTTCACGACAATCCTTTATTTTTTCAAAACTAATCATTACTTTCGGATTGAAACAGGATCAAAGAGAAAAATGTCAAAGAAGAAAAACAAAAAACAGAAGAAGAATCAAGCTACAGGTAAAGCGAAAGTGTTGCCATCTGATGCAAAAAAGAGTTCTTCGAAAAAAGGTTCTATCATTTTTCAAAATTTGGATTTGAAAAAAATATTTTATGGTCTTTTGGTATTATCGGTGATAGTAAAAGGCATTTATTTTTTTCAATTCAATGATTCCCCATTGTCTGTTCAAGATGAATTCTTATCATCCGATATGTTGTTTTTCTATGAATGGTCCGATACTCTCCATACAGATTTGAAACAGGATTTTCCGTTGCATCCATATTATAATTGGAACGAATTGTTGATGAATGAATACAAGCAAAATTATCCGGAGGCAGCACAAAAATCCAATGTCGATTTATGGAATGAATTAATAAATGGAAAAACATATCATCAAGAACCTTTGTATGCCTACACTTGGTCTTTCTTGAAAAAAATAATTGGGGATGGAATTCCTGCTTGGGTCTTTATACAGTTGTTGTTATTATTTTTAACCGAGCTTTTATTATATAAATATATAAAAGAGATCTGGAATGAGAAAGTAGCATTGATTTCCTTGGGAATGGCCATTTTTACCGGACCATTGTTGTTTTATGCCGGTCTGGCATTGCGGGTAACATTTATTTCTTTTTTTACGATTTTATTATTAGAACGATTCCAAAATTTAAGGACAAAAGAAAATTATTCTTCTGCAGCTCAATTCGGGGGAGCGATGGGATTGGCATTTTTAACCAAATCTACGATGCTTCCTTTTTCTTTATTTTTATTGGGATTTTATTTGTTTGAGAAAAGAAAAGAAGGAATGCGTTGGGCTTTGACTGCTATCGCCACTTGTACTCTTGTTTTAATGCCTTTAATTATTAGGAATAGTTCTGTGGGAGTGAGTCCTTTGGCGGTTTCAAGTGTAGGGCCTTTTGTTTTTGCGAACAGTAATAATCCTAGTTTCAATGCCGATTATGGTTTTGCCCTGAATTTGCAATATACCACTCCAATTTTACATGAACATAAAAATGATGTGAAGGGTGCCTTAGGAAAATCAATTTCTTATTTCGAATCTACCGGGGCATACATGTCTTTTATGATTAAAAAATTTAAAGTAGCATTTACAGGATTTGAAATTCCGAATAATGTGAATTATTATTTTTATCGAGATAGAATATCTATTTTGAAATTTACTTTTTTAAATTTTTATATTTTATTTCCCTTGGCTTTAGGTGGCATGTTTTTGTGTCTAATGCAAAAACAAAAAGAAGCGATACCTCTTTTTGTTCTGTTTTTGATTTCTTTGGCTTTATTGGTTGTTTTTTACAATTTATCCCGTCTTCGTGCTCCTATATTTTGGATCATTATTCCATTTGCGGCATATGCAATACATGCTTGTATTGAATTTTATCAAAAGAAGGATTGGAAAAAAATAGGAGTGGCAATTTTGGGCGTTTGTATTGGATTGGTGGCGGTGTTCACTACCGTCGATAAGAATAGGCATCTATATAGGAATGCCGATTATGGTTTCGAATTCACTTATGTTTCGGATAGAGTCAATGAGTATATGATTGCCGGAGAAAAAGAAAAAGCTATTGATTTATTCGATGAATTTATTTTCGATCATTTGCCCTTGTTTATGTTGGAGCCTAATAAAATTAATCATAAAGATCAAAAGAATTTAGCCATTTTCCTAAATTCGAATTACTACGAAAAATACCTTAATTTTTGTCAGATGATAGGAGAGCAAGAGAGGGTGGATGAAATCAATGCGGTACGTCAAAATTTATTGCCTTATTTAAAATGATTTAGGGATGAGGGATAAATAACTGTCTGGTTTTAGGTTAGATTATTTTGTGATTGGATGAAGAAGAAAACGTAGGCAATGCACAGGGCATTGGTGAGGATTTCTGATAAAATACAAGTGCAAAAAAAGCAGCCCAAAACGGACACTTATTCATTCGTCATCCCTTAGGATAGGTCTTTATGATATAAAAAACTGTCAGGGAATTCATCCTGCTCAAATTTTTCAAAGTTATGGAATTCTAATATTTTTTGTGATGCAATATTTTCTGTTTTAGTCCAAGCTTTTATATGCTGAATATTTTCTGTGTCTCTTAGACTTTCAATTAGCAACCCGACTAACTCACGGCCAAAACCTCTTCTCCAATATTTTTCTCCAATTGAATAACCGATAAAATATTCTGAGATTTTATTTTTATGATATAGATATAGGACACTGCCAATTAATTCTTCAGTATTTTTTAATTCGATTCCTTTTCTTAGGGAATAATGTGTGTCGGTTTCATGTGTTTGATGACGAATGAAATTCATAGCATCTTCCAAACTTTTCATTGGTGGGCTTTTTCTAAATCTCATAGCCTCTTCATTTGAATAGATTTCAAATAATTTTCCCGCATCGATTGGTTTCAACTTTCTAAACCGGAGCCTTTCGGATTCAAAGACTGTTGTTTCAATTCTTTTATTCATCATTAAAAAAAAAGAAGAGCAGCTCTAAGAATTAAAGCTGCTCTATTATGGTATAAAAATCTTAATTTACTAGGAATATTCCACCCAGCAAGGCTTTTTTCTCATCCGAAAAACTAGGATCATTAGGCTGGTTCGCTTTTACCAATTGAATATTATATCCATCAAAAGCAACGGCATCTTTATGGCGGCTGTCCGCAGGAAATGCAAGTGTTACCTCTTTGGTATTCCCTTTGTTATTCAATAATAATTTGAATTTGATTTCTCCTGCCCTTACGCAATTTACCCCAACAGGACATCGAGAATCTTTTATTTCCAAAACCTTGATTTGAAGGGCTTCTTTATTCAGTTGTGTTTTCTCAGAATTTTTGAGTGTAAATTCAGATCCTTTCTCAAAAGTAAAATCAACATCTTTACTAGCTTTGATTTTATTGTTACACGCCATCAATAAAACAGATACGGCAACGAGACCTAATACAATAATAATGGTTTGTTTCATGATTAAAACAGTAAGTATTAATAATAAGGAATTCATTTGTAAATGTATAAAAAAACAGAATGCCATGTCCTTTGTAGGCATGGCATTCTGCATTTATTAACGAATTTAATATTTCAGCAACATAATGAAGGATTAATTTCCACTCTTAGGACTTCCTCCTCCGATGCTCTTGAAACCAATGGTCTTTTTGTTGGAGAAAGAGAAATCGTCCTTATCCGTTTTGAAGGTTTCTACATCCTCAAACGTAATGATTTTTACGGCAATATCTGTACGATCTTCCTTAGGTAACAAAGAGAGCCTTAGGTTGTGGTTCATAATTACAGCCGTGATAATGCTCCTAACTGTTCGGGCGTTTCCGAAATACTTATCCCGAAATTCATATACATAAGACAAGTAATTGGATAAATGCTCTTTAGCTTTTTCTTCAGGTGTCAAACCTTCTTCTTCCAACATTTGCATGGCTATATCCACCAATTCTTCAGGAAGATAATCTTCGAATTTCAACACCTTATCAAAACGGGACTGAAGCCCCGGATTCGTTTTAAGGAACTCCCCCATATTATCCGGATAACCGGCAACAAAAACAAAGAACTCACCTCTGTGATCCTCCATCCTTTTCAACAGGGTTTGGATGGCTTCATTACCAAAATCACCATGAGAATGCCCTCCGGCACCCAATGAAGTCAAAGCGTATGCTTCATCAATGAAGAGAACACCGCCCATCGCTTGATCTATTTTTTCAGCAGTTTTGATGGCAGTTTGTCCCACATAACCAGCAACAAGCCCTTGGCGATCGGTCTCAATCATATGGCCTCGTTCCAAAATACCCAAAGCTTTATAGATTTTGGTTAAGATGCGGGCAATGGTGGTTTTTCCCGTTCCTGGGTTACCCACAAGAACAGTATGAAGGAAGAAATTATTCAATACATTCTTACCCGATTCTTGGAAATACTGAACCAACTGCACCATTTCACGAATCTGTTCCTTGATGGTTTTCATCCCAATCAAATGATCCAATTCTTTCATGGCAGAATCCAATAAATCTTGGTCGATTGGAATCTCCGGTAATTGTTTTTTCTCCTTGAGGTCGATTTTGTCGATATGTGCCTTGGTAATCGTGGATAATTCATTTTCATTCAGGGAATGAGGACTTTCATTATCCATGACTTTCAACCCCAATTGGATTTTACCTTTTTCGACAATATCATAGACAAATCGGGCATTACCGAAGGTACGATCCCGATTCCTAAAGGCTTCTGTTATGATTTCATCCACCCTCATTTTGGCGGGGTGGGTGAGTTTTACTCCTTTTTCTATGCAAGCATAGGATGCAATCTGTGATAATTCCTGTGGCAGATAATCCGAAAATTCAAAGAATATTTTGAATCGGGATTTCAAACCGGGATTGGAATCCAAGAAATGTTTCATTTCCTTGGGGTAACCGGCTACGATGACCGCCATATCTCCAATGCCATTTGACATTTCCTTAACCAAAATTTCGATGACCTCCCGTCCGAAGTCCTTACTATCATCATTGGAACGGGCCAAAGCGTAGGCTTCATCAATAAAAAGAACCCCACCTCGAGCCTTTTCGATGGCATCTTTTACTTTGGGTGCCGTTTGGCCGATATATTCACCCACCAAATCTACCCGATCCACTTCATGGACATGACCTTTGGAAAGTAAACCCATCTTTTTATAGAGTTTACCCATCATTTGGGCAACGGTGGTTTTACCTGTACCCGGGTTACCAATAAAAACAGAATGGACATTTATCTCATCCTTTTCCTTGAACCCTTTGTTTTTCCTTAATTGTAAGAATTGGATGTAACTGGCATGATCACGCACTTTGGCTTTGATGGCATTCAGACCGATCAAGGCATCTAATTTGCCCATTACATCATCGAAGGTTTCATCATCGTCATCTTCTTGTTGTAGGAAAGTAGTTTGCTTGTCCGGAAACCAGATGCCGGGAGAGCCTTCTACAAAATCATCACCCACCTCGAAAGGTACGACAGCCAGAAGCCGATCCATGAAAATGATTTCGGCGGTATAAAGATCCTTACGCCAAGAACCCTTGACATTAGAACCCCATCCTGCTGTTATTTTAATGATTTCATCTTTTTTCTCAACCCGCTGTAATCGAACCACTTGCCCCTTGAGTTCCTTGGCATTGTTGTAGAACTTGGTGAATAACTCACATTGCCAGGGTTTTCCCGGATGGAGGTTTTTTAGCATGATTTCGACATAGACATAGCGGGTTTCTTCACTACTGAATATCCGATAATAATTTCTTTCGAATTCTGGACGATCATCAAAAGAACCCTCATATAATTTAAGGCTTTTGATATCCAAATATGGATTGTTCCCTTTTTCAGCTTCTTTGCCTGTATCTTCTACATAGAAATATTTGGTGGCTACTTTTACTCCTTCAATCCAAGCTTCCCAATAGTAGGTTCCTTTTTTCCAAAAAGCACCTTCCTTTTGGTTACCCCATCCTTCACGGATGTAGACTACATTATCATATTTGCTAACTTTCCTACGGAAGGGTAGGGAACAAACTTCTTTACGCCCTCTTTTGATAGAATAACATTTCAGCTCTACCTCGATTTCCCAATCTTCTTCATCAAAAAGTTTGTTGTAGAAAGATAGTTCGGCATAAATATATGTCGTGTCGAACCGGTCAAATACCTGACGATATTTTTTCTTATTGTCTGCCAGCCATTCCGTAGAGGAATAGACTTTCAAGTCTCTGAATTTGTATTTGATGAAATGTGGATCGAACCCTTGTGACATGTTAGAATTTCTTTCTATTAACAACAGAAAATTATGAAATATGGTTCTTAATATTCATATGAATTTGGATGGTTTTTTTTCACCCAGAACCATTTTCAGTAACTTATATCCATAAATATACCAAATTATAAAAAAAAGCATGTTTATATTCATGTTTCATGGTATTTTTTAAGGAATATATGATAAATAGACTTTATTACGAATAATTGATTATAGTCAAATTGATTTTTTGTAAAATCTACTTCGTT
>JAHDDR010000235.1 GCA_020629255.1 Saprospiraceae bacterium | reverse complement strand
AAAGTATTTCCAATGAATTAGGAAAAATAGGTTGGAAATTAGTCTCTACCGAAATTATTAATCAAAGTGGTTCTGCCAAGGAGATTTTGTTATTTTATTCCAGAGAAACCCGAAGTTTGGAGGAAATGGTGTGATGTCAATTTGAAAAAAAACATAACGTTTTACCAATTCAATAAAAAGGTTAGCAATAATGTTGTTAGTATCTATCCTAACGCTTACTGTATGAGGTTGTAAAGAAAAAGACATTATAGTTAAATAAGAACCTTGTTTCTTTACTTCAATTATCGTTGTTTAGAGTAAAAATTATTGGCAAGAGAATTTGCAATCAATTTAGGTATGAGAAGTAGGAAAAAAATATTTATCCCGTGTATGATAATAAAAATTAAAAACATGATGAAACCTCCCAATAAAATGAAGGATTCGTAAACCAACCCCAAAAAAAGATAGCCTCCGATGCCGCTGGGATTGTCGGAAGGTTCAATCGATTCGAATCCAAAGCCAATATATCCTGTGTACCACAATAAAATCCATAAACTCAGAACGACAAGAAAAAAAACAATAAATAAATGGGGGATTAGCATTTTTGACCAGATCTGATGCCACCGTGAAATAATACCTTCGTTATTTTGTCTTACCCCTCGATTATAATACCAGTTGCCATATCCCAAAGAAGGAATAAATAAAAGTAAAAGAAATTCGAATATATCCTGAATCTTTTTTTCAGTATTCAAATAAAAAATAATAAATCCCAAACCCATTACAAAGTTCAAAAAAAAATAACCGGAGACGGGATGGCTTAGCAAAGACAGAATATAATCCAATATTGAAGCCGTAGTTGTTTCCATTATTTGAGTTTGAGATTGTTGTAACCTACGCCGCTTTCAATTTCGTTAATTTAGACTTGCTTAATTTTGTTTCGGCATAATCGCGGTCTACAATAAATTCTTTTACATTTTTTTTGCTCGGCAATTCAAACATGGCATCCGTCATGACAGCTTCGCAGATAGAACGCAAGCCCCTTGCCCCCAAATTAAATTCGATAGCTTTTTCGGCAATGTATTCAATCGCATCATCCGTAATTTGAAGCTTGATGCCTTCGAGCTTAAATAATTTTTTATACTGCTTTAATAAAGCATTTTTTGGTTCGGTCAAGATACGTCGCAGTGCTTCTTGGTCTAGCGGTTCTAGATAAGTCAGAACCGGTAAACGCCCAATCAATTCGGGAATCAAACCAAAAGACTTAATATCCTTTTGCGTAATGTATTGCAATAAATGTTCCCGATCTATTTCTTCTTTTTCATCCGTGCCCTTAAAACCAATGACATGGGTGTTTACTCTACGGGCGATGATTTTTTCTACCCCGTCGAAGGCTCCTCCGCAAATAAATAAAATATTCGAAGTATTCACCTTCACTAATTTCTGTTCCGGATGTTTTCTACCGCCCTGGGGTGGAACATGAACCTCCGTTCCTTCCAACATTTTCAACATCGCCTGTTGTACACCCTCACCAGAAACATCACGCGTAATAGAAGGATTATCTTGCTTACGGGCAATCTTATCAATCTCATCAATATAAACGATGCCCCGCTCAGCCAATTCCACATTATATTCACTCACCTGCAACAAACGGCTCAAGATGCTTTCCACATCCTCACCCACATAACCGGCTTCCGTAAATACGGTAGCATCAACAATAGCGAAAGGAACTTTCAAGAATTTGGCAATGCTTTTCGCCAACAAGGTTTTACCCGTTCCGGTACGACCCACCAACAATACATTCGATTTTTCAATTTCGATGTCATCCTCTTCTTCTTGCTTCAATCGCTTATAATGGTTATGAACGGCCACAGAAAGATATTTTTTCGCTTCGTTCTGCCCAATTACATACTGGTCCAAATGCCGCTTGATATCACGCGGAGTGAGGGCATCGGGCAAGGAAAAATCTTCCTCCTGCAATTGCTTTTTACCCAATTCATCATCAATAATATCTTGAGCTTGCTCAACGCAGACCTCGCAGATATGGGCATCGATACCAGCTACGAGAATAAGGGCTTCGGTTTTGTCTCGCCCACAAAAGGAACATCTTAAATTGTACTTGTTTCGCTTATTAAAATCCATGATAGATATAATGCTTCCTAAAAAGATATGGAAATGAGCTGCAAAAATAAGGATTCCTTTAGAATCTTTATGATTGTACTCACTAGAAAGAACAAAAAATAAGGGGCGACCGTTGCGTCACCCCCTATTATTTTTTTTAAAACACGCTTATTTACTGCGATCTAAGACTTCGTCGATCAAGCCATATTCTTTGGCTTCGGCCGCCCTCATCCAGTTGTCTCGCTTACAATCTTCAAATATAGTATCGTAATCTTGTCCGGTGTGCTTCGCCAAGATATCATACAATTCTTTTTGTAGCGCCTTGATCAAGTTATAGGAGATTTCCATATCCGTTACTTGACCTTGCATTCCACCTAAGGGTTGGTGAATCATAACACGAGAGTGGGGGAGGCAAGCTCGTTTTCCGGTAGCACCGGCACACAGAAGAACAGCACCCATAGATGCGGCCATTCCTGTACAGATAGTCGCTACATCCGGAGCGATGTACTGCATGGTATCATAAATACCTTGCCCAGCAATAACGCTACCACCAGGACTATTGATGAAAATCTGAACATCCCTTTTGGGGTCAGAACTTTCTAAGAATAACAACTGTGCTTGGATGATATTAGCAACCCTAGAGTCAACACCTTCTCCGAGGAAGAGGATACGATCCATCATCAAACGGGAGAAAACATCCATTTGGGTCACATTCATTTTTCGTTCCTCCAATACATAAGGCGCTTGGCTCGGAAGGATGCTATAAATATCCGGTATTTTTGTTTTGCCATAATCATCTAAAGTATGGCTATTGATGCCTACGTGTTTAATGGCATATTTCCTAAACTCATTATTAGGGTCCATATGATTCCTTTTATTTTATTAAGTATAATTTTTTTGAATTTGGTTGCTTGATGTGGGGATTCAATCGCCAAATATATGATTAATAACAATTAGAGGTAAGCTTAGGGTTGGGGAATACATCAATTTTTTTTGTATAAAACGATAAATTTACGGCAAATAGGAATAAAAAAGGGTCGAATTGATGCTTAGAAGCTTAATTCGACCCTTTTTTCGTTGCTCAATTTTTATAATTAAGCCTCTACAGTTTCTTCTGTTTCCGGATTCATAGCTTTTCTCCTTTCCTCATTTTCTTTGTCCATTTCTTCGTTGGCTTTCTTAACGATGGTCTCCAGTTTTTTCTCATCAACGATGGTTTCATCCAGAGTTACTTCAGCAGTAATAGCTGTGAATAATTTCTCACCCATAATTTCTTCTGCTTGGCGTTGGACCGCTTTTTGATCTTGGAACATCCGTTGGGCATAGTTTTTAAGAACAGCATCATCCAAACCCATCGGCATACCCCCGTAATTTTTCAAAGCATTGATAAACCCAGCTTCGATTTCTTCTTGAGTTACTTTCAAATCAAATTTGCGAGTCAATTTTCCTCGAACAACATTCCATCTCAATTCTTCCAGGAAGAAAGGGAATTCTCTTTCAATTTGTTCGTCAGTAACCGGTTTTTCGTTGCTGATTTTGATCCATCGCTTCAAGAAAGCTTCTGGCATATCGAACTGGTTTTGCTTCACCAATTCTGTTTGGATATCTCTAAATAAAAGAGCATCCGCATTTTTTTGCATAGACGAATTCAAGTCGATTTTGAATTTATCCTTGGCTTCTTGTTCATTGGCTACGACCCCTTCACCAAACTGCTTATCAAAGAACTCTTGATTTACCTCAGCCAATTCTACTCTAGAAACTTCAGTGATTTCTGCTTCGAAATTATCTCCAATCGTATCGTTGTCTTCTTCAACTCCCAAAACATATTTGTTGATGATACTGCGTTCCGAATCTTTTTCCACATCATTGATGTTGAAAGAAATCGTATCACCCGATTTTTTCTTCATCAAGGCTTTGGCCAACTTACTTTCTGCACGATCTACAGCAACACTAAATTCTGCCTCGTGTCCGCCCTCTTTTACTTTCTTGCCGTCCATTTCTTTAGCAGAAACCTTTACCAGATCATGTTCCTTGATGTCTTCTTTGGCATCTGTTCTCTGTCCAAAACGTTTTCGGGCATTAGTGAATTCATCTTCAATGGCTTTATCAGAAACATTAATTCTGTTAGCTTTGTATTTGTCCTTTTTGTCAACCCCTTTTACTTCGAAATCAGGAATCAAACCCAAATCAAATTTGAATTCGAATTCTTTGAGAGCACTGGGGTCGAACTCTACCTGTGCTTGATCTTCGTTAGGAATAGGCTCGCCGAAGATTTCTACTTCTTTTAATGCTTCCTCTATTTGCTCCTGTAAAATTTTATTGACAGATTGCATCAAAACCTGTTCACCATATACCTTTCTAATATAGGACATGGGAGTTTTCCCTTTTCGGAATCCCTTTAGATGGCTGTCTTTCCTATATTTTTCCAAAGTTTTTTTAAACTCTTTTTCATAATCAGAAGGTTCAACAGTAATGGTGAGGATGGCATTTAATGCATCGATATCTTGTTGGACAAATTTAGCCATGATAGTGAAGATATGTTTTAAAAAAAAGAAAAGCTGGAAACCAGCTTTTCTGAGTTAGTGCGGGTAGAGGGAGTCGAACCCCCACGCCGTTAAGCACTAGATCCTAAGTC
>JAHDDR010000234.1 GCA_020629255.1 Saprospiraceae bacterium | reverse complement strand
CCTTGGATGATTTTCTCAGCCAATTTTTCAGGCACTGCGGCATAGTGGGAAAATGTCATGCTGAAATTTGCCCGACCAGCACTCAATGCCCTTAGCTGACCAATATATCCGAACATCTCCACCAAAGGAACATGAGCTTTCAAAGTCATCTGACCCTGCGACGGTTCTTGACCATTCATCAAGGCTCGTCTTCGGTTCAAATCACCAATAATGCTTCCCATGTATTCTTCTGGCGTATGCACTTCGACATTCATCATCGGTTCAAGGATTCGAGGTTCTGCCAAAGGAGCCAATCTTTTGAATGCCAAATGAGCGACCATTTCAAAAGCCAAAGGTTTCGATTCATTCGAATGGGTTTTACCATCCAATAACCTGACCTTAAAATGCTCCATCGGATAACCCGCCAAAATACCGGCATCCATCATAGAACGGAACCCTTTTTCAACGCTTGAGATATACTCGCGTGGAATGGCTCCGCCAACAATTTCATCGACAAATTGTAAGCCTTTTTCTTCATTTTCTGAAAGGAAGGCTTCATCTGCCGGACCGATCTCCACTTCGATTTCGGCGAAGAGCCCCGGACCTCCGGAAAACTTTTTCAATCGTTCCCTTTCCCGAACTGACTTAGTCAATTCTTCTCGGTAACTCACCATGGGTCTTCCGACTGTGCAAGGAACGTTGAAGTCATCCTCTATTCGACTAATCAGATATTCCAGATGGAGTTCACCCATTCCTTGTATTAAAGTTTGTCCGGTTTCCGCATTCACTTTGGTACGGAACGTCGGATCTTCAATCGCTAATTTCCCTAAAGCCAAAGCCAATTTATCCAAATCGGTGGAACGCTTCGGTTCGATAGCAATTCCAATCACCGGTTCCGGAACATGGATGGCATCCAAAGCAAATTTTGCTCCGACTTCCGCCAATGTATCCCCGGTTCGGACATCCTTGAGTCCAATAATAGCGACAATATCTCCGGCTTGAGCCTTGGAAATATTTTCCGGTTTATCCGCATGCATCAAATACATATGTCCTAAGCGTTGCTTTTCTCCCGTTCGCATATTCTGAACCGTAGAACCGGCTTCCATACTTCCGGAATAAATGCGGATGTAGGTCAACTTTCGGTTCTGTTTATCATAAGCGACTTTAAAAGCCAATGCCGAAAGTTGTCCGCCCTTCGTCGCCTCCCAAGAAATGGATTCGTTCGTTTCCAAATGAACCCCTTCTACGCTACGTTTATCGGTAGGCGCTGGAAGATATGCAGCGATGGCATGCATTAAAGGTTGGATTCCTTTGTTTTTGTACGCAGAACCACAAAGCACCGGAATACAATTCATCGACAAAGTACCTTTTCGAATCGCATGTATGATGTCTTCCTCAGCAATACTATTGGGTTGATCAAAATATTGTTCGAATATTTTTTCATCCAACATGGCTAAGGATTCCAACATGACATTTCTTGCTGCTAATGTTAGGTCTTCCAAATGAGGAGGAATATTTACTTCTTCAAAAGTACCAGCCTCTTTCCAGATAATGGCTTTCAATTTGACCAAATCAATCACGCCTTGGAAATTCTCTTCAGCTCCGAAAGGTAATTGGATTGGAAGCGCCTTTGCTTTCAATTTTTGTTGAATATCTGTAACCACCTTTTCAAAGTCGGCTCCCATACGATCCATCTTATTGACAAAAGCAATACGGGGAACACCATAACGATCCGCTTGTCTCCAAACGGTTTCGGACTGGGGTTCAACACCTGCTACCGCATCAAAAAGAGCCACCATACCATCCAATACACGTAAAGCACGTTCGACTTCGATCATAAAATCAACGTGACCGGGTGTATCAATAATATTGAAGGTATGTAATTGGCCGTTCCAATTCCATTCGATTTGTGTAGCGGCCGCATTAATGGTAATCCCTTTGGCTTGTTCCATCTTATGGGTATCCATTTGTGACCCACCATGATGGGTTTCGCCCATTTTATGGATTTTACCCGCATAATAAAGTACACGTTCGGTAAGGGTGGTCTTACCTGCATCAATATGGGCAGCTATCCCAATATTACGAAGATATTGAAGCTTTCTCGTTTTCATAACCAGAGTATAAAAATTCAGACTCCATCTGTCCGGCATCGAGTTCTTTATCCATTGGGCTTAAAGAACATCAGACGAACAAATATAAATATAAAAATATTGGATTATACAGAGACACAGGAATGCCGGTTTAGTCCCTGTGGTTCCTATAGAAAAGGAGTGGTGTGTTCAAAACACGATTATATGTGAAGTAAAGGGTTCTCATGATAAATGATTTCCAAGTAGCATAACAAAAACTTACCGGTTTTGGTTCCTTGTTTAATAGATTTTAAGTAATGGTTCAAAATAAAGTCTAATATTTACTCGAATGTTTCTATTTTCAGATTGTCCAGAATGACCGGGTGGGGCGTTTCTCCACTCCAAAAAACGACTTCGATTTCTGTCAGTTCCTTTTCTGGAATTTTGCTGTCTATGAACAATTCTCTGGTTTCATTATCATTCATCATTCTTGTGGGTCGGAATAATTTAAATTTAACGACTTCATTCCCTTTTTTAAATCTCAGAATTAATTGTGGCATTTTCCAAACTGTCCATTCTTTTCCTTTTTGTCTGAATGTTCCGGAAATTCTCACCCATTTATTTTTGCTTGAAGAAATAGGTGTAGAATAAAATCCATTTAATTCTGTCTGATTGGATATGCAATAAGAAAAACCTCCTTCGATGGGTACTACTTCACATTGTTGGATCGTTGAGTCTTTTTCAAAATCATTGTAATAAATTTCTTTGATGTTTTTTCTGATTCCTTTAAATTCTTCATCCGTATCCAAATAAATTTGATCATCCCGATTCTTTTTCCATTTACCTAATATTTTCCAATAATATTTTTGGGTCATATTTTCGGGATCTAACATACCTCCATAATGTGCTTGGTGATGGAGCCAAATATTGTAGTAAGAAAATAACATCGCTATGATGACAAAAGGGATCAACCTTTTTTTATTCTTTAAGATATATTCTATGAAATAACAAAATGGGAAGGCTAATAAAGCATAAGATTGAACCAAAGCCCTTTGACCCAAGGAACCACCGTACCACCAAATACTCCAAGCAAATGTCAGGTAAGAAAACAATACCAGATAAAGAGAAATCACTTCTGCCAGTGGATGTTTTTTCCATAACATCATACATAAACCGAGAATAGGAAAAATCATCATTGGGGTATAAATGAGCCATCCTTTTCTAAAACTGAACAATCCATTTTTATAATGTGGATGAAACCAATCGAATTGAAAATTATCTTGGTAACTGTTTATGATCCATTCCCCTCCTATTATTTTCCAATATATGAGTTGCAGGCTACCTAGCCCCACACAAACGACAACAGCTATGCTGTAAAGATGGATTTTATCGGTGATGAATTTGAATCGTTGGCTTAATAAAATTGAATTTTCATTTTTCCGAAAAACTGAAACCGACCAGAATAATGGTATAAGCGCTATCATGATCTCTGAGGGTCGAGTTAAAGCTGCCAATCCAACAATCAAACCAATAAAAGTAGCTCTTTTCAGATTGGGCTTTTCATAAAATTGAATCGTGTTCCAAATTAATAGGGAATAAAGAGTAAATAAATAATTATGGGTCATGGCAACATCCATGGTGACATAATTCAAGTAGTTTGTTCCTACGATTAGTAATAACAATGTAATAGACGTTGCTTTTTCAGAGAAAAAGGCAAGTAAATTTTTTCTCAAATAAAATAAACCTAAAAAAGCTATTAGAGCACTTCCCCAATGTATCGCCGTTTGATAGGGTAATGAATAACCATCTCTTTCGTATCCTAAGGGGCTTGCTAAAAAATCAGCTATTAAAAAGAATGGTAAATATTGCAGGGCTAAACCACAACTGTATTGAGCAATTTCATTTCCGCTAGAATGTGTGAATGTCTGATAAGTATGTGAAGAATTTCTGTATTTCTGATGGATATTTTCTTTAAAGCCCACTTTTTGTAAATCCCCATAAATAAAAATAGCCGGTAAATAAATGTAATAACCAGAAACATCATAACTAATCGTGGCATGTGTGTGTTCCATTTTCCATTTGGGCTTATAGCACAAACCCAATATAATAATCAGGTAGCTAACTAAAAGAGAAATTTTGGAAATGGATAATGGCATGCTTTGACTTTATGAAGGTTGAAGTGGTGTAAATATAGCCGTAAACCCGAAAAATGAAAAATGAAGTAATAATTTTCTTCGATTTGGTTTTCATTAACATTGATTTATTTAATTACTATTTGCAACAAGTTGATCCGAATAAAGAATTTTTCACTCAAGGAAATATTCAAGAATTAGAAAAATATAAATTCTCGTTGGATGATCAAATTAAATATGGCTCATTGGATTTTCATATACGGGTCAATGAGTGCGATTGGATTCAGGAGTGAAAATAGATATCCTTTCATCAGCAAAAATAAGTTGGTTTTTTATCGTATCAAATAGGAATAGTCGTATCGTATTTTTTGTTTTTAGTCATATTGGTAAAGAAATTCAGTATTAGAATAGAACCATATCATATCGTCATCGGTAATGATGAAATTTGGAAATCTTTTTATTTTCGGTGTTAGATCGATTAATGAATTAGCTTTGTTATTTTCAATATAAATAATTTTCCCCGAAACTATACGCCCATATTCTGCCTTTGCTGTCTTCTTGGATATGTGTC
>JAHDDR010000039.1 GCA_020629255.1 Saprospiraceae bacterium | reverse complement strand
ATCCAGATTGTCCTACTCTTTGCGGAAGCATGATTCCTTCTACATTTAATGGAAGTAATATGCCTGTAAATGGTGTGGTTTCAGTATCTGTATTAGATAGTGATATTTCTTGTGTAATTCCAACGGCTAAATTAGGTTTGGAAGAAAATAATTTCACATTCAAATTGTATCCTAATCCGAACAATGGTTTATATTCCATTGAATTTTTGGAAGAAGGTAGTGGGTTGAAAAATAAATCCATAAGCATTTATGATGCCCAAGGACGAAAAGTCATGGATTTGAATTCCGATAAAAATATAGTAGAAATGGATATGTCTCAATATTCTTCTGGTATATATATGGTGCGAGTAATTTCAGGTGAAAAAATGGTATCTAAAAAAATAATGATTGTGAAATAATTAGAATTAAATTCAATCATTTTTTGAACGACGGACTCCCGGTTTTGGGAGTCCGTTTTTTTAGAAATAAATGGTTGTGTGCAGTTTTACGAATTTTCAATTACTTTTACAAAGAAAAAATCTTATGCAAAAAAAAGAAATAATAAAAGCACCCATCATTCCACGCATTTTTGCTTTTATTATAGATGCCATAATTTTAATCCTTTTATTTGTTGCTGGATATTTTTTATTATTAGGGTTGTTAAAATTTCTAGGAGCTTCCGACATGCCTAGAGGGCGTTGGCTAACGTCGGGTACATTCATTTCTTTTTTTCCGATGTTATTTCTTTTACTTCGTGATGGATTATTCCAAGGAAGCAGCCCGGGTAAAAAAATAATGGGTTTGCAATGTATTTTATTTTCATCCAAAGAAAAATGCACGTATAAAAAATCCATACAAAGAAATTTTCCGATGCCTTTTCTTTTTTTTATGTTGATGCTTTTATATCATTTTCAAATCATAGGAGGGCGGAATTTAATCATCACTTTGGGAACTCTTTTTTTATCTTATTATGTTGTGAACTTGATAATAATAATGATAGATAAAGAAGGACGTAAATTTTCGGATAAAATGTTCGGAACACAGATCACCAAGCGTCCAAAAGAAAAATCAAAAACGTGAATCAGATATTTTTCACCTCAGACCACCACTTCGGTCATGCCAACATTATAAAATTTTGTAACCGCCCCTTTTCCGATGTGGAAGAAATGAACCAAGAGCTCATCCGAAGGTGGAACGAAAAAGTGCAACCTGGCGATGATGTATATCATCTCGGAGATTTTGCCCTATCTTCAAAAGAAAAAGCCCTTGAGGTTTTTAAACAATTAAATGGAAATGTTTTTTTGATACAAGGAAACCATGAAGGAACTGCCTTGAATATGCGGAAAAAATTTCAATGGGTAAAGGATTTTTACGAATTGAAAGTCAAAGATCCAGAAGTTAAAAATGGAGTACAACGGATAGTTCTCTTCCATTATGCTATGCGGGTCTGGCGGGGCGATTACCGAGGTACTTGGCATTTGTACGGCCATTCCCACGGTAATTTACCGGATAAAGAAGACAGGCTAGCTTTCGACATCGGTGTAGATAATCATGATTTTTACCCCTTATCTTATGATGAAGTAAAAGCCATCATGAAAACCAAAAAATGGAATCCTCCTTTTGATTAGAAAATTATGCACGGGATATTTTGAGTTTCCTTTCCCTCAGCTTTTGCGAAAAATATCTTTCATAATCCCCAAGAATCCTTACATTTGCGGCAGATTAGAACATTAACTTTAAATATCCTATCAAAATGAATCTTCACGAATACCAAGGAAAAGAATTATTAGCAGGTTATGGTATCACTGTCCAACGAGGTGTATTGTTGGAAGACATCAATAATTTGGATGCGGCATACAAGCAATTGGTCGATGAAACAGGAACCGAGTTTGTTGTGGTGAAAGCACAAATCCATGCCGGAGGGCGAGGAAAAGGAGGAGGAGTAAAAGTGGCGAAGAATTTCGATGAGGTAAAAGAACATGCAGGAAATATTTTGGGTATGATGTTGAAAACACCTCAAACACCGGGTGGACTGAACGGTTCGGGTAAAAAGGTGAACAAAGTGCTTTTGGCAGAAGATTCTTACGCCCCGGATTTCGATGCCTGTAAAGAATATTATGTTTCTATCATGATGGATAGGGGCAAGAAGCAAAATGTAATCATCTATTCTACCGAAGGAGGGATGGATATCGAGGCTGTGGCAGAGGAAACGCCACACTTGGTGCATAAAGAATACATTGATCCAACATTGGGCATGCAAGGATATCAATTGCGTAAAATAGCTTTCAATTTAGGCTTGAGTGGCGTGGCGTTTAAAGGCATGACTAAATTCATTTCTAATTTGTACAAGGCTTTTGTTGGAGCGGATGCTTCCTTATTTGAAATCAACCCCTGTATGAAAACGGCAGATGATCGCATCATTGCTGTGGATTGTAAAGTGTCCTTAGATGGAAACTCTTTGTTCCGTCATCCCGAATTGGCTGCTAAGCGGGATAAGACCGAAGAAGACCCGGCAGAGGTAGAAGCCGGAGAATATGGTTTGAATTATGTCAAACTGGATGGAAATGTAGGCTGTATGGTGAATGGTGCAGGATTGGCAATGGCAACGATGGACATCATCAAATTATCTGGAGGTGATCCGGCCAATTTCTTGGATGTAGGAGGAACGGCCGATGCTGAGCGGGTAGAACAAGCTTTCCGTATCATTTTGAGAGACCCGGCTGTAAAATGTATCCTCATCAATATTTTCGGTGGGATTGTAAGATGTGATAGGGTAGCACAAGGAGTTGTGGATGCTTATAAGAACATGGGGGATCAAATCAAAGTGCCAATTATTGTAAGATTACAAGGAACAAATGCAGATATAGCTAAGAAATTGATTGATGAATCGGGCTTGGAAGTTCGTTCAGCCATCATCCTTCAAGAAGCGGCAGATTTGGTAGCTGAGGTTGTAGCGGGATAAATGATAGACTTGAAAAAATAAGATAAATGCCATTCCTTGTTATAGGAATGGCATTTTCTTTTGGTTTTCATCCTAATCAATCCCTTTTTGATGCATCCTTTACCTTAATTTTGACGTTCAAAACAAAGACATACTTTTTTAATGTATACCTCATGCATAAGAAAACCATTTCAAACACCTAGATGAATCATTCAACGGAACTTGGTACGGCTCCTATTGGCGGATTGCTTCGAAAACAAGCAATTCCGGCAGCCATAGGCATCCTTACGCTTTCCATTAATGGTATCATCGACAACATTTTTGTAGGGCAATATATTGGTTCCCTTGCCATTGGAGCGATTACAGTAGTGTTACCCATTACTTTTCTTATCGCATCTATCGGAATGTCGATTGGTGTGGGAGGAGCTTCGGTGATATCAAGGGCTTTGGGGGCAGGGGATGAGAAGAAAGCCAAATATACTTTTGGCAACCAAATCGTATGGTGTATTCTTTTGTCTTCTTTTTTTGTCTTGGCAGGGTATTTTTTCCAAGATCAAGTGCTGGCACTTTTTGGAGGAAAAGGAGGTATTCTGGATTATGCCAGAACCTATTTCAATATATTGTTGCCGGCTATTCCCATGCTGGCATTAGCCATGTTGCTGAACAATGTGATACGGGCAGAAGGTGCTCCAAAGGTAGCGATGGCGGTTATGATAATTCCCGCCATAGTCAATATCGTTCTGGATGTGGTTTTTATCATTTATCTTGATTGGGGGATGTTTGGAGCTGGACTGGCTACGATGTTGTCTTATGTGGCAAGTGCCTTGTATGCCATCTGGTTCTTCCTGTCCGGTCGTTCAGAACTAGACCCATCTTTCAAACATTTGAATTTTAACTGGAGCCTAACCCAAGAAATACTTTCAATCGGTTCTGTAACCTTGGCGAGGCAAGGAATCGTTAGCCTTCTCGCAGTGGTCTTGAACAATACATTGTTTGCTTACGGAGGAGAAGAATCACTCTCTATATGGGGAATAATTAATAGGATGATGATGTTTGCCGGCTTCCCCGTTTTTGGCGTTACCCAAGGGTTTCTACCCATTGCAGGATATAACTATGGGGCAAAAAAATGGAATAGAGTACGGGAAGTCATTAAAAAATCTATTCTATATGGAACGGTAATCGCCTCCATTACTTTCCTCATTATAATGGTTTTCACTCCACAAATCATATCCATATTTATTCGGGAAAAAGATATTATCGAAAAGACTGTACCGGCCATGCGGTGGGTCTTTTTAGCAACCCCTCTTCTTACCATACAACTCATTGGTGCTGCATATTATCAGGCAATTGGCAAAGCAAGGCCTGCCATGTTCTTAACTTTGACCAAACAAGGCTTTTTCTTAATTCCTTTGATTTTTATCCTACCTTACTTTTTTGGATTATTTGGTATCTGGATTGCTTTTCCAATTGCAGATGGCTTAACGGCTATTGTCAATTTTATCGCCTTACGGATGGGGATGTCTAATTTGATATCCGAAGAATTGCAATCAAAAGGAAAAGCTGTTAAAGAAGAGCACCCTATACACATTTAATGGCTTAAGATAACGTGTTGGGTGCTGTGACATCATTTTCTCTTTTTTCAAGAATTGTTTTTTAGAACTTAAGGACTAGTGAATTTTCCACTGGTTTAATCGTAAAATAACTGTTATTTACGTGTGTGATTTGTTACATGAAAAAAATATATTTTTTTTGTTTTTATTCAGATGTAATTTCTAATTGTTTATAGATTTTTTACAACGTTGCGTAAATGCTTCTTTTGCATTGATTTTTAGTTGTTTATAGTTATTTTAATTAACAAATATTAAAGATGTTTTCAATTTGTTGTAGTGATTTCTTATTAGAAATCAGTAAAATATGATTTGTCTATGACTGTATAAAGTCTTATATTATATTATGTTTGGATGTGACATTATTTATGTCTCTTATTTTTGATTTTAAATTGTGACACAAAATAAACATTAACTGGGCAAATTTTTTTCACTAATTAAATTTTCACGAACTATGAAAAGTAAATCAATTAAGAAGACCAAGGTTAAAACAACTAAGGTTAAGCAAATGGACAAGGCTAAAATGACGAAAGTGAAGGGAGGAGTAGGAGAAGCCACGTTCGAGGTATAAGATAGAATTAAATTTCTTATACAAGGAAGCGATGTCCATTAGTTGGGCATCGCTTTTGTTTTTTAGGATTCCAAAGTTAAACTGTAATTGTTAATATGTGTATGATTTAGTTTTTTTCATATATATATTGTCTAATCTATCAAATTGGCATAAGTTATGTAGTATAATAACCAACTCTCTCTATCCCGAATTCAATACCCTACAAACCATAAGAACATTAATGTGAAAATGCAATTCAAAAAAGCTACCATACTTAAAATTGAAGAAATGCTTGACCGGGCATTAGAGATGTTGAATTTTCAACCTGATGAGAGTATCAAATTAGCTCAAGAAGGACTAGTGCTGAGTAAAGACATATCTTTTGTACCTGGAATCGCCAAATCCAAATTACGGATTCTACAAGCCAATATTTTCAAGGGCGATTTCAATGCGGCTTTAAAGGTATCTCATGAATGTCTTTATTATTATGGAACAGAATCTGAACTTGTTTCTGAAAAGGCAGAATTACTTCGTTATAATGGGATTTTGCATTATAATTTGAATGAATATGAAGCCGCATTGGATTATACTTATAGCAGCGTCATTCTATATAAAAAACTGAATGATAGAATCAATTTAGCAAAATCACACAATCTTTTGGGGTGTATTCTAACCAAGCAATACGATTATCCTGAAGCATTTGCCAACTTCAAGGCATGCCTAAAAATAAAGAAAGAACTTAAGTCCTCTCCAGAAGAAATTGCAGTGAGCCTTCAGAATATAGGCTTGGTGTTTATGGATTTGGATGATTGCGAGAAAGCCATGCGGTATATGAGGGAGGCGAACCGACTATTGGAGAATAGTGAGCATGTTCGATATATCTGTTCAAATCTAGTAAATGTAGGTGTTTCCTTAGGTAAAATGGGTGATTTTGAAGCCAGCATCCGATCATTGGAAGAAGCTTTACTTATAAGTGAGAAGAATAATTTATTATCCTATAAAGCATCCTCACTCTCAAATTTAGGAGAGTTCTATTATTTATGGAATAAGTTGGATAAATCTTTGGTTTATGCCCAAGAAGGAGCAGCGTTGTGTCAAGAACTTCAATTGAACAACCACATATATGCCTCTTGCATGTTCACCATTTTCCGTTGCCATCATTCAAATGGAGAGTTAGAAACAGCTGCTGAAATTGGGAAGGAATGCCTGCCATTCTGTAAGGATGCAGGATATAGTGAAATGGCCAAAGATTTGCTGCGAGAATTGATAGAAGTATTTGAAAAATTAGGACAAATCAGCGAAGCACTATCTATTTCTAAGGAGTTGTTGCTTCTTCAGGCGGAGGTGTATGAGAAAAAGAAAGACTTCAGTATTTTCAGAATACAATCTAAGTTGGAACTCCAAATGAAAGAAAGGGAACTGGAATTGCAACGGGAATTATTGGAACAAAAAGATAAATACACCGATGAACTCAAAAAGGCTTATGCCGAATTGGATCGCTTTGTCGGAATGGCATCCCACGATTTGAAAGAACCCATCCGGACCATCAATAGTTTTAGTCGATTATTGTCCAGACATATTGACGAAGGGGAAAAGGAGTACGAGTATTTTTATTTTATACAAGATGCAAGCGAACGGATGGGCATATTGGTCGATGACTTATTAGCATATGCCCGCTCCGGCAAATTGAATCATAAAAAGAAAAATGTAAATATGAATAACATCATGGATTATGTAAAGAGAAATATCCATGATATAGCACAAAAAAATGGAGCAATAATAGAACAGAAAGGAAATCTACCCATAATTAGAGCCCACTCAACACCCATGATCCAATTATTCCAAAATATAATCTGCAATTCCATTAAGTATAGAAAATTAGAAGTAAACCCTAAAATTACAGTGAGTTGCTCTGAAGTGAGAAATAGTTATCTTTTTTGTATTCAAGACAATGGTTTGGGAATTGAAAAATCCAAATTAGAAAAAATATTCAATCCTTTTGTTAGGGTGCATAAGAAACACAATCAAGGCAGCGGTATTGGTTTAGCAACTTGTAAGCGTATTGTAGAACAATATGGTGGCGACATTTGGGCAGAGTCTGAAGTAGGGAAAGGAAGCCGGTTCTATATCCAACTTCCTTTTTCACACCAATCGGATGAGGAAAATCCACCCGAATAAATAAAATATTTTACAGTCGACTATATCGTTTGATTCACATCAAAAGCCTCCAAATAATCTGCAAATCTTCGCAAGAAAGATCCTCCTAAAAATCCATCCACAACCCTGTGGTCATAAGAATGCGATAAGTACATCATATGGCGGATGCCAATCAAATCCCCTTGGGGTGTTTCAATTACCGCCGGCTTTTTCTTAATGATCCCCACAGACATAATCGCTACCTGCGGTTGGTTAATGATGGGCGTACCCATCACATTCCCAAAGGTTCCCACATTGGTAATCGTATACGTACCGCCTTGGATATCTTCTGGTTTCAGTTTGTTTTGACGAGCCCTATTTGCCAAATCATTTACTTGTTTAGTTAAACCCATCAAGTTGAATTGATCTGCATTTTTGATGACCGGAACAATCAAATTACCGGAAGGAAGAGCCGTCGCCATCCCTACATTGATATTTTTCTTTACCAAAATATTTGTACCATCTACAGAAACATTAATCATCGGGAAATCACGGATGGCCTTTGCCAATGCTTCAATAAAAATAGGTGTGAAGGTGATTTTTTCACCGTGCTTGGCTTGGAATTCCTTCTTCACCTTATTTCTCCAATTTACGATATTGGTTACATCCGCTTCAACAAAAGAAGTAACGTGAGGGGAAGTATGTTTCGACATCACCATATGATCCGCAATGAGTCTCCTCATGCGATCCATTTCTACGATTTCCACATCACCACCCACACTCTTGGCGGCTGCCAATTGAGGCGACGCTTTATGTTGTTGAGGTGTAGGAACTGCCGTTTTCTGAACAACCGGAGCAGAAACCATACCTGATTTCTTTTGACCCACAAAAGCCAAAATATCTTTTTTCGTCACCCGACCTTCCTTGCCACTTCCCTGCAATGCTTCGAGTTCTGCCATAGAGATTCCTTCGCTCTTTGCTATATTCCGTACAAGTGGGGAATAGAAGCGAGTACCATTTCCGATATTTCCGGCAGCAGCAGGAACCGGCTGTGCTTGTTTTACCGGTTGGGGTGCTTCCTTGGGAGCTTCAGATTTACCATTCGAAGAAACCTCATCAATGATACTGGAACTGGATTCCGTTTCCGCCGCATCGGTTTCTATAATGGCCAATACTTTACCCACTTCCACTGTTTCATCTTCTGGGTAAAGGATTTCCTTCAAAACACCTTCTACTGGAGAAGGGACTTCCGAATCCACTTTGTCCGTAGCGATTTCTAGCACGGTTTCATCCAACTCGATTTTATCACCCGGTTGTTTTACCCATTTTAGGATGGTCGCTTCAATGATACTTTCCCCCATCTTGGGCATCACCAATTCGAATTTAGCCATATCTGCTTTTTATTTTTAGTTGATGGTTGTTCCCTGAAATTTTCCACAAAAGTACAAAAAATTAACATAAGTTGAAGGGAATCGGATGCTTCTTATCATGCATTCTTCAGGATAAAGAGCCGGGCCATGTTCAAGGCGGTCTTTGTGGTATATTCTATATTTTTGAGTCGGTCTTTTCCTAATTGTAATCGCAAGGTTTTGGTTTTTTTTGAATTTCCGACAGCCACCCAAATCGTACCCACAGGCTTATCTGGCGTACCGCCCCCCGGGCCTGCAATGCCTGAAACAGCAATGGCTATATCCACGTTTAAATGCTTAATCGCTCCTTGAACCATTTCCTCGACAGTTGCTTCGCTGACAGCTCCATGTTTGAATAAGGTTTCTTCGCAAACGTCTAATTGCCGCATTTTCAAATCATTCGAATAAGCAACAATCCCTCCCTGAAAATAGCTGGAAGAGCCCGGTGTCTGGACAATCCTTGCGGCTATGTTTCCACCAGTACAACTTTCGGCAGTTACCAATTTCAGGTTGTGTTCGTCTAAGAGATTTCCTAGGGCAATGGATAAATTTTCATGTTCATAGCCATAAATGGCATCGCCCAATTTTTCTTTTATTTTCTCGGAGACATCCTCTACTTTTTGTTGGAGTTGAGTCTCATTTTCTCCTTTTTCTCCATAGGCGGATACTCTCAAACGTACCTCACCTAAATTGGGGAGATATGCAATTTTGACGGAGTCGGGGAGAGACGATTCTATATCTTCTATTTTTAAGGCCAAATTGGTTTCTCCATGTCCGGCTGTTCGAATGGTTTTATGGAAAATGGGACGGGTACCGAATTTTGTTTTTAATGCAGGCAGGACTTTTTCCGACATCAGATGTTTCATCTCATAGGGAACACCGGGCATGGAAATTAAAATACTTTTTTGATGATTGAACCACATGCCGGGAGCAGTACCCATTTTATTGTCTAATAACTGAACACTCTCGGGCATATAACTTTGCTGGTGATGAGCCTCATTCGGTTCCCTGCCAAACCGTTTGAAAAATGACGTGATATTTTCATAGACTTTTTCATCAAAATACATGCCCACGCCCAAGCATTCGGCAATGGCTTTTTTGGTTACATCATCTTTGGTCGCACCAAGACCGCCGGTGACCAAAACAACATCGGCTTCTTGTAAAGATTGTGATATGTTTTTTACAATATCATCGCATTGGTCGGATACCGTTTTAATGGTTGTAACTTGGAAACCACATAAATTAAGTTGTTGCCCCATCCAAGCAGAATTGGTATCTACAATTTGACCAATTAAAATTTCATCTCCTATGGTTATAATATGGACGTTCATTTTGAATGAATTGAAATTAGAATTAAAAAATCTCCGAAATTTTTTAAAATTTCGGAGATTAGTCGAGCTAAAAGTATTTTAATTATTTAACAACCGTAATTTTCATTTTTACATCTTCAACTGGTCTATCTCCCGGGTGTGTTCTTACTTTTCCAATTTGATCCACAACATCCATTCCTTCTACTACTTCGCCAAAAACCGTATAGTCCATATCTAATTGTGGTGTGCCACCAACTTGAGTATATAATTCTTTCTGAGCATCAGAATAAGAAAAATTAAATCTTCTTTCCTGACCAGAAAGTTGAGTAGGATTAACGGGTTTACCCGTAACGATATAAAATTGAGAACCACTACTTTTTCTTTCAGGGTTCCCAGCTCCTCCTGTCCTTGCCGCTGCAAGTGTTCCCCTAAAATGCGGGTAACCAATTTCATTGTCGATTAAATAACCCGGACCACCGGAACCCAATCTTGCTTCAGGTGCAGCATTCTTAGAATTCGGGTCGCCTCCTTGTATCATAAATCCATCAATTACTCTGTGGAATAATAAATCATCATAAAATCCTTCTTTGGCTAATTTTAAAAAATTCTCTTTGTGCTTGGGTGTTTCATCGTACAACATAACTTTAATTGTACCATAATTTGTTTCGATAATAGCATCAACGTCAGAACCGGCAGATGCACCACCGCAAGACATTAAAAAAAATAAATACGCGGTAGATAAAAATAAAATTACATGTTTCATGTCTGTATAGTTCAATTTAATTTTAAAATTAATCTTCAAAATATTGAATGATTTTTTCTTGTAAAAGTCGTCCTTGATCTTTTACCCCTTTAATGTCAATTTTTGTTGTTTGTTCGAAATGGGGCCAGCCGTCTTCATCCCTTCCTACAAATTCATAATAACCATCTTGACTTAATAAGGTACATACTGCAACGTGCATTAAATCTTGTTTTTCTTCTTTTTCATAATTTTCTTTTAATACGCCTGTTTCTTGCACACCAATTAAATATAAAATAGAATTCAAGGAAGGTAATTCGTCCTTCCCCATCGCATCCTTTATTTTGTGACGGACTTGTAACCATTTGAAATCAAATTCCCAATCTTCCATGTTACTAATTTTCTAAAACGGCAATACACTTCAACTCTATACAAATAGGCGTTGGTAGCGATGTGATGCCTAATGTTGTCCGGCAAGGTTGCGTGTCCTTGAAGTACTCTGCATAAATTTTATTATAGGTATGGAAATCCCGTTGCATGTTGGTTAGAAAAACGGTAATATCTACCAAGTCTTCCCATTTTGCACCGGATGCTTCCAGAATCGTTTTTACATTTTTAAATACTTGGTGGCATTGTTGTGCAAAATCAAATTCTAGATAATTTCCGGAACTACTTAATTTGGTTCCCGGGGTTTCGTCGGTCTCCGGAACCCGAGGGCCTACTCCCGAAAGAAATAATAAATTACCTACTTTTCTTGCATGCGGATAAGCACCCACAGGTTTGGGAGCTGCATCTGCTTTTATTTTATTTTGATCACTCATTTAAATATTATTGTATGATTTCTATATCATATTCTTTTAATAAACCTGAAATTTCTGGTAAAGAAAATTTGGCCTTTCTAATGTTGTTATTTTCGGGATGAATGGAATAATTAGTTGAAGAGCTAAAATCCGTTCCGATTAAAATACTATGATTAAAAATAGCTCTACCCAAATTACAATTTTTAAAGGTTGATGCACTTAGATCTGTCTGGGAAAAATCCACTTCCTTCAATGTGCAATTTTCAAAAATTGTTTCTTTTATTTTTAATCCCTGAAAAGAACTAAAATCCAATTTGCAATCTTTAAAATAAAATTGTAATAAAAAAGGATTACAGGTTTCAAAAAATAAGCCCATTAATTTACATTCGAAAAAAGAAATATCTTTAAAGGATGTTTTTTCGATGGTCGCATTACTTACATCACAATGTTCGAAAGTGCATTCAGAAAAAGTGGTTGATGATATATTGCATTCGGAAAAAATACAATTCTTAAAAGTGCAATTTTCATACATTCCTTTTTCAAAAACTTGTTCTGAAAAATCAAGAGAAATAAATTCTTTTTCAAAATAATCTACCATGATTATATCTGATTTATTTTTTTCTCTCCGTTACAAAAATAACCAATTGCTCTAGAGAATCTCTTGCCGGGCAATCGTTCATTGTGTGAAGAATTTCGAATGCTTCTGCCCTGAATTTCATCATGATTTTATGAGCATATTCCAAGCCGCCACTTTTTCGTACGAAATGAATGACTTCTTCTACTTTATCTTTTTTATCATTATATCTTTTTATGATATTAATGATTTTTTTCTTGTCGGAAGAAGAAGCGTTTTCAAGGGCATAAATTAGAGGAAGGGTCATTTTTTTCTCCTTGATATCTATACCCAATGGTTTGCCCACATCATCGGTTCCAAAATCAAAAAGATCGTCTCGAATTTGAAAGGCCATTCCGATTTTTTCACCGAACAATCTCATTTTTTCGATGATCTCATCATCTTTACATGTAGAAGCCGTACCCGCACTACATGATGCCGCAATTAAAGAAGCTGTTTTGGCTCTAATGATATCATAATAAATATCCTCTTTTATATCCAATCTCCTTGCTTTTTCCATTTGTAGCAATTCCCCTTCACTCATGGCTTTTACGGCACGGGAAAGAATTTGAAGGGATTGGTATTCATTATTGTCCAAAGCCAAAAGAAGTCCTCGGGATAAAAGATAATCTCCAACAAGAACGGCTACCTTTTTTTTCCATAAAGCATTGACACTAAAAAATCCTCTCCGCTCAACCGCATCATCTACCACATCATCATGAACCAAAGTGGCCGTGTGTAACATTTCGACCAATGCCGCAGCATTGTAACTGGAATCATTCACTTCTCCCTGCAATTTGGCACAGAGAAAGACGAACATCGGGCGGACTTGCTTGCCTTTTCGTTTAACGATATAACTCGTTACCCGATCCAGCATGGCGACCCGGCTTTTCATGGCATCTTTGAAACGCTCATCAAAAACTTTCAATTCATTTTCAATTGGACCCTTAATACTACTCAATGATTTAACCATGAATCATTATGTTTGCATGGGTGTCGGGACTTTATGATGGAAATCGAGGCACGGCACCTTAATTAAATTCAAAACAATATTCATTATGAACATCCGCAAAGATATAAAGGTTGATGGAAAACATGGTCGTCCGATATTAATAGATACATATAATCTTTCTGAAGCGAAGAATTTGCCCATCATTATCTGGGTGCATGGCTTCAAAGGTTTTAAGGATTGGGGACATTGGCCCTTGGTCGGGGAAGCTTTTGCCAAAGCTGGTTTTTTCTTCGTTTCCTTCAATTTCTCATTTAATGGAACCACGCCCGAAGCTCCTTTGGAGTTTGGGGATTTGGAAGCCTTTGGTATGAATAATTATACCAAAGAGCTGGATGATATCGGTTCTGTTATGGATTGGCTCGAGAGAGAAAACCATTCGGAATACGATTTAGATAAGATAACATTGATAGGTCATAGCCGGGGAGGGGGAGTATCGATCATAAAAGCTTATCATGATCCTAGAGTGAAAAAATTAATTACTTGGGCATCCGTCAATAGTTTGGGTTATGCCTCAAATAACCCTGAGTTATTGGAAAAATGGAAAGAAAAAGGGGTTTGGTACATCATGAATGGAAGGACGAAACAAGAAATGCCTTTGTATTACCAATTGCATGAAGACATCACAAAAAATAAAGATAAATATGATGTTGAAAAAGCAACAAAGAATTTTTCAAAGCCTTGGTTGCTCATTCATGGAACCGAAGATCCTGCTGTTCCTTTAACGGCCGGATTGAAACTGAAAGAATGGAATCAGAATATACAATTGGAAATTATGGAGGATGCCAATCATGTTTTTGGAGGGAAACATCCTTATTCATCAGATGAACTTCCTATCCATTCCCGACAATTACTGTCCTTATGTATAAATTTTTTATCATAAACCATGCTTTTGATGTATTTTCGTAAATCAAAAATTTAAAACACCTTTAAATCATAATTTATTTATAATGAACAAATACTATTACATTCTACTATTTTGCTGTAGTTTTTTATGGGCGAATAGCCAAACCATACATCGTTGTGGGCATGATCATGCTATGCAGCAAATGGAACAAACATATCCCGGATATACAGAAGCTGTAAAGGCTACTTTCAATGAAGCCAAAGAAAAGGGCAGTACCTTTACCAAAGGTGGAGGAACACCTGTCTATACCATTCCAGTAGTGGTACATGTGGTTTGGAAAAATCCAACACATAATATTTCAGACGATCAGATCTATGCCGTAATGAATAGATTGAATGAAGATTATAGACAAGCGAATGCCAACCAAGTTGATATCAGGACTGAATTTGATGATGTAGCCAATGATTCCGGTATCGAATTTTGCTTACAAGAAATTAAAAGAGTAGAAACGACAGCTAGTTTTGATTTTAGCTTGTTCGGTTCATTGCCCGATAATGTAAAACAAACGTCCGAAGGAGGTAGTGATGCCGTAGATCCCAGTTCTCATTTGAATATTTGGGTTTGTTTTATTGGTGGAGGTGCCGGATTATTGGGATATGCTTATCCTCCGGCGGGGCTTCCTAACTGGCCGGCCGGACAGTCTGCTCCTTCTCCTGGATTGGATGGAGTGGTTGTCCATGCTCCTGCTTTTAATATTGATTCAGAATTCTCTGTATCCGGAACGAGTATCGCCATCGAGGGACGTACTTTAGCTCATGAAGTAGGTCATTATTTAGGATTAAGACATATTTGGGGCGATGGACTTACAGCTCAATTGGGTATTCCGGATTGTAGTGTTGATGATGAAATCTCCGATACTCCGAACCAAGGGATTCCTTCTCAATTTGCTTGTAATGCTACTCAGAACTCTTGTACGGAAGGCAATCCTGACCTTCCGGATATGTATGAAAACTACATGGATTATGCCGATGAAACCTGTATGTCTACCTTCACCGTAGAGCAAGCAGCTTTGATGCGGGGCGTTTTGGAAAATGAACGGAATGGACTGATAAATAATACTTGTTCCAATAACTCATCTGCACCAGAGGTAACCATAACATCGCCCGATATGCAAGTAGAAATTTGTGTGGGGGAATCTTTGGATTTAATGGGGACAGCTACGAACTCTGCGGATTCTTATTTTTGGAATGTTCCTGGTGGTACTCCTAAAGTGGCATTCGAGCAAAATCCGACTATTGTTTATAATGAAGTAGGAACATTCGATATTACTTTCATGGCAACAAATGAATTTGGTACAGGAGAACAGGTGTTGGTGGCCCAAGTAGTCGTAAAGGGACCTGAAGTAGAGGCTACTGCTTCTGAAACAACATTGGATCTTGCCATTTCTGGCGATGTCGATTTTACAGGCACATCTGCCACGGCTACTTCGTGGGAATGGGATTTTGGAGATGGTAGTGATATATCCACGGAACAGAACCCAAGTCATACTTATACAGAAACGGGAACGTATACTGTAACGCTTACAGTTTTTGATGGAGAGTGTCCCAATACAACAACCCTTAATATAGAAGTAGAAGATAATACGTCTTCCCTTGAAGATATTTCTGGCTTATCCAGTGTGGGTGTTTTATCCAATCCATTCAATGATGATTTGAATATCAGAATCCATACCACTGAATGGAAAGATTTGGAAATTGGTGTTTTTGATGCTCTGGGAAGAAGGGTTGTTCAACGTAATAATATCCAAATTAATGGTTCGGATGTAATCAGTTTCGATGCTTCCGATTGGACTTCCGGTGTTTATTTCCTTCGTTTGAATGATGGACAACAAGGAGGAACTATCAAATTATTAAAGTTATAGGAGTTGAATTTTCTGTTACTTTGGAAATAATAAAAATCCCCCGAATCTGATACCTAGATTCGGGGGATTTTTAGTTGTCTCGATCTAAAAAGTTACCTTACTCTTAATTTTTGCCCAACAGAAATCAAGTTGCTGTTTAGATTGTTCAAGGCTTTGATTTGCCCAACTGTAATACTATATTTTTTTGAAATAGCGTACAATGTTTCTCCTCCTTGCACTGTATGGTAAATAGCTGGAGAAGAAGGTGGTGCTGGGGTAGGTTGTGTTACGGGCGGTGCTGGTGGCGGTGTTGTTGGATAAGTAACAGTAGGCCTTGGTGGTGTAGGCGTAGTTGGTGTTGTTGTGGGGTGGGTAGGAGGATAGGTAATAATATCCGGACCCAAAGGAGTTGTCGCAACAGGTCGGGTAGGCGGTGTTGGTCGAGTAGGTGTTGTAGTAGTAGGGTAGTGGGTTGTCGTAGTAGGATGTGTTGTGGTTACAGGTGGGCGGTAAGTGCCATCTGTAATTTTAGCATAAGCATCGATTCGCTTATTCAAATCAAAAGCTTTTACTTTATTTTTGATTTCATCTGCTACATTATTTTTATCCAAAACAGCAATTTCGGGATCATTGGGTTTAGGGATGCTGGGGCGAGTTGGAATGCCTTCTTTTCTAATTTTGACAGCACTGCTGCGGGGTCTTTTTCCCCGAACGTAGATTTTTTGCCCCGGGGCTGGCTCCATTCCCTTTTCCATTCGGTTCCGTTTGTATAGTTTATTGATTTTCACACCATACATCTGAGCAATGGAATACATCGATTCACTTGCCTTTACTACATGTTCTTTTTCCAAGCCTTTCCACGCTTTGCGTTTGGGTTGGAGATAAACTCGATCTCCATCGGCCAAAGGCATTCTTTCATATTCGTAGAATTCGTTATAACGAGATAGTTTTTTGGCAGAAATACCGAAAAATTCTCCCATGCTTTTGGGCGTGTCCCCTTCTGAAGCGAAAATCATTCTCAAGCCGTTGTTCAACACCACTTCGTTCTTAACTGCGGGACGATTGGTCAAAGGTGGTTTGGGTGTATTGTTGTTGGATGCGATGGGACCGGAAGGAATTAATTGGATATCGGGAAAATTGACAGGCATGCGGGTCAATTCATCATACTGATATAACCTATTGGTTTCTATTATCCGAATTAAGATATTAGCATACTCTGGATTGGTGGCATAACCCGAAGCCTTCAGTCCTTTGGCCCAAGCCCTATAATCTTTGATGTCCAAATTGAAAAGAAAACCATAACGGAATTCTTTTTCCGGATTGCGTAAAAATTGGGAATGAGCATAATAGGACTCCTCGGCTTTCTCGTAAGAACGGAAACAGGATTTAACCAAATTTCCATTGCTGTCATAATCATCATCTTTTAAATAAAAAGTTTCTCCTTGCCATTTGGTGCCGCATTTCATGCCAAAATGATTGTTGGCATCGGATGCCAAACGACTCTTGCCATCTGCAGATTCTAGAATACCTTGTGCCAGTTTGATACTAGCGGGTATTCGATGTCTCGCCATTTCTTCCATGGCGATATACTTGTATTTTTCAATGTAAGCCTTTCGGTCTTCATTGTTGGGATTGTCGAAATCATTGATTTCGAATTCTTTGGCAAAAAGATTCTGGCTGATGCAAAATCCCAAGAATAAAAGGGAATAAAATTTCAGTTTGGTCATCATGGTTTTCCTCAAAATTTATGGTGTACAACTAAATAACTGTAATTATGATGGTTTTATTTTTACATCTGGATCGACCAATTTACAAATAATATTGTTTTTTCCATAGAGATAGGGAAAACTTGTCATCTAATAAATATCAAGATTCATCGAAATAAAGGAAACGTATTTCTAATCCCTCAACCTAAGTTGATTTTTCTTGTTACTTTTCCGTTGGAAATAGGAAAAGAAGAAAATGAACTTAGCGGAAAATATAAAATTAGCACTCATTGCCATTAGAGCCAACTTGCTCAGGAGCATCATCACCTTATCAATTATTGCTGTAGGGATTGGTGCCTTGGTGGGTATTTTGGCAGCTTTGGATGCTATATTATATTCGATGACGACGAACCTTTCTTCGGTAGGTGCCAATTCTTTCGGAATAGAACGAAAAGGGAATAGTCTTTCGGGGAATCGTAGAGGGAAGCGGGCAAAAAGGGGCGATGTGATTTCTTTCGATCAGGCAATGGCTTTCAAGGAACGTTATGATTTTCCCGCGGAAGTGAGTATTTCTGTTTCGTGTACATCTTTGGCTACGGTTAAATACAAGGATAATAAATCGAACCCCAATGTTTCTGTGGTGGGCATCGATCGGGAATATTTGGATTCTAGGGGACTTAAAATAAATGAAGGTCGGAATTTTAATGAGACGGAAATGGAAAATGGGGATCATCGTGCCGTTATTGGAAATGAAATGGTGAATCTGCTTTTCGATAGTGAACCGACGAAGGCTTTAGGAAAAACCATTTCCAATGGTAACGTTAAGTATAAGGTAGTGGGGGTGCTGGAATCGAAAGGTGCGAGTATGTCTTCTAATGAGGACAAGATGGTTTTTATTCCGATTACAAATGCCATCCGTTATTATGATACACCCAATAAGAATTATAATGTGAATGTAAAAACCAAGGATGCAACCCAAATGATGGAGGCTGAATCGGCAGCAATTGGGATATTCCGGAACATCCGGAAATTGAAAGCAGGAGAGGACAATGATTTTGAAATTTTCAAGAGCGATGGGGTGTTGGAAATTTTAAAAGATAATACGGTGACCATTCGTTGGGCAACTATTTTTATCGGTTTTGCTACTTTGCTAGGAGCAGCCATTGGACTGATGAATATTATGTTGGTGTCAGTAACAGAAAGAACCCGCGAAATTGGCATTTGTAAAGCCGTTGGGGCGACCAGTAATAATATCTTAATTCAATTTTTGACGGAAGCCGTTGTTATTTCCATCTTGGGTGGGATTTTCGGAATCATTTTCGGAATCATTTTTGGAAATGGTGTGTCGATGTTGATGCAAGGAAGCTTTTTTATTCCTTGGGGTTGGATGGCTCTCGGTTTTGTGATTTGTTTTATTGTAGGTGTGTTTTCCGGTTTGTATCCGGCCATGCGGGCCAGTGCCTTGGATCCTATTGAGAGTTTGAGGTATGAATGATGTTGTTATAGGATTCCGATGCTAACAATTTTTATATTTATCATGTAAACCTTTTTTATCTAAAATCATCGGGATGATTTTTTCCAGTCGACGAACTTTAGTGCTTTCTTTTTTTGCATCATGAATATGTTCCACGTATTCTTTTTGGTGAGAATAAGATAAACTCGAAAATATTTTTTTCAATTCCTTATTTTTTTCAAATTCTTTTGCCATTAATTCGGGAATAATAATTTCTTTTTTTGTTTTGTCGGGTTTAATTTCCTTCCCTTCTTTCTGGTTTTGGATGGCTTCTACTACATAAGATTTGATTTTCTTTTCAGGTACGGGATCGTTTTCAAGAAAACGCCATTGTCTGAGAGCTTTTGTTTTTCCTTCTTGGGCATTAAATAATAATTGTTCTTTGTCTTTTAACAAGCCTCCCTGATAAAACCAAATGGCACAATGCTTTTTGAAACTAGCCAAGCCTACAATGTTTTTTTTATTATACACGAAGACAGGAACACCCCATTTTAAAGTTTCTTTCAATTCGGTAGATAAAATAATTTTTCTTAATTTTAGAATTAATTCTTTTTTCCAACCCAATTCTAAGTTATTGTAAAATTCGTCTAAAGATTTCGCGTATGGCATTGTAAATGAAAATTGAAATGTATATCCTTAAATAGAATTAAGTGCTTGATTTTTTTAATGAAAAATTTGTTGGGTAAAAGGATTCTAGAGTTTGTTTTTTATAATTCTAGAATCCTTTTTGAATAAATTATTTAGCCACTGGAAAATTTTCCTGTGTCCAACCTCCGAAGCCGGAATCTAATTCGTAGATTGCTGAAAAGCCCATATCTTTTATTTTTCTACATGCTTTTTTGCTTCGTCCTCCGGCAGCACAATAAACCATAAGCGGTTTGCTTCTGTCCAAAGTAGCAATGTTGTCTTTGAAATTGGAGTCCCTAATGTTCATGTGCTTAGCGTTAGGTATGTAACCTTGTGCAATTTCTTCTGGTGTACGAACATCCACAATTTGTTCGTCGGGTAATTCATCCATTTTCGCCTTGAACTCTTGAGCCGATAAATGAATAACTTGGGTTGCTGTTGTTTCCCCTCCCTGTTGAGGAGCTTCTTGCGTACTGCTATTACAAGCAGTAAGAATCATGCAAGAGAAAATAAAATAAAATAAATATTTCATAACGATTTTATATTTGGTAATACATATTTCTATTAAAAAAGGAAAAAACTAAATCTAAATATCTAAAAGTCTTTAAATCTAAATATCTACTCCATCATTAATTCCTTTACATATTTAACCGGAGCGGAACCATAACTTAAAAATTGTTCATGGAAATCCTTCAATTTAAAATCTTCTCCTTGTTCTTTTTTCAATTGTTCCCTGAATTCATAAATTTCTTTGAAGCCCGAAAAATAACTACATAGTTGGACTTGGCTCACCGTTGCTCTTTTCCATTTTCCTTTTGCTTCAGATTCTTCTTGAAAAGCTTCATTCAATAAAATATCCATTACTTTTTCTTTATCCCAGCCCAGGGCGTGTATGCCATAATCAATAATGGTATTGCAAGTAACTCTTAAATTCCATTTGTTGTACATGAGCCACATTTCAGGTTCATGATTTCCGTAGCCTTCTTCGAGCATCATACGTTCGGTATATACTGCCCAGCCTTCAACCATCGCACCGTTGCCTAAAATGGATTTAATTAATGAAGGCGATTTGTTAGCATAAACCAATTGTGCATAATGCCCTGGTATGGCTTCGTGGATGTTTAATATTTGCAAAACATAATAATTGTATTCTCTTAAATAAGATTCAGCACCGGCATCATCATAATGATCCAAAGGAGTGACATTATAATAGGTGGGTGCATTTTTATCGTAAGGACCAGGCGAAGAAATAGATGCACCGGCAAAACCCCTCATGTACTCAGGCGTTGGTCGAACCTTTAAAGGTTTACTAGGATCGAGATATAATAAATCTTTTTCTTTAACGAAAGCAGTCAGCTCTGGAATTTGGGTTCTGATAGATTTGATGAAATCTTTTCTGGTGACATGTCGTTCCGAAATTTTTTCGATCAATTGTTTTATCATGATTAATTCTTCTTGAGGTTTTTCTTTTTTGCCCATATGCTTTTCCCAAATTTGATGGGAAATTTTTGCCATTTCTTGATGTAATTCTTTTTTATGACTTAATGCTTTATGATACATTTCTATAGCAGAAAATCCGGACACGATATCAAAGTCGAATTTTTCAGAAAATAATTTTTCTCCGATCCTGAAATCTTTCCAATTGTTTTTATCTGCCTTATTTTTTTCTTGGAAACCCTTTAGAAAAGAAATATAATCATTGATGGATTTTTTAGCATCATCCATTCTTTTTTTGAAGTTGTCTTTTTCTTCTATACTTAATTGAGATAAATTTAAAGAATCCAATAATTTGTCTCCGAAAACAGTTAAGGCTCCTTCATTTTGTTGGATGCCCAATCCCGTATGTTCTTGAGTAGGATTTTTTAAATTATTTTTTGCTGTTAAATAATACTCAGGAATATTTATCATTTTTTTAGAAATATCCCTTAATTTTTCATCCAACGATTTATAATCAGAAATGAATAAACGATTAATGGAACCGCCCACATTATATTGTGATGGGTTCCATTCGAAGGATTTAAATGTATTGTTCTCCCATTCATTTGAATTGAGGAAGTTTTGGATCATTTTAAAATCCGTTTGATTGTTCGGTTTTAAATTTTGAGTGGGATATTTTTCTAGAGAATCCCGAATGGCATTAATAAATGAAGATTCCTTATCTCTTGTTGCCTGATTTGGAATGGTAAGGATATCAGCATATTTGTAGTACCCCTCGTATGTCGCCCATCCTGGATACGTTTCCCATAATTGTTCAATGAAATTATTTTTGAATTGATCAAAAGCTACATCTTGGGATTGAGCCGCCGTCTCTGTGCTTTGGTTTTGGCAAGAAAAAAAGAGAACAGTAGAAAAAGAAAAAAATAGAACTATTATATTTTTCATAATACAGGGAGTTTTGTTTTGAACACCCCAAAGATAAGAAAGAAAAATGGAGAAGGCTCTAAATCATTAAACAAGCGATACCTCCTTGAATCAAACCGACGATAAAACCAATAACACCTCCTAATATTTCAATGAATTTGAATTCTTTGCTCAAGATATCATTCATGACTTGTTCCAGCCTATCAGTAGAAAGTTCTGAAAATTTTTCAGTAATCATTTCTTGGATGTCAAGATTTTCCTCGAAGTGTTGGATGTATTTATCCATCATATCGGGGAGTTGCACTTTCACTTCATCCAACATTTGGTTGCGGATATCCATTTTAAGTTTACGGCTGGCAAGCATGGATAAGAAAGGAAATTTTTCAATCATCCGACCTTGCATGAAGTTATCCATTTTCACTTCAACTTGTGCATAGATATTATCCATGCTCTCTTTTGTAACCACTTTATCCTTGATATCTTCTATCGATAATAATTCATCCGCCACCACCTTTCCGATTTGAATAGCAATTTGTTTCTGCCTTTTCGGAAAAATACCTTGAAATGTAATCCCCTTGAATTTCCAAAACTTAAAGATGGTGAAGGGTTCTTTAGGATGGAACAACATTTTTACCGCTAGATAATTGGTAAACCAACCCAGCATAGCTCCCATTAAGGGATAACCCAATAAAAACAAAAGATAATAATACCACATTCGCAATTACACTTATGGTTATTGGGGCTGTACCAATTAATAAACAACCAAGGTATCCAATTGGGTTTTTATTTTGACGAATTTATAGAGCAATTCCTTGTCAACATTCGACGAATACAAAGGATCATCCCATTTAATTAATAAAATAGGAATCTTGTCAAAACGACTGTCCACAAGATCCACATCTACGAGATTAGGAAGGAAGACTTTGGCTTCATCTACAATAGACTTTAAGGTAGTCGCATTCTGAATACTATCTGCTCTCATTTCCAATTCTCGTATTTTCTGATCCTTTTCTGCTTCCCTTTTGGCAAATTCATCGAGTTGTTGGTTATTCTTCTCTTCCAATTTCCCTAATTCCTTATCCAGGAGAGCTTCAGCATTCGACGTTCCTCTAGGTATGATGGTTGGATTCTCTATACCACAACGAGCCAATGATTCTTCAAAATTCAATTTTTCCTCTTCAGTAATTGTGGATAATTCGGAAGAATAATAATCCACAATTACATAATTAATCGAATCCCTTTTTCTAACAGTATGGCTCAGATAATCTCTGGTAGAAGAACTGAATTCATCCATCATAAAAGTAGAAATAGCACGTTTTTGCTGCTGTTCCTTCCATACATTATAAAGAATGTAGGCACTGGGAATCAATACCACAATACTGAAAATGGTAACAATGACGGTGGTTCTATATTTTTCTTTACGATTTAAATAAGACGTATACGGGAATCGTAAAAATCGAACAATCAGATAAGTGGTTAGAGCAATGAAAACCGAGTTGAGGAAAAAGAGATAAAATGAATTGATGAAAACACTCCAATCCCATTTGGCAATACCAAAACCGGCAACACAAAGTGGCGGCATCAATGCCGTAGCGATGGCTACACCCGGTATCGCATTCGATTTGTCTTTTCTTGATGATGAAACAATACCCGCCAAACCACCAAATACAGCGACCATAGCGTCTAAGAATGTCGGAACGGTACGGGCTTGTATTTGCTCGGTCATTTCTCCGTAAGGAGAAATCAAAAAATAAATAATACTGGTTATCAAAGCGATGATAATCGCCAATCCAAAATGCCGTAAAGAGATGTATAAGGTTTCTTTGTCATTGATACCGACACCCAAACCAACGCCGAGAATAGGAGACATTAGGGGCGAAATCAACATGGCACCAATGATGACGGCCTGTGAATTGATGTCCAAACCGATGGATGCCACCATAATAGAACAGATGAGCAGCCAAACATTGGCTCCTTGCATCCGCTTATTGTTCTTGATATTTTCAATGGTGCCGGGTCTGTCCAAATCGCTTTGTAGCTCGAACATTTGTTTGAAAAAATCGCTCAAGCCATATATCAATTCCCAGAAACCATTGTTGATTCTTTCCTTGGATTGAGGATCGATCGTTCCGGGTTCGCCTTGTGGGTTGGGTTGGTTTTCCATACGCTTAAAAAACTACAACAAAATTTCGGTTACGAAATTATACATATTTATCCAAAGTATTACGAATGGGAGTCAAATAACTCGTTCCAAATAGATTGACATGCACCAAGAGATAGTATAATTGATAAATTTCCAAGCATTCTTCCCAATTTGATGCTAAGGGATATATGTTTTGATAGGACTCGAAAAAAATGGAAGGCGGACGACCAAACAGCAGCAGCATAGCCAAATCCATTTCCCGAGGAGCATAACTGACGGCAGGATCTATCAGAGCCGGATTTCCTTTTTCATCCGACATCCAATTACCCGACCATAAATCACCATGAATCAGAGCCGGATTTTCTTCGGGTAGGATTTGAGGCAATTTTTGATAAAGTTGTTCGAAGGCATGTCTAAGATCCGAATCTATATGGTCTTTTTGCTCTGCCATCATGATTTGTGGTTCTAGCCTTTCGAAAATGAAAAAATCGTTGGCCTTTTCGTGGTCATTGTTATCTTGCGGCAATCGCCCAATATAATTGGAATGGGATAAACCAAAAAAGGGTCGGGTATTTTGGTGTAGGGTCGCGAGTTGCTGCCCGAAAGTTGTCCAATATAGATTGTTTTTTAGTCCATTTTCCTCAATCCATTCCAATAATAGAAACGAAGTATTTTTGACTTCTCCATATTCCAATACCTTAGGAATTCTGATGCTATTGGTCGATTTCAAAAGCCGAAGTCCTTCGGCCTCCCGTTCGAACATGCGGGGAAAGCGATCGGCGATATTGCATTTGATGAAATTTTTTCCCTTTTCGGAAGTCAGACAATACGCTCGATTAATATCCCCACCTCCGACAGGCGTTGCTCGGAGGTGGGAAACATTCCATTTTTGTTTTAGGTATGGGATGAGGGAAGGATTCATCCTATCTATAAACGATTTTTATTGATGAGCGAAAGCAATTCTTCCCTATAATTCTTCCCGATAGGAAGGTGCTTGATTTCTCCTTTTTCCTGAACTTCGATCATGTTGCCCATCACAGCACAGATCTTATTCATGTTCACGATATAAGAACGGTGTATCCGTTTGAAAATTTTCGAAGGCAATTTGGCATCCAAACTCTTCATGGTTTGTAGTGTGATGACCCGTCCCGTTTCCATCCGAATAATGACATAATCTTTTAATCCTTCAATGTAAATGATGTCTTCATATTTTACTTTGACTAATTTTTTATCGGATTTTACAAAAATGAAATCTGCACCCGTTTCTATTTCATCACTTTCTGGAATTTCTCCTTGGCTTTGGAGGTCATTTAATTCGGCAGCTCGATTTACCGCTTTCATGAAACGTTCAAAAGAAATAGGTTTTAATAGATAGTCTACAGCATTCAGTTCAAAACCTTCTATGGCATATTCTGAGTAGGCGGTCGTAAAAATCACCATAGGAGGGTTCTGTAAACTCCTTAGAAAATCAACACCGGTCAGCTGTGGCATTTGGATATCCAAAAACATCAAATCGATATTCTCCGATTCTAATGCTTGTTGCGCTTCCAATGCATTGCTACATTTCCTGACCAATTCTACCGTACCCGGAATGCGTGAAATGAAGGTTTCCAAAATGTCCAAAGCCAAAGGCTCATCATCAACAATAATTGCTCTTAACATCGTCGTCTTGTTTAGTTAAAATTTCGTCTGTAATGGTAGGCAAAAAGAAAACGTTCCCCAATAGGGAATAAGTATTTTATGATTGCCCGATTTGAGCTTGAAAATTAGAAAAATTAAGGGTGAAAGTCCATTTACTTCGACTTTTTCTAGGATTTATACGATGAAACCAAGCAGATGGACAAAAAAGACGATAGCCAATCCAAAACGGATCGGCTATCGTACATATAAGAAAGGTGTAATATGTTTAGACCGATTTTACGGTTTTAATGATTGCAGCAGCAACTTTATAAGGATCTGCATTAGAAGCTGGTCTTCTGTCTTCCAAGTATCCTTTCCAAGTTTTACCAACAGAAATTGGAATACGGATGGAAGCACCCCTATCAGAAATACCATAAGAGAATTTCTCGATACTTTGTGTTTCGTGAAGGCCGGTCAATCTTAGGTCATTGTCAGAACCATAAACGGCAATATGATCTTTATGGTTTTTTTCCAATGCTTTACAGATTTTTTCGAAGTAACGTTTGCCTCCTTTTTCCCTCATTCTTTTATTTGAGAAGTTAGCGTGCATACCCGAACCGTTCCAATCGCCCTTAATCGGTTTAGGGTGGAATTCGATATGTACATCATACTCTTCTGCTACACGATGTAAAAGATAACGTGCTAAAGTCAAATCATCACCTGATTTTTTACCTCCTCGTCCTAGACATTGGAATTCCCATTGTCCCAACATGACTTCCGCATTGATTCCCGTGATATCCAATCCGGCTTCCAAGCACAAATCCAAGTGTTCTTCTACCAATTCACGACCCGCTACATTACCGGTTCCTACGGAACAGTAATAAGGCCCTTGTGGTTTAGGGTATCCATTTTTAGGAAAACCCAAAGGAATGTCATTTTTAACCAACACATATTCCTGTTCGAATCCGAACCAGAAATCTGGGTCATCATCAATCGATGCACGGCTATTGGATGCATGTGGTGTACCATCCGGGTTCAAGACTTCACACACTACAAAAAAGCCATTTTCTCTGGCTCCATCCAAATAAACAGAACAAGGTTTTAGAAGGCAGTCGGATGAATGCCCTTCTGCTTGTTGGGTAGAACTACCATCGAAAGACCACATGGGTAGAATGTTCACGTCGCCGTGATAAAAATCCAATTCTAAAACCTTAGTTTTACTTCGGATCATAGGTTCTGGCTTGTAGCCATCAAGCCAGATGTATTCAAATTTATACTTTGCCATAAAATATGATTTAAAAGAGGTTTTCTAATTTGGCTGCAAAGGTAATACTTGAAGTCTAAAAAGGAGCAAATTTTTTATGTAGTATGTTGGCAAAATGTGGATAAACTAAAGTTCTCTTTGTTTGGGAACTAAACATATAAAATTTGTTGTTGATGTGTGTGGCATTATAAAAAAAGGAACAATTATGAAAAAGAAAAAAATAGTAGTATTAACAGGGGCAGGTATCAGTGCAGAAAGTGGGATCAAAACCTTTAGAGACTCTAACGGTTTATGGGAAGGGCATGATGTGATGGAAGTGGCCTCGCCCCAAGGATGGCGTAAAAATAGAGCCTTGGTTCAGGACTTTTATAATCAACGTCGGAAACAACTCCACGAAGTTGAACCGAACGGAGGGCATAAGGCATTGGCAGAATTGGATGAGCATTTCGAAGTTTGTATCGTCACCCAAAATGTAGATGATTTACACGAACGGGCAGGGAGCAAAAGAATTCTTCATCTGCACGGCGAGTTGAGGAAAGTTCGCAGTACGGTCGATCCTTCTTTAATTTATGATTGGGAAGGAGATGTAACCGAAAGTGATAAATGTGATAAAGGATCACAACTTCGTCCGCACATCGTTTGGTTCGGCGAAGCAGTTCCGATGTTGGATAAGGCTGCCGCAATAACCTCAATTGCAGATATATTGATTATTGTTGGAACCTCTTTGCAAGTATATCCGGCAGCCGGCTTATCGGGTTATGCCCCCCATGGCATTCCGATTTATTATGTGGATCCTTTTCCCAAAGCCAATTATGAACTCAACCAAGCAGCCAATCTGGAAATTATAGCAGAAAAAGCAACCACCGGAGTACGGAAATTGGTGGATCGATTGGTAGGGGAGTTTTCCTAATAACAAAAAACCGCTATGAAATTTCATAGCGGTTTTTTGTTATCAAACCATCTCATTCAATTTGATGTGATAACTGATTTTATCCAAGAGGTCTTCCGGACCGAAGGGCTTGCCTACGTGATCGTCCATCCCGAATAATTTGGCTTTTTCCTTTTCGGTCAGATAAGCGGAAGCGGTAAGGGCGATAATAGGAATATCCCTTACCCTGGGATCTACCGATTTTCTAATTTCGGCAGTGGCTCTATAACCATCCATGATGGGCATTTGAATGTCCATAAGGATGAGGTCGAAATAAGATTGGCTCATGGCTTCCAATGCTTCCTGACCATTATCTGCGGTGACGACCTCTATATTGAGTTTCTTCAACATCTTAGCCACCACCAATTGGTTGATTTTGTTATCCTCAACCACCAAAATCTTATTCCCTGAAAGATGCTCGTAAGATGTTTCTGTAGATGCTTTATCCGTTTTATCTTCTTCGACAAGGGTATAAGGAAGATAAACCCTGAACTCGGTTCCTTCACCCACTTCACTCGATGCTTCAATTTTACCATTTTGTAAATCGACCAAGCGTTTGCAAATTGCCAAACCTAAGCCGGAACTACCATAATCATCATACATGTCTTCGGCAGAACGGGAGAATTT